>JANNJV010000528.1:0-8281 GCA_031395945.1 Gemmatimonadota bacterium | reverse complement strand
CCATCGATTCCGCCGTCCGGCTGCGCCTGACCACGATTCCCAGGTTGACCAGGCGAATGGCGGAGCTCGCGCCGGGGTCTTGGCGATGATGTGCGCCGGACGTGCTGCGCGCGCGTGCTGCGCCTCCCGCTCGATCAGTTCCAGGAAACGCCGACGCAGGTCCACGGGCGCCACGAACAGCTTTCGATAGAAGCGCTGCCGCGAATAACCGGTGAGCGAGTTGAACAGATCGCTCACGTCCGCGCCGATGGATGGACTGCAGGTGAGCAGCCCGACGTCGGTGTACTGCCGCGCGGTGCGCGAGTTGTAGTTCCCGGTGCCCAGGTGCACGTAGCGACGCACGCCGTCCATCTCGCGGCGGACGATCAGTGCGGTCTTCGCGTGGATCTTGAGCGTCGCTGACCCGTAGGCCACGTGGATACCGAAGTCTTCGAGCGTGCGGGCCCAGGAGATGTTGTTGGCTTCGTCGAACCGCGCCTTGAGCTCCACGAGCACCGCCACCTGCTTGCCCCGTTGCGCCGCGCGAATCAACGAGTCCACGATGGCCGTGTCGCCACTGGTGCGGTACAGCGTCATCTTGATGGCCAGCACGTTGTCGTCGTTGGCGGCTTCGTCGATGAAGCGCTCGACGCTGGCGGAGAACGAGTCGAACGGATGGTGCAGCAGGATGTCGCCTTCGCGAATGACGTCGAAGATCGGCCGGTTCAGGTCGCGCAGCTCGGCGGGTACCGACGGCTGCAGCGGTGGCGGTTTGAGCGCGCGCAGCTCCAGCGCGGCGAACACGCTCAGGTCACCCAGGTCCAGCAGCGGACCGGCGTCCACGATGTCGCGCTCGGCCAACGGCGACGCGCCCGCACCTTCGTGGCGCAGCTCGTCCAGCAGCAGCTCGCGCATCTCCACCGGCATCCCTGTCTCGACTTCGATGCGCACCACTTCGCCGAAGCGCCGGTTGAACACCTGCTCTTCGATGGTGGCCAGCAGATCTTCCGGCTCCTCGGCGTCAGGAATCTCCAGATCGGAGTAGCGCGTCAAGCGGAACGCGTGGTAGCTGGCCACTTCGTAGCCCGGGAACAGGGAGCCCAGGTTGGTGCCGATCACTTGCTCGATCGGGACGAATTGCGTGGGACGTTCGCTCACCGGCACCCAGCGCGGCAAGCTCTTGGGAACTTTCACGCGCGCCAGGTGCATCGAGCCGTCATCCGGATCGCGTAGCCGCACCGCGAGCGAGATCGTGAGGTTCGAGATGTAGGGGAAAGGATGCCCCGGATCGAGCGCGAGTGGCGTGAGTACGGGGAACACCTCGCGCTCGAAGTATTCGTCGAGTGCGCTGAATTCGGCGGCTGTGAGCGTCTCGATGTCCACCAGCCGGACATCGTGAGCGCCCAGGAGATCCAGCAGGTCGGCGAGACACGCCTGTTGTCGCTCGAGCAAAAGCGCGACGCGTTCGGAGATCGCGTCCAGCTGCTGCTGCGGTGTGAGCCCATCGGGCGACGGTTGCGACACGCCGGCGGCGACCTGGCGCTTGAGCCCAGCGATGCGCACCATGAAGAACTCGTCGAGATTGCTGCTGAAAATGGCGAGAAACTTCACCCGCTCGAGCAGCGGGGTGCGCTCGTCCATGGCCTCGTGCAGCACCCGGGCGTTGAAGTCCAGCCAGGACAATTCTCTATTAAAGAACCTCTCTGGGCTCTGGGCTGTGGGTTTGGGGCTAGTCAGGACGGCGGACATGGATGTAAAGCTGCTATGGGCTGTGGGGGTCGGGCTATAGGTCGCCCACAGCCCTTCGTGTTACGGAGCAAGTCCACATGAGTCCACACGTGTGGATGAGTTGTGTGCATCTTTTCTTGTCTCGAATCTCGAACAGCTCGACGTGTGCTAAGTAATTGATTAAATTGCAGTTGCGGATGCGCACGCCTGCCGGATTGCCTTTTGGAATAGGCTAAATCATTTCGTCGCAATTAGTAACGAATAAGATGCTTGTTTGAGATGTTCTTAACGCAGCTTCGTGATGTATGCAACGCAAACGACTATGCGGTAACGCTTTAGAGAGGATCTGGCGCGGTTTCACGAGTCCCGATATCATCCGCGCCCTACTATAAACGCTGTGGGCTTTGGGTCATGGGCTTTGGGAGGGACCAAAGCCGTGAATCCACAGCCCAAAGCCCAAGCCCAGAGCAGGAAAAATGACCCTACCTCTTAACCCGCCCAGCGGCCCAGTCACTCTCACCAACAACGCCCGCACGGTGCTGGAAAAGAGGTATCTGGTAAAGAACGAAAAGGGCCAACCGGTGGAGCAGCCGGAGGATCTGTTCTGGCGCGTGTCCACCGTGGTCGCCGAGGCGGATCGTCGCTACGGCGCATCGGAGGGGGCCGTCAACGAGGTGGCGGAGCAATTCTATTTCCTCATGACGCAGCGGCGGTTCATCCCGAACTCGCCCACGCTCATGAACGCGGGTCGTCCGCTGGGACAGCTGTCGGCGTGCTTCGTGTTGCCGGTCAACGATTCGTTGTCCAACGGCAAGAACGGCATCTACGACACGCTGGCGCACATGGCGCTCATCCACCAGAGCGGCGGCGGCACGGGATTCAGCTTCTCTAATTTGCGTCCCGCCGGCTCGATGGTGCGCAGCACCACCGGCGTCGCCAGCGGCCCCGTGAGCTTCATGAAGCTTTACGATGCCAGCACGGACGCGGTGAAGCAGGGCGGCACGCGCCGCGGCGCCAACATGGGCATTCTGCGTGTGGATCACCCGGACATCATGCAGTTCGTCAGCTGCAAGGAAGACCTGACGCAGATCACGAACTTCAACATCTCCGTCGCGATCACCGATGCGTTCATGCAAGCCGTGCGCAACCGCTCGGAGTACGATCTCATCGATCCGCACTCCAGGAAGGTCGTCGGCCAGCTCGACGCCATGATGGTGTGGGACAAGATGATCCTCGGCGCCTGGCGGACGGGCGAGCCTGGGGTCTTCTATATAGATGAAGCCAACCGGTACAACCCAGTCCCGCACCTCGGCGCGTATGAAGCGACGAACCCGTGCGGCGAGCAGCCGCTGCTGGCGTACGACGTCTGCAACCTGGGCTCCATCAACGTCGGCTTTTATGTGAATGACGGAAGACTCGACTGGGATTCTTTTCGCAGAGACATTCACTTAACAACCCATTTCTTAGACAACATCATCGACGTCAACAAGTACCCGTTGCCGGAGATCGATGCGCTGTCCAAGCGCATCCGCCGCATCGGACTTGGCGTGATGGGTTTCGCCGACGCGCTCGTGCGTCTTGGAATTGCGTACGACACGCTAGAAGGCGTGGAGTTCGGGCGCAAAGTCATGCAGTTCCTGGACGTCGAAGCCAAGAAGGAAAGCGAGCGTCTGGCGAAGGAACGCGGCCCGTTCAACGAGTGGGCCAAGTCCATCTGGGGTCCGGATTCCACAGCGGCGCGCGATGAGCGTGGCCACCGCGTGCGTCCCATGCAGGAGCTGCGCAACTGCAATGTTACTACGGTCGCTCCCACCGGAACCATCTCTATTATTGCAGGCTGTTCGAGCGGTTTGGAGCCACTGTTCGCTGTTGCGTTCATGCGCAATCAGGCCGGCGCGATGATGCCGGACGTGAACGAAGATTTCGTCCAGATCGCGAAGAACGAGGGCTGGTACTCGGAAGAGCTGATGGAGCGCATCGCCAGGACCGGCACGGCCAAGCATCCCGAAGTTCCCGAGAAGTGGCAGCGTGTGTTCATCACGGCCAATGAGATCTCGCCTGAGTGGCACATCCGCATGCAGGCCGCGTTTCAGGATCACTGCGACTCGGCTATCTCGAAGACCACGAACTTCTCGCACGCCGCCAGCGTCGAGGACGTGCGCGCCATCTACGAGCTGGCGTACGAGCTGCGCTGCAAGGGCGTGACCGTGTACCGCGACGGCAGCCGTGACAACCAGGTGCTGTCCACGGGCAAGACCGCGGACGCCGCCGCAGCACGAAGCGGGCAGGGCTCACAGCCCACAGCCCAGAGCCGCGAGGAACGGGAGAAGGTTGCTGAATTACATGGCACCATCGCGGAGATGAGCGCCGAGATCGACATGCTGAAGCAGCGGCTGTACGACGTCGAAGCGGAGAACTCGCAGCGGCGGCAGAAGCGCGCGCGCAAGGACAAGTTGCGCGGCACGACATATAAGAAGGAGACACCGCTGGGCGTCATGTTCGTGACCATCAACGAGGACGACCTGGGGCAGCCCTTCGAGGTGTTCGTAACGCTGGGGAAGGCGGGCGGTTCAGCCATGGCGGACGCGGAAGCCATGGGCCGTCTCATTTCGCTGGCGCTGCGCAGCGGCATTCCGCTGACCAGCATCCACAAGCAACTGCGCGGCATCTCGAGCGACCGAGCGGTTGGCTTGGGCCCGAACAAGGTGATGAGCGTGCCGGACGCAATCGGCATCGCGCTGGACGACTGGTGGCGCGATCGCGTGCAAGGAGTGCAGCAGGACGCGTTTACCACGAGCGAGTTCAGAGCGCCTGGCGCGCCGGCCGCGGACGAGCCGCCGGCGGTGAAGGCGCCCGCGTTCGTGAACTTGAAGGGCGGTCAGCCCGAGCAGTCCGAGGCTATGGGTAGGTACGACGGTGGTGAGACCTTCATGGGGACGTGCCCCGATTGCGGCTCACAGCTCGAGTATGCTGAAGGGTGCGTGAAGTGCCACGTCTGCGGGTTCAGTGAGTGCGGATGAGATTGACCAATAGCCACGGACCGAAAGAGAGCGCCTCAAAGCGCTCTCTTTTTTTTGGGCTGCTTCAGCCAAGCGATTTGAAGTGTCGTTCATCAACCTGATCGCCAACCAAGGTGAGGCCGTTCCGCAGTTGGTCACGCTCTCCGACGGATCTGCTTTTCCGCGACCATCCGCGATCAAAAGGGGTTTGCCCTTCCATTCCCGGTTTTCAGCGCGGTTCCCTCTCCAGCCTCTACTTCAATGCAGTGGCGGGGTCCACGCTCGTCGCGCGGCGCGCGGGTACCACACACGCCGCGAGCGCAACAGCGACGATCACGAGCCCCCCGCCCACGATCGCGACCGGATCCGTCGCCTCCACGCCGAACAGCAGCGAGCGTAAGTAGCGCGACAGCCCCACCGCACCCGCGGCACCGATAACGAGCCCCACGGCGGCGAGCGCTGCTCCCTGCCGCAACACCAGTCCCACGATGGACACCGGCGTTGCTCCCAATGCGGCGCGCACGCCAAACTCGCGCGTCCGCTCGGTGACGGCACCAGCGAGCACGCCATAGATCCCGGCCCCAGCGAGCACCAGCGCCATCGCGCCGAAGGCACCGAACAGCATGAGCCCCAACCGCCGCTGACCCGTGCTGCGCGCGACCACCTGGTCCATCGTCGCGATCTTTGTTATCGGCTGCAGCGCGTCCACCGACCGCACCGCCTCGCGCACCGCGGACAAATGGCTCGACGCATCACCGCGCACGCGCACCACCAGCACCATGACGTCCTCAACCCACCGCCATTGCCGCTCCGGCATGTACACCTGCTGCGTGACGGTCTCGTCGAGTCCCGTGTGCCGGGCATTCGCGGCCACTCCGATGATCTCGAAGTACCTCTGAGGGGTGCTGCCGCCGACGCTGATGTATTTGCCCAACGCGTCGCCAGCGGGCCACATCCGGCGCGAAAGAGCGTCGCTCACGATGGCGACGCGCGCAGCGCTATCGCGCGCCTCTGCTTCGGTAAACGACCTGCCGCGCAACACCGGGATGCGCATGGCGCGCATGTAGTCCCACGACACCGTGTACCGGTCCGCATCGCCGGCGCTCTCTTCCGGGGCAATCGCGTCCCGGTCGCGGATGCCGTAGCGATCGAAGTTGCCGCCCAGCGGGAGCTGCGACGTCAGCCCCACCTCTTCCACGCCCGGCACCGCGCGCACCGCGGCGCGGATGCGGTCATGATTGCCCAACACCAGCTCCGGCAAAGCATACGAGGGACCCGTCGCCTGTACTTCCATCGTGATCAGGTTCGACGGGTCGAATCCCATGTCCACCGAGAGCAGCCGCACGAGACTGCGGCCCAGCAGCGATGCGCCCACCAGCAGCATCATCGCCAGTGCCACTTCCGCGACCACGATACCGGCCCGCGTGCGATGGTGCGGAACGTCCGCGGAGCGGCCCCCGGCGCGGATTGCCTCGAACAGCTGGCGGCGTCCAGCCTTGAACGCGGGCACCATCCCCGTGACGATCGCCACGAGCAGCACGATGCCGGCCACCACCGCCAGCACCTGCCAGTCGAGACGCACGGACGCGACCCTGGGCAGCGATGCGGGCAGGCGCGACACGAGCGACGGGAGCGCGAGCGCCGCGACGACCACGCCGGCCACGCCCCCCGCAACCGCGATCACGAGCGCCTCTGCAAACAGCTGCCCCGCAATGCGTGCCCGCCCCGCGCCCAGTGCCGCGCGCACCGCAAACTCCTCTTCGCGCCGCGCCGCCCGCGCGAGCTGCAGGTTCACCACGTTTGCCACCGCGATGAGCAGCAGCAGCGCCATGGCGCCAAGGATGGCGACGAAGATCGCGCGCGTATTCGCGGTGACGCGATCCTGCAGCCGCTCGACCACAACCCCATCGCCGCGGTACACCGTGGGATGCTCGCCGGCCACCCGCCGCATCAGCGCGCTCAACTCGCGCGACGCCTCGACTTCAGTCACGCCGTCGGCCAGCCTGCCCGCCATCTTCAGGTGCCGGCACGAGCGGCAGGCGGGACCCTCGCTGCGATACCCCAGCGCGCGCCAGAGCTGCGCGGTGGGCGCCAGGACATCCTCGAAAGCCGCGGGCATCACGCCGATGACCACGGGATTCGCGCCTCCAAGGTCGATGGTGCGGCCAATGATCGCTGGGTCGGCGGCGAATCGTCGCGTCCACAGTCCGTGACTGAGGATGACCACGTTCTGGCGGTCGGGGACGTCATCGTCCTCGAGAAAATCGCGTCCGAGTGCCGGACGTACCCCGAGCGTCTTGAAGTACTCCCAGGTCACCCGCAGTCCATCCAGTCGCTCGGCGTCCTGCTCGCCGAAGATCGTCGGCTGCCAGGTGCCGACGGCCGCGGAATGCCGCAGCGAGCGCGCGTCGCGGCGCAGGTCGGCGTAGGTGAGGTAGCCGACGTTCATGGAACTCCCGTCCGGCGCACGTTCGTTGACCACCACCAGGCGGTCGCCACGAGGGTAGGGAACGGCGTTGAGAAGGAGCGGGTTTGCGACGCTGAAGAGCGCCGTGGTTGCGCCTATTGCGAGCGCCAGCGTTGCGATGCAGAGCACGGTGAAGCCGGGAGCGCGTGAGAGCACGCGCACGGCGTGACGGATGTCGGACAGGAACGACTGCACGCGGGACTCCCGAAAAGTGGGGACGAAGGCGGCTACGTTCGCGGGAAGGATCTGCAGCGAGAGCAGGGCGGCCGCAGTTTCGCGCCAGACCTGCAGGTACGCGGCGACCGGCCTGGTGGCATCCATCTGCTCCCACGACTCGGTGATGTCGCCGATGACCACATCGCGCGACTCCTCGGGGAGGAAAAGGTCGAGCAGCCGGATGGCGAACCGGGGCGGGCGGCGCGGGTTCACGAGGGCTCCAGTCCGACGGCGAGTCCCGACGCCATGCGCCGGAGCGCCCGGATGCTGGCGCGGAGCAGTCGCATTCCCTCGGGCGTGACGGCGTAGTGCCGTTTGGCCCGGCCCCCGCGGTGCGGGGCGGGGTCTCCGAGGCGTGATGCGACGAGTCCTTTCGCCTCGAGTCGCACGAGCGACTTGTGCACGGTGCCCAGCGTGAGGTCGCGCCCGGCGGAGCGGCGGATAGCGTCCTGGATGCTGACGCCGTATCCGTCTTCGCCGAGTCTCAGGATGGCCAACAGCACGACTTGCTCCAGTTCACCGAGCACGGTGGCTCCATTTAGTAGGCAATGTCTATATAATAGACATGCCAAGACCCGGAAAGGTTGAGGAATGGCTATTCTGCCGCCAGCGCCGCCTTGGGATCCACACTCGCCGCGCGCCGCGCCGGACCGTACGTCGCGGCGAGTGCCACCAGCGCCACGAAGGCCGCGGCCCCCACGAACGTGACCGAGTCCGTGGTGCTTATACCATATAGAAGCGACGCCAGCACGCGCGTGAGCGCCAGCGACCCCGCGATTCCCACAACTACGCCGAGCGCTGCCAGGCGCGCGCCCTCGCTGAGCATCAGGCGCACCACGTCGCGCGGACTGGCGCCGAGCGCCAGCCGTACGCCAATCTCGCGCCGCCGCTG
>JANNJV010000509.1:0-49998 GCA_031395945.1 Gemmatimonadota bacterium | reverse complement strand
CCCGGAAAAGAGAACGCCGCCACGCCGCACCGGATCGATGGCGCGGAAGCCCGACGAGTTCTTGTTCTTGATGGCCCAGTCGCTCACGCTCTGATCGGCGAGCATGGATACGCCGAATGCGCCAACGGCGGCTCCGGTCATTAGCCAGTCGCGCGCGGATGCGTCGAATGGCGATCCCCAGATTGCCAGCACATCCTTGCCCACGTTCTTCCAATCGTCCACGAGCATTTTCCCGACGGACTGCGCGGCCGCGACGCGCGTGAAGATGAGCGTGAGCATTGCCGCAGTGACTGCGATGGAGCGAAGTCGCATTCTGTTCTCGTTGCTGTGCCCGCTTACGCGGGACGTTCGCTACGAGACAGGCAAGGAGCAAGCCCGGGCCCAGGGATTTGGAGGCGAGGCGGGCTGGCTACGCGAGCCGAACGCGAGGCGCCGTTTCCGGTTCGCCGCTCCGGTCCATGCGCTCGAACGTTGCCGTCTTGCGCAGCGCGCGCACGACTTCGCTGGCGAACGTACTGCCGGCGCCACGCTCAATCTCCTCCAGCGCCGTCCATGGCGCGAATGCCTGACGCGTTGGCGTGGGCGTCTGGAGCGTTTCGAACGCATCCGCAACCGCCAGGATCTTGGCCCCGACGGTGATGCGCGTGTCATCCACAGGCCAGCCTGTGCTGACGATCTCGTGGTAGTGACTGTACTCGTCCACCAGCCGCAGCGCCTTTCGCATCGAGTTCAGCTTCGAGTCGTTCGCGGTTGGAACGTCCGACATCACGCGCACGAGGCGCGGGTCGCGTGGTCCGATTTCGTGAAGGAGACCGGCGATTCGCACGTCCTCCTGCTGCGAATCTGTAAGCCCCAACTCGCGGCCGAGCGCCACGGCCCGCTCACCCACGCGGTAGCTGTGACCTCGGCGCATCCGATCGCTGCTGTCCACGTGAATCGTCAGCAGCTCCAGCATCCTGAGGTAGGTGCTTCGAACGTCTTCCGTCCTGGCCTTACGCTGCTCTGCCAGGAACCCCACTGCATAACCAGTGAGAATGAGAAATCCGCCCCACGGAATGAGGTACAACAGCTCTTCCGTGCCAATTCCGGCTCGCCCGTTCAACCCCTGCATGGACTGCAAGAAGCTGACGAGGAGCACCACGAAGAACGAGGCCCAAACGGCCATGCGTCGGCCGACGAAGAACCCGGCGGCAATGACCGGCAGATAGTAGAAACTGAGAAACGCGAGCTTGTACTCGATGAAGAAATGAATGATGAGCAGTGACGCGACGAGCAGCACCACGAGCAGACGCTCGAAATGCCGGTATACAAAGCGCTTGGCGTGCTCTATCGCGTTGTCGCCGTTCATCTGCTCGCTGTCCTGAGGTGGCCCGGAAATGCCTTCCGGCGAAGACTTGGTCATCTAAGGCTCGGCATTGGGCAGCAAAAGTTTAGGATTACCGGCAGGCAGGCGATGTGACATGAAGCAGGAACATCCGACGGCACAAGGAATACCATTTCAGACGCTCGCCGCGTGTGAGCATCGTCACAAACCAGGGCGTTGGTCGAACCCCCCGTCAACGGTGTAACATTCCATCCGTGCGAGTCTTATCTCTCCTTCCAACCATTCTGGCGTCCGCTTGGGCGTCTACGGCTGTGGCGCAGAACCCGCCAACGCCTTCCACCGCTGCGGCTGCAGCGCCCGTACCGCGAACCACGGCGACGGCCCTGGGAATCGCTTTCGACAGCGTCCGGCTGCGGCCGTTGGCCAGCGCGATCGTTCGACTGGACAGCTCCGACCTGTCGGCGACCAGCGACGCCAGCGGACGTTTCCGCATTGAAGGCATTGCGCCCGGGCGTCACCATCTCCGAGTCGAGCACCCGTTTCTCGACACTCTTGGCATCTCGCTGCGGACGCCGGACGAGAACTACGCCAGTGGTTCGACGCTGGTTGCGGAACTCGCGACCCCGGCATCAGAGACGTTCATTGGCCTCGTCTGCGCCCCCGCGTGGCGTGCGCGTGGCCCCGCGGCGCTCATGGGGCGCGTCCGAGAAGCCGATACCGGTACGCCCGCGGCCGGCGCAAAGGTGTCGCTGGTCTGGTTCGAGATCGATATCAACGGCGGACTGCGTCGCACCCCACGGGTGCGCGAAGCCGTCGTCGGTCCGGACGGGACGTATCGCATCTGTGGCCTGCCGGCCCAGCTGGATGGCAAGGTTCAGGTGCTCAGCGGACCCCTGAGCAGCGGTGAAATCAACGTCAGCTTCGGCGATGACCTCCTGTTTCTCAGGAACATGAGCATTGCCCCCGCCAGCTCGATGGTCGCCTCGGGACCGGACTCGCTCGGGAGACCCCGCCAGATGACTCTCGTTGGCACGGCTCGCCTCACCGGACGCGTTCTGAGCGCCTCGGGTCGGGCCCTGTCAGGGGCACGGGTTCAGCTGGAGGGGAGCACCCGCATGGCACAGACGCGCGCGTCGGGCGAATTCGTGCTCGATAGTCTGCCGCCCGGTACGCAGACTGTTTCTGTGCGTCTCCTGGGATACGCGCCGGTGGAAGAAGCCGTCGATCTTGTATCCGCCGAACCGCGAAGCGTGACCATCCGGATGAGCGATTTCGTTCCGACACTCGAGACAGTCCGCGTCACCGCGTCGCGAGAACGCGCCCTGGACGCGGTGGGCTACGCGCATCGCAAGCGCTCGGGGATGGGCCATTTCCTGGAAGGCGACCAGATCAACCCCGCCTCGCGATTCCTGTCCGACGTCGTGCGAACGGTCCCGGGCATCCGGGTACAGTCCGCGAGCGACGGTCGGCAGATGATCACGAGCACCCGCAGCCCCAACGGCTGCGTACAGATCTGGATCGACGGCACGATGTGGCAGCAGCTCGAACCGGGCGACGTGGACGATTACGTCAAGCCGCATGAGCTGGCGGCGATCGAGGTGTACAGTCCATCCACGACGCCGGCAGAGTATTCGGGCGCGCGCGGCGGGAGCTGCACGACCATCATCGGGTGGACCCATCGGCGGCTGGATCGCGCCGCGCGGAAGTAAGACGATCCCGGCTCGTGTCCCTGTCCCCTCCGGTCTTCCGCCGCTCGGACCTGTGGACGCAGTGCGAGGAATGCCGTTTGAGCGTGGATCTCAGCCGTGCAGGAGCTTGTCCGCGGTGTCGCCGCATCCTGTGCAACACGCATCTGCACGGCACCTTCGTGCGGCGGCTGATGGTGGATCTTGGAGCGCTGCTGGTGTGCGTTCGTTGTCGTCGGGAAGGCACTACCACGTGAGCACGTGACTGGGGAGCCGCCGCGAGGATCGGTCGAGCCTTCATCCGAGCCGATGCGCCAGCCACGAGCCTGGTGGCGCCAACGATGGCAGATGATCATCGCGGGATACGCCCTGTCGTTCCTGATCGGCATGGCGTTCGCGCGGTGGCTGCACTCGTACGGAGACTGGAGCGACGGGCTGGCGTGGGAGCGGGCGACGCTGCGCGCCGTGAACGTCCGCCTGCCCGCGTGGCTCGATGCGACATTGGTCGCGATGCCCTGGCTTGGCACCAACATCACGCTGTTGCCGCTCACGATCATCACCGTACTGTGGTTGACGCTGCGCAAGAAGCGCTATCACGAAGCGGTGTACCTCGCGGTCGTGCAGGTCGGAAGCAACAGCCTGAATCCCGCGATCAAGTTTCTGTACGACCGGAGCCGCCCTGACATCATTCCGCGACGCGGATGGTACGACTGGGCGGCGTATCCCAGCGGACACGCCATCGCGAGTATCGCGGTACTGATCACGCTCTCGATCGTGCTCTATCGTGTGAAGGGAGTGCGCTGGCCCGGCTACGTGATCGCCCCCCTGCTGCTGGTGAGTCTGTTCTCACGGATCTACCTGGGCGTACACTGGCCAACCGACGTCCTGGGCGGAATGCTGATCGGCGGCACCTGGCTGGGCTTCACCTACTTCGCGTTCCGGGAAGATTCGCGGCGCTCGGGAGACGCGGCGCCGCCGGCTCGTCTATAACAGTGCCTTGAGGCGATCGAGATCCACGTTGCCGCCCGAGAGCACGGCCGCGACATGGGAGCCGCGGTCGACCCGAATTTTTCCCGCGAGCAGGGCCGCGACGGCGGCCGCGCCCGCGGGCTCGACGAGCAGTTTGGTGATGCCCAGCAAGTCTCGAAGCGCACCCAGGATTTCTTCATCGGTGACCAGGACGACGTCGTCCACGAAGCGGCGGACCGCGTCGAGCGTCATCTCGCCGACCATCGGGGCGGCCAGGCCGTCCGCGACCGTTCTCGGTGCGAGAGTCTGCGGTGTGCCGGCGTCGAGACTCGCGCGCATGGTCGCGGCACCCTCCGGTTCGACGCCGATGACTTTGATGTCCGGACGGCTGCTCTTGATGGCGACCGCCATCCCGGTGATCAACCCGCCACCGCCGATGGGGACGACGACGGTCGTGAGGTCCCGGCATTGCTCCAGCAACTCGAGCGCGACGGTGCCCTGGCCGGCCGCGACGCGCGCGTCCTCGAACGGATGCACGAGCACCCGACCCTCGGACGCAATCTCCTGCGCGCGCTCGAAAGCCCGCTTCCGCTCACCCGCCGCGATCTCCACCCTGCCCCCATAGCCCTGGGTGGCCGCGATCTTCGTTGGCGACGCCCCTTCGGGCATTACCGTGATGCATTCGGCGCCGACAATGGCCGATGCCCACGCCAACGCCTGTGCATGATTCCCCGCCGACACGGTCACCACGCCGCGCGCCTTTTCGGCGTGCGACAGCTGCAGCATCGCGTTCAGGGCGCCCCTGGCCTTGAACGATCCGGTGCGCTGCATGGACTCGCATTTGAGGTACAGGTGCACGCCACCCGCCCGCTCCCCCAGCCGGCTCGATGAAAGCACCGGGGTCTCGTGGATGTGTGGCTGAATGCGCTCGCGCGCCTGCGTGATATCGTCTTTCGTGATCATGCGAAGTACTGTAGCGTAAGGCGCTAAGCTAACCCTGTTTCCCCCTTCCCTCCCAGGTGCAGAAGCTCACCGCATTTGGTCTCGTTGCGCTCGCGGTCCCCGCGTCGGCCCTCGCGCAATGGACGCATACCACCGGCGGCACCACGGCCGAACTGCGCGGACTCAGCGTGGTCAGCGAGCACGTGGTGTGGGCGAGCGGCTCGCGTGGAACGGTCGCGCGATCCGTCGACGGCGGTCGCACGTGGGTCGCCGACACCGTGCCTGGGTTCGCCGCGCTCGATTTTCGCTCCGCGTTCGCGCTCAACGACGGCGCCGCCTTCATTGCGAGCGCCGGAGAAGCTGAGAAGGGGTTGGCGAAAATCCTGGCGACGGGCGACGGTGGCCGGCATTGGCACCAAGTGTTCACCAGCGACGCCAAGGGCGTGTTCCTCGACGCCATCGCCTTTTGGGACCTGCGCAGCGGCATCGCGCTCAGCGACCCTGTTGACGGCGCGTTCTTCGTGCTGCTGACGACCGACCGAGGCCGCACATGGACACGAATACCGGCTGAACGCCTGCCGCCTGTGCTGCCGGGCGAAGCCGCGTTCGCGGCGAGTGGAAGCGCGCTTGTCGTGCGCGGCGACGACGTGTGGATTGGCACAGGCGGCGGCGGCCGCGCGCGGGTCATGCACTCGTCCGATCGCGGCGGGACGTGGACCGTCGCCGATGTTCCGGTCCACGCCGAAGGGGCCGCGGCCGGAATCTTCTCGCTGGACTTCTTCGACGCACAGCGGGGGGTAGCCGCCGGCGGTGATTACACCAAGCCGCGGTTGGCGGCCACCAGCGTGGCGATAACGGCCGATGGCGGACGGACCTGGCGGGCTGCCAGACAGTCACCCGCGGCGTACCTCTCGGGCGTCTCGTACGCGGGCTCGGCTGGGCGTTTGGTCGCGGTCGGGCTGGCGGGCAGCTTTGTCTCTCGAGACAGCGGCGAGACGTGGACGCACATCGACACGATTCCGATGAACTCGGTCCGCTTCAAGGGGGACGCTGGCTTCGCCGCTGGCCCGCGTGGACGCGTCGCCCGTTGGACGCCCTGACATGATCGAGCGTCGCTTCGATGTCGTATCCGCGGAGCATCTCACGATTCTCGCGGCGCAGCCGCTGCCGTTGGAGCTGAAAGACCGGTCGACGCGCCTGCTGTATCGCGACCTGTACATCGACACGGACGACGATCAGCTGCAGCGCCGAGGAATCACGTGCCGCCTGCGCGTCGGCTCGGACGACCGCCGGACGCTCACGGTGTTCGTGGGGGCGGTCGGCGATCCCGCGCCTGCCCGTCGCTACGAGGCACGGGTCGCAACCGCCGATCCGAGGGAGGCGCTCGCCAGCAACACGGAGCCGGCGCGCCGGCTCGCCGCGGTGGTGGATTTTCGACTCCTCCAGACCAAGATCGAGCTGCAGATCGAGCGCGTGGCGCGCGCCGCCGACGCCGATTGGCTGGGGCGTCCCCGGCTCCAGTTGCTCTACGACCGCGTGCACGTGCGCAGTGGGATGTTGAGTCGCGCCTTTCATCAAGTGACGGTGCGATGTCATCGCCGGAACGCCGGCACCTTCGAGCGGTTCTGCCGAGTGCTGTCAGATGGCGCCGGGTTGCGGCCGATTGGCGCTGGCTCCCGCGAGCGCGCGCAACTGCTGTTGAAATGGATGGAGCGTGAGGAGCGTGGACGAGCGAAGCTGTCCGACGCCGGCGTCGCCCTCGTGCTTACGCATGGAACACAGGTGGCCTTGTTCAAGCGCGGCGCCGTGCTTTTCCTGCCGTTCGAGCCGGGGAGCGGCGTGGGAGTCGCGCGCACTCTGCTGGATCGTTGCGCGCGTGAGCCGGGGTCGGATACCCGCCTGCTGGGCAAGCTCAGTTCGATCGGACCCATGCCAACCGTCGAGGTGTGGACCGCGGCACTGTCGTCGGCGCAGCAGCTGGTCAAGGAGCAGGGCGAGCCCGTGTGGCTGCGTCCCATGGAAGCACTGGACCGTGCGCCGGAAGTGCATCCGGATTCACTGGCCGCGCTCTCCGTGGCGGTCCGCTCGGGCCTGTTGGCGGAGAGCCGCGAACCCACCACCGACCCGCGACGCTCCATCGAGGTTGCAGGGTGGGGACTGGGCACGATCGGCGCGTCGGCGGAAGGTGAGGCGGCCGTCGGCGATCCCCACTTCCTGAACTCCGAACTCAGTATTCTGGAGTTCACCGCACGCGTGCTCGCGCTCGCGGAAGACTTGCGCACACCGCTGATGGAACGACTGCGCTACCTGTCCATCGTCAGCGAGAATCTCGACGAGTTCTTCATGGTGCGCGTCGCCGGCCTCAAGCGATCGGCTGAGGAACAGACGGAAGAGCGGACCCCGGACGGCCTCACGCCGCGGCAACAGCTGGACCTCATCACCCTGCACGTCCAATCGCTGGTGGCCCGGCAGTACCGTTGCTATTCGTCGTGTATCGCCGAAGCCGCCGCGTACGGCGCGCGCATCGTTACGTGGAGCGAACTCGATGTCAGCCGCCGCGATCAGCTGCGCGCGCTCATGCGCGACGAGTTGCTGCCCGCGTTGACGCCCTTGGCAATGACGCTCAGTCCCGGCCACCCGTTCCCCCGCCTCAAGCACCTGTCGTTGTCCCTGGCCGTGGTACTCCTCGATCGTCCGGGCTCCGCCCCCCATTTCGCCCAGGTGGAGCTGCCCGACGACTCCCCGCGATTCACGTCGGTGCCCGGCATGCACGCCGTGATTGCTATCGAGGAGCTCGTACGCGCGAACCTCGACCTCTTGTATCCGTCGTCGGTGGTCGAACAGGCGTACGCGTTCCGAGTCACGCGCGGTGCGGATCTCGAGATCGATGAGGATCGGGCGCCGAGCCTGTTGCTCGCGGTCGAGGAAGCATCGCGCAAACGGTTCGAGCAACCCGTGGTTCGCGTCGAGGTGGAGCGGGCCATGCCGGCGCTGCTGCGCGACGTCGTCCTGCGCGAGCTGCGTCGCGAGCACGGTGGTTCGGCGCTGGACACGGACGACCTGTACGAGGTGGACGGACCCCTGGACCTGGGATCGCTCACCGGTCTTCCGCTGCCGCCGGACGCTGCGCTGTCGTATCCGGGGTTTGTCGGCGCGAATCCGCTGCCGGCGGAGGGCAGCATCTGGACGGCGCTCGAGCAACACGACCGCCTCTTCCATCATCCGTTCGACGACTACGACGCCACCGTCGTGCGATTTTTCCGTGAGGCTGCCAGCGATCCCCTCGTCACGACGATCAAGATGACGGTGTATCGCGCGGGGGAGAAATCACCGATCGTCGCCGCGCTGGTGGACGCCGCGGAGCAAGGCAAAGACGTCGTGGCATTCGTGGAGCTCAAGGCGCGATTCGACGAGGAGCGCAACATCGGTTGGGCCAAGCGCCTGGAGCAGGCCGGCGGACGCGTGGTCCACGGACTTGTCGGCATCAAGAACCACGCGAAGGTGGCGCTGGTGGTTCGGCGCGACGAGCGTGACAACAGGCTGCGGCGTTTCGTGCATGTGGGCACCGGGAACTTCAACGCCGAGACGGCAAAGCGGTACACCGACCTCTCCCTGTTGTCCGCCGACGAGGATCTCTCGGCGGACATTCAGGATCTGTTCAACGAGCTCACGGGAAGCTCGCGCGCCCCGCTTCACCTCACGCGTGGGTGCCTCATTTCGCCCAAGCAGCTGCTGCCTGAACTGCTGGCGCGTATTGAGCGCGAAGCGGCCCATGCCCGCAGTGGACGCGGCGGACATATACGCATGAAGCTCAACGGGCTGTCGGATCCCGACATCGTGAGCGCGCTGTTCCGGGCGTCCCAGGATGGGGTGCGCATCGAGCTAGTCGTGCGCGGCGTGTGCACCCTGCGTCCTGGTGTCACCGGTGTCTCCGAGCACGTCACCGTCGTGAGCGTCCTGGGCCGATTCCTCGAGCACGCGCGGGTGTTCTACTTCGCCAATGCGGGCGCCGCCGAGTACTTCATCGGATCAGCGGACATGCGGCCGCGCAATCTTCGCCGGCGCGTAGAGCTGTTGGCACCAGTCCGGGATCGCGCCTGCCGCGCGCAGCTCGACACCATGCTCGATACCTATCTGTCGGATCCCCACGCATGGGAGCTGACATCGGCGGGTGAGTATATCCGCCGTCACGGCACGGGGCCGTCAGCACAGGAAGTGCTGCTGGGAGAGCCGTACGCGGCGGTGACCCGCGTGTCTTAGCGTGCGGTCTCTCCCCACAAACGTGGTATCGCGCTTCCAGACTACGCCGAGCCACCCAGGCACGCACCCACGATCTGACGCTTGGCTTTCTTGGGATCGTTGATGACCTCGTAAAACTCGTCGAAGTACTTGAGGGTGTTTGTAACCACCCCTGGCTTCAGCAGCGCTCCGATAGAGTCGCGGTACAGCGCGTACATCGCGTCTTTCTTTTCGCGGAACAACGCGAACACCTTTTCGTACTGTTCCGGCGGCGCACAGTAGCCGCGCATGAGCCGTTCGCTGATGAACCGGATGGGCAGCACCGGATTGGGCTTGGCATACCGCGGGTTCACCGCGCCGGACCAATCGAAATCGCGCGCAACGGGCAGGTGGTTCGGCTCCTTCAGGAGCAACACCACGTTGTGCAGTTCGCGGATGGAGAAATCCGAGTTCGCGACGAAGTACTGGAAAACGCCGAAGAACGCGCTCTCATACGGCTCGAGATCGCCGGGCGACGCGCCCGTCTGTTCGACGAGCGTCGCGCCCACTCGCTCGGCAAACGCGTCGTCCTGCTCCTGCAGGAACGCATAACGCGTCATCAGGGTGTCGGCCTTTTCGGCGTCCACGTAGCGCACCCGGGCAAGCCGAACGTCATAGCTCAGCGGCGTCAGCAGACGCTGCACGCGATAGATCTGATATTCCTGCAGCACATATTGCTCGTAATCGTCGGTATTCTTGCAATGCAGCGTCAGTCGCAGCCGATCCACCTTGGCGAACTGGGTGGTCTTCGTCGAATCCTTGGTGAAGTTGAGCAGCAGCGGCGGAATCTCGCAGTTCTTCTTGCGCCAGATACCGCGCGTACGAGCGCGAACGGGAACCTGCACTTCACCATTCTCGCCTTTGTACGAGATGAAGGCCGGGCGATACTCCGTTTCCTCACCCCGGTCGCGCCGCAGTTTGCTGAATTGCGCGTGCAGCGTGAACTCAATCGGCGTTTCCGCGCTGAATATCGGCGGCGGACTATACGGTTTTTTCTCCTTCGCGTCGCCTTGCGGCTCCTGCGCGGACACCTGGCTTCCGAGAAGCACGCCCGCGGCGCTGGCCGCGCCCAGGATCCGGCGCATCGTGCCGAACAACATCGCATTTGTCATTTGATCTCCACCCCGATGACCGGGGATTTCGCGTTCAACGCATCGAGCAGATCTGACGAGCGCGCTTCCTTTTTGAGCTGCACCGCGTACTCCACAACGTGCGTTCCGTCCTTCTCGTGCACCACTCCCCCTAAGCGCCATTTCTTGAGAAAGTCGTCGAAGAGGCCCTCCACGGCGATGCGCGTGGCCTCGGCGTCGTTGGTCTTGAGCCGCAGCAATACGTCCCGACGCTGCATCTCTTCGTCGTCCGGCTCGTCCGACTCCATCCGGCGGCGGCGGCGCCAGGCGCTGTCCGCGACCAGCTCCAACTGTTCGGCAGACATGTTCTCGAACAGCTCTTTGTCCACCGTCGCCACGAATGTTCCCGTCTGACGCATTCGCGAGCGCGTCTGCTCCAGCCTGCGCTTCGCGCGGTCACCCTCGAACGCAGTGGCCTTCCCGAAATCCGTGTACCAGAGCGCGAGCACCAGCACGTTGAAGAGCACTGAAATCACAGCGGCGACGGGGAGCTGCACCGCTGCCGCCAGTCCGATGGCCGTGGCCAGAAAGATGTAGACCGCGTCCTTGCTGTCCTCGAGGGTGTTTCGAAAGCGCACCGCGGCGACGATCGCGCCAAGACCAAAGGCCAGCGCCAGCGAGTATTTCACGAGCACCACGACGCTGGCGACCAGAGGCGGCAGCACCATGAGCGTCTGCACCACCGACTGCTGGTAACCCTTTTTCTTTCGCGTCAGCCCGTAGATCCACGCGACCGGGAGCGCGAGCAGCACCGCACCGAGCATCGCGGTGGCCACCGTCAGTGCAAGCGTCGTGGCCCCAATGGCGGCGCTGGCGGGTTCCGGCGTGGCCGGGCCCAGTCCGGGGAACCCCTGCGCCGAAAACAGCGCGTCCAGGGATCCCTGCATTACCGCCTTGGCCTGTGGCAGACGCCACAGCAGCGATGCCGCGCCGAACAACACCACGTAATAGACCGCGGTGCGCAAGACGACATTCTGTAGCCCGCGAGGAGCCAGAGGTGCCACGTTTTGAGCTTCTGCCACCAACGCTCCGTAATCGAGTGACGCTACAATATTGTTCCCGCGCGTGTCTCGCCATGTTTACGTACTTGATACGTAGCCTCCGATACGTATTGGCGGGCACTCGATCGCCCGCTCATCTTGCTCGAACGTACACCCAAATCTCTGTCGCCATGTCGCTGCGCCGCACACGCTGGATCCTGGGTTCTCTGTTCGGGTTGACCTCGCTGATCGGATGCATGCACGCGACCGCATCCGCGGAAGGCGTGCCCCTGTCACCGATCCCCGTCACTACGCCGAAGCTCGTGGTGCTCATCACGATCGATCAGCTTCGCGGCGACATGCTCGACCGCTATCGCGCGGATCTGCGACATGGGTACGCGCGACTGATGCGCGGCGCGTGGTTCGTGAACGCCTTTCAGGATCACGCCATCACCGAGACGGCGCCAGGGCATGCGAGCATCCTGTCCGGACGGTTCCCGCGCAGTACGGGCATCGTCTCAAACTCGGCCGGCGTTGCCGACGGCCGGTACGCGTTGCTGTCTGGACTCGAGACCGAGCCTGGCGCCTCGCCCGAACGGTTTGTGGGTACGACGCTCTTCGATTGGTTGTACGCCAAGAACCCGGCGACGCGAGCGCTGTCCGTCTCGCGAAAGGACCGGGGTGCAATTCTGCCCATCGGGCGCGCCAAACAGGACGTCTACTGGTATTCGGCAAGCGGCGCC
This sequence comes from Gemmatimonadota bacterium, assembly GCA_031395945.1. Taxonomy (GTDB): domain Bacteria; phylum Gemmatimonadota; class Gemmatimonadetes; order Gemmatimonadales; family Gemmatimonadaceae; genus DASPMP01. Next base: position 37,947 of record JANNJV010000509.1, on the reverse strand, counting down.
TTCACGACGAGCAACTACTACCGCGACACGCTGCCCACCTGGGTGACGGAGTTCAACGCCCGCCGCATTCCGCAACGCTACGCGGGCGGACAATGGCGGCTGTCGCGGGAGGCATCCAAGTACGCCGAGCCGGACACGGTTCCGGAAGAGAACGGCGGGCGCAGCGTGTTCCCCTACCAGCTCCCCGAGGACACCGCGCGCGTCACCGCGGCTCTCATGGGGACGCCGACTCTGGATTCGCTCACCGCGCTCTTCGCGCTGGAAGGCCTCCAGCGCACCGGGCTCGGTCGGGGGGGGCATACAGACGTCCTGGCGGTGTCGTTCTCGTCCACCGATGCGGTGGGACACTCGTACGGTCCCGATTCGCGCGAGGCGCACGAGAATGAGATCCGATTGGACGAGACGCTGGGCTGGTTTCTGGACTCGTTATACCGGCTGCGCGATTCCAGCTCGATCATCATTGCGCTGACCGGGGATCACGGCGTCCAGCCCATCCCAGAGCTGGCGCGCCGTCGCGGCGAGGCCACCGGCAACCAGGGCCTGATCGTTTCTCTTCGCGACCCCATCGCGGCTTTCCGTAATGCGCTGCGCGTGGCAGGCGCCGATACGCTGGCGCTTCTCGTCGATGGCGAGCTTGTGTCGCTCAATCGCGAGGCCATCGCCGCCGCGAAGCTCAATGCGGATTCCCTGCTGAACGTGTTCCGCCGGGCCGTCCTGAACGTGCCGGGGGTCGCGAGAGTCGACCGCATGCGGGACATTCTGCGCGCCGACTTCGCGCTCGACCCGGTGGCACGCCGCTGGGCGCACCAGATTCCCGCGAACGCGGGCGTCGATCTCGTGGTCACCCTCACGCGTTACAGCTATTGGTATCGCGCGACCGCCACGCATGGTTCACCGTACGATCTGGATGCCCACGTGCCGATCATTTTCTACGGACCATGGGCCAAGCCGGGCCGGTACACCGAGTTTGCGCGAACCGTGGACATCGCGCCGACGCTGGCCGCAATCACTGGCGCGAAGCCCATCGAAAAGCTCGATGGCGTGGTGCTCATCAACGCACTGCAACGATAGGCAACTGTGGCAACCACCGACCGGCAGGCCAAGCAGATTCTCAGCAGGGTACTCGCGGACCGGGACGCCGCCACGGTGGCCGCCGAACTGTCGCCCCGGCTGCCGGCATCAGAGCCGTTGCCGCCATCGGTGCCGGCGAAGGACGACTACAGCCAGGCCGCCGTGCTGAAACGCCGTGAATTCCTTCGTTCGCGCGGATTCTCGGTCGATCAGCTGGCGGGCGAGGGCGAGGAGATCGATCCCGAAAAGCTGGCTGGCAACATCGAGTCGATGGTCGGGTTCGCCCGAGTCCCCGTGGGCGTGATCGGTCCGCTTCGCATCAATGGGTCCGTCGCACACGGAGATTTCTACGTTCCACTCGCGACCACCGAGGGTGCGCTGGTCGCATCGTTCCAACGTGGCGCGCGGCTCATCAGCGAATCGGGTGGCGCCACGGCACTGTGCCTCACCGAAGCCGTATCGCGCGGGCCCGGGTTCGTCTTCACCACCACGGTCGAAGCGGGACGCTTCCTGGCGCATGTGCTGGACAGCGCGGACGGGATCACCCGTGCGGTCGCGGGTTCCTCCAGGCACGCGAAGCTGCTCGACGTCACGCCGTCGCTGGTGGGCAAGGAAGTGTTCCTGCTCTTTCAGTTCACCACGGGCGACGCGGCCGGCCAGAACATGGTGACGCTGGCGACGGAAGCGATCTGTCGGCAACTCGTGGAGACGTCGCCCGTCAAACCCGTTACCTGGTTCATCGAGGCGAACCTTTCCGGGGACAAGAAGGCTACCCACCTGGCATTCCAGATGACGCGCGGAAAGCGCGTCGTGACGGAAGTCATCGTCCCCTCGGCTCTGGTTGCCAAATTCCTGCATACCACGCCGCAGCAGATCAAGCGCTACTGGGAGGTGGCGCTGCTCGGGAGTCTGCAAAGCGGCTCCATCGGCATGCAGGGACACGTCGCAAACGGGCTCACCGCGCTCTTCCTGGCCTGTGGGCAGGACGTCGCGTGCGTGTCGGAGGTGGCCGTCGGACTCACACGCTTCGACGTCACCGAGGCAGGAGATCTGTACCTCTCACTCACGCTGCCCACCGTCATCGTCGGCACCGTGGGCGGCGGGACGCACCTGCCCACGGCGCGCGAATGTCTGGAGATGGTGGGCTGCGTGGGCAGTGGCCAGGCACGGAAGTTTGCCGAAATCTGCGGCGTGACCGCGCTGGCGGGTGAGCTCAGCATTGCCGGCGCGTTGGCCGCGGGCGAGTTCAGCGCCGCCCACGCAACCTTTGGCCGAGCCGGCACGCCGAAGCCCGAAGCACCAGCGCCTTGACCCGCGACCGCATCGAACAGCGCGCGCGGTTCGACTACGTCCGCTACGCGAATTGCTGGGAAGATGCGGACGTCCTGTGCCAGGCGCTCCAGCCTGCGCCGGGCAAGCGCATGCTCTCGATTGCCTCCGGTGGTGACAACAGCTTCGCGCTCGCGGCGGCTGGAGCGACGGTCGTAGCGGTCGATCTGAGCGAGGCCCAACTGGCCATGGTGGAACTCAAGCGCGCGGCGATCCGGCGACTGGAGTACGACGACCTCCTGACATTCCTGGGAATCGCACCAGGCAGCGCGCGAGACGCGACCTATGCGAGCCTCGCTCCAGACCTTCCCGCATCGGCGCGCGCGTTCTGGGATACACGGCCCGAGGAGATCAGGCGCGGCATCGTGCACGCCGGAAAATTCGAGCGGTATTTCGAGACGTTCCGGCGGCGCATCGTTCCGCTCTTCCATGGTCGGGCAAGCGTGCGGGAACTGCTCGCCGAAAAGAACGAAAGCGAACGCACGCGATTCTATGCGACGACCTGGGACAACTGGCGCTGGCGTCTCTTGTTCAAGGTGTTCTTCAGCCGGCGTGTGATGGGACTGATGGGCCGGGATCCGGAGTTCTTCCGTTACGTGGAGGGCAGCGTCGCCGATCGCATCATGGGACGCGCGAAATACGCATTCACCGTCCTCCCCACCCATTCCAACCCGTACCTCAACTTCATTTTTACCGGCCGCTTCGGGGCGACACTTCCGCGATACCTCGCGCGCGAACGGTTCCCAGCGCTGCGTGACGCGATGGATCGGCTCACGTTGATCCGCGGCGCCGCCGAAGCCGCGGCTGCGACGCACGGACCGTTCGACGGATTCAATCTCTCGGACATCTTCGAGTACCTCGACCCGGAGGCGTGTACCGCGATGTACGGCATCCTCCTGACGGCCGCGGCCCCCAAGGCACGACTGGCCTACTGGAACATGCTCGTCCCTCGACAACGGCCGGACGTGTTCGCGGACCGGGTGCGCTCTCTGGGCGAGCGCGCCCACGCCCTGTTCGCGGTGGACCGCGCCTTCTTCTACAGCGCGTTCGTGCTCGAGGAGACTCTGTGATGGCATCCGGCGATCTCCGCGGCGCAACCGTCATCGCCGGCCTGTTCACGGTCATTCTCATTCTCGCCGAGCTGTGGGCGAGACGCTGGAACGGCAAACCCGAACACACCCGCAAGCTGGTGCACCTCGGTGGCAGCGCGATCGGTGTCTTTCTGCCGTTGCTCGTGCGCTCCACACTGGTGGCCTTCGTGCTTACCATCGGGCTCTCGCTGCTGTTTTTCGTGACGGCCAAGGGAAAAGTGTTGCGCAGCGTGGGCGGCATCGCGCGGTCGAGTCGCGGAAGCGAGTACTACCCGCTGGCGGTCTTCCTCGTATTTGTTCTTGCCGGCGACGACTATTGGCGCTATCTGGCCGCGTTGTTGACCCTTGGCATCGCGGACGCCTTTGCCGCTCTCGTGGGCAGCGAGTACGGACGTGTGCGGTACCGGGTGGAGGAGGAGAGCAAGAGCGTCGAGGGCTCGCTGGTATTTCTGGTGGTGGCGTTCCTGGCGATCCACCTGCCAATGCTGCTCCTCACGGACCTCGACCGTCCCACGGTGGTGCTCTCGGCGTTGCTCGTGGCGCTCGTGGTGACGGGATTCGAGGCCATTTCCCTGCGCGGCGCCGACAATCTCTTCGTTCCAATCGCCGCGTGCGTGATTCTGGGCAAGATCACCACGAAGCCGTTGCCTGAGATCGTCTTCCAGAACGCCAGCTTCGTGGGTCTTTGCGCGGTGATCGGAATCGGCGCGCATCGGTTTCCCGGGTTGAACGTCGGCGCGACGATCGCGGTGTTGCTCTTCACCTACGGTCTGTGGTCACTGGGTTCGCCGCTCTGGGCACTGCCGGTCCTGATCGCCATGGTCGCACTGGTCACGGCGCGATCGGGACGGTTCTCCGGCCGGTACATCGGCGTGCGGCCGGTGGCGCGCGCGTGCTTGCCCCTGGTCGCAATTCTGATCGTCTCGAACATGAATGACGCGCACAACTTCTGGTACGCGCCGTTCCTCGGTGCTGCGGCCGCGATGACCGTGATCGGCGTTGCTCAGGCGGCGGGACACCGTCCGCGCGCGTTGGTGCTAGCCCTCGGCGCGTGCTTGGCCATCGTCCTGATTCCGACTGCGTTCGCCATCGCATACCCGCCATCGTCCATTGCGGTGCTCTTTACAGTGGCGCTTTTGGGCGGTGCGGCAGCGCTCGCGATGCGAACGCGGTACCCGGCCGCGTCACGCCTGGGGGATTTCATTCCTGCCGTCACGGCTATCGTCGCAACTGCTGTGGTCGCGGCACTGCAGTACCAGCGCGCGATTCCCACCTGGACAATCCAGTAACCGATGAACGCCTGGACCGAATTGCGCCGAATGCGATCAACTCTCCACGATCGAGACAATTCCCGTTGACCCATCCATCGAGACGGTCTGGCCCGTCTTGAGCGCCGTCGTGAGCCCGGGAATACCAACGATGGTTGGGATCCCCATTTCGCGCGCCACGATGGCCGAGTGCGAGAGAATGCTCCCGCGCTCGATGAGCAACCCCGAGACGGACGGGTACAGCGGGACCCAGCCCGGATCGGTACGGCCCGCGACCAGGATCTCTCCCGCCAGTTGCGCATCGTCCGTCGGGGTGAGGATTACCTTGACCTTGTTCGTCACCTGACCCGGCGAACAGGGGATGCCCCGCATCACGCCATCAGTGTGCACCACCGGCGCCACGCGTCCCCGAAACCGGTTTCGCGTATAGACCATCCCGAATGTCTCGAACCGGTCGTCGGGTGGCGACGCGTCCTCGGTGCGGTATTGGTCGAATTCGGCACGGCGCAGCGCAACGAGCTCCTTCAGCCGCGCCGTCACCGCGGTGCCCTTCACGAAATCGAAAACTTCATCGAGTGTGAGAAAGAACACGTCCTCGGGTCGGTCGAGCGCGCCGCCCTGCGTCAACTGGCCGCCCAGCGCCCGCACCAGTTCCCGCACCAGCCCGAAAATGCGCGTCCGCGCAAAGCGCATGTTCTCGCGATTCTTGACGCCCAGCCGCGCGTTCGCGAGTACGCGGCGAAACACGCGACGCCTCCACCACGAGGTGAGCAGAGTGTTGGCGCGCGACTCCGCGCTCGAGCGGATCCCGGCCTCTCGCGACGTGATGGTGCTCGGATCGGCGCCGCTCTGTGAGGTGACGTAGTTGCGGATAACCTGGTACGCGAACTCGGGGCGATCCCGGAGTGTCGGCTCCTCGAGCTTCAGTTCGTTCATGCAGCGAAAGCCGTACTCGTCCAGATACTTCGCGAACGCCGCATGGAAAGAGGCAAATCGCGGCTCGTCACGTGTGATGCGACCGATGTCGTCGATTGGCGAGGTCGCGAACACTGCGGCCAACTCGGGCTGTGCCCGCACGTCGCGTGCGATGTCCATGAGCCGGAACGTCGGTTCGGTGCTCCGAATCCCACCCTCGCCGCAGATCAGGTCATTCTGCAGCGACCCGCTCGTGTCTCCGCACCACGACGCGCACAGCTTCTTGAGAACGCCGTAGTTGACCATCACGAACAGGTCATTGATGATGGGCGCGCGCCATTGTTCGAGAATGTCGCGCTCCATCTCGCCGTAGACCGCCATCAACTCGTGGGGGCGCATTTCGGGAAAGTCCATGGCGGCCCAGCGGCGATAGTGCGTCTCGAAGAGTGCCTCAAAGGCGTTCACGCGACTTCGGATGCGCGCGAAATTCCAGAGCGACCGTCCCAATAATCGCAGCAGCTTCGGCAACTCGACGAAGTACTTCCGCACCGCGGACGCGGACTGACCGGCGCCCGGGTCGTACGACTCCTTCACGCCCATCATGGATTCCATGAACTGGCGATTGTACTCGAAGCCGGGGAAGAGCCGCAGCAGCAGATACCAGCTTCGCAGGTTGTAGTACACACGCCCGCGAATCAGGCCGAGCATGTTCTGGTACAGCGGCTCGCTCTGCCGAATGACCTCGGGAGCGATGCCCATGACCTGCGAGAAGCAGCGATACACCGTCGCGTACGCGCGCCGGATCACGCTGAACGTCATGGGTGATGTCACGCCGGAGAAACTCTCGATGATGTTCGAATTGTCCCAGAGCAGGCCATACCCTGCTGCCGGTCCGTTCTCTTCGACCGTGGTGATGGGGCGAGTTTGAAGAATCCAGAGCTGCCCTGCGCCGTCGACGGCGAACTCGATGTCCTGCGGCGTTCCGTAGGCGTCCTCGATGGCGCGCGCCGCGCGCGCCAACTGCCCGATCTGCTCGTCCGTGAGACTCGCGCGCGACCGCAGTTCGGGCGGAACCGACTCGCGCGTCACACCCTGGCGGCTCGCGGCGTCCAGCACGAACCGTTCGCTCTTGTCGGCCAGACGCGGCTCCACGGCCTGCGTGCGCTTGTCCACCGTGAAGAGATCCGCGTCCAGGCCGCCACTCACGAGGCCCTCGCCCAGTCCAAACAATGCGCTGATCACGATCTTGTGCACGTCGCCGCTCGTTGGCTCCGCGGTAAACACCACCCCGCTGGCCTGCGCCTCTACCATCTCCTGCACGATCACGGCGATCTCCACGCCTTCTGTCGGCAGGGTGCGCGCGCGACGGTAGGCCATCGCCCGCTCCGACGTCGCGGACGCCCACACGCGCGCGATCGCGTCCCGGATCGCTTGCCGTCCACGCACGTAGAGAAAGCTGTCGTGAATGCCCGCGAAGGACTCGCCGGCCGCGTCCTCACCCACGGCCGATGAGCGCACTGCGAAGAAATGATCGGCTGGCAGGGCGGCGAGCGCTGTTTCGAGCGCCTCGTGCACGACGCGCGGCAGTGGGTCTCCGGGCGCGGCCGACAGCGCCGCACGGCACGCATCCGTCGTGACGACGATGAACGGCGGCACGCGGTGGCCCAGTCTGACGAGTCGCTGAAGGTTCGCCGCCTTGCCGCCCACGATGGCCGGGTCCGCTTTGCTCTGCGCGGTGCCGCGCCAGATGAATTCGCTCATCTTCTGAAGCCGTGCATCCTGACCAACTCGATCGCAAGGATGAGGTCGAACGCGATGAGATACAGCCCGGCGTTGCGCTCCAGCGCTTTAGCCGAGGCCGTCGAGGTGTGCGTGCGGAATCGGATGAAGGTGCCGAGGGTCATCAGGAACAGCGCGCCCACCGCGACATAGAACCACGGGCTCACGCCGATGGCGTGGCCCACGAAAGACACCAGCGTCGTATCGATCAGTCGCAACCCCAGCACGATCCACGCGGCCCCGTAAGTACCGAAGATCTTCGAATACGAGTCCAGTCCCTCGACCTCATCTTCGGGAGCACGAATCTTCCGCGATACCTCGACATTGAAGGTGACGAAGAATCCCACGAAGGCGTACACCCAGAAGACGGGCGGCGCGCGCCAGGGCATCTGCCGCGTCGCGAAGCTGAACACCATCAGCGACAGCAGCGGCATGAGCAGCATGTGCGACGTGGCGTACACCAGGAAATGCCGCTTCAGCCAGGCGGCGGCGAAGAACTCCTTGAGCATGAGCAGCGAGAACGCGAAGGCCATCGCGAGTCCGGTCATCGCCGCGACTCCGGCGGCGGCAGCGAGCGCGAACTCCGCAGCAATCGCGATCGCTGCCAGGATCCGCAGCTCGGCCAACGTGATCACGCCGCGTTGCAGCACGCGATGCGAATGGAAACGTGAGTCCTCGGCAAAATCCTTGTGCTCGTCGAAGATGCGCAGGTGCCAGAAGAAGAGGAGCAGCGTGAGAGCACCGAGCAGTGACTGCGCGGTATAGCGCATCGGCTCGCCGGGATTCACCAGCACTTTCGCCAGAAACTGATTGGACGAGAAGTAGCTGATGATGAGCAGCACGTGTCCGAACAAGGGGAAGCGCTCGCGCATGTACGCGCGGAGCCGCGTCACGTAAGGATCGGTGCGCGTGACCGGCAGCGTCGTGACGGTCACGAAAGCGCTCCTGCCTGCAGCATCTGGTGCAGGCGCGGGTAGTCCACCTTGCTGTTGTGCCGCGGGTCTACTGGCAACACGGCGCGCGTCACGATCAGCTGGTCCACCGGCACCGGCGGATGCGCCGCGGCCAATCTCGCCTCGATGTCTGCACGCACGCCTGGCGTTTCGCTTTCGACGACGATCGCCAGGCGCTCGCCGAGTACGGGGTCGGGAATACCGAGCGCTGCTACCCGTCGAATCCGCGCATCGCCCCCGCGCGTCACGGATTCGACGACCTGCGCATGCAGGTCCACGCCGCCCCGGCGTATGGTTGAGTGCACACGCCCCACCAGCCAAAAGCGGCCAGCGTCGTCGAAGTATCCGGTATCACCCATGCGATGCCAGATCGTCCCGTCGGTGTCGCGGATCTTGTTCTCGGCGAACGCTCGTTTGTCGTCGGCATAGTCGCGACACACGTGGGGACCGCTGACCACGAGCTCGCCGATCGCGCCGCTTGGCGCCTCCGACACCCGATCGACTGAAGCGCGAGTAATGGGTATGACCTTCGCCCGCACACTTCTCACCGGAGTGCCAACGCAGAATCCCGGTCCGCCACGACTCACCTTCAGGCGCTCGTCAGCGGACATGCTTGCCACCGGCTCCGCTTCGCTGGAGCCGAAGGCGACGACGATCTCGGTCTGCGGCCAGGTGTCGCACCAGCGACGCAATTGGTCGTCACGTACCGGTGCGCCACCGGTCACAATTCTGCGCAGACGCGGTGGCGCTTCGCCGGACGCACGCAGGTAGTCGCTCAGTACGTCGAACAGGGGCGGCGAGGCGGCGGCGGTGGATACGGCGTAGCGGCGGATGTCGGTGAGCAGCAGGCGCGGGTCGGCCGCGGCGATACGCCGCAGGTTCACGGGTGGAATGACGCTTGGAATCCCCGCAGCCAGGTTGCTCAACGCGAATACGGGGAATGTGGTGAGGTCGACATCGTTGGCGTCCGCTGGGAATTCGTCGCGAATGACCGCATGCTGCGCCGCCAGAATGTCGTGGGTGCGGTTGACGCCTTTGGGCGTTCCGCTGGAGCCCGAGGTATACGTGATGAGCGCCGGCGCGTCATGCGAGACGTCGGCGATCATGGGTGAGCCTGTGCGGCCACGCAACTCGCTCAATCGGAAGCGCGCCGCAAACAGCGACAGGCGCCCTCCAGTCGTGATGGCAAAACGAACACTCCGCAGTTCGCGTTCGAGGAGTCGCATCAGATGCGCCTTCGGAGTTCCGACAAACACGACCGGCCGCACCATGACCGCCATTCGCGCGATCTCGCGTATCGGCACCCAGGGATCCACGAACACCGCGACGCCGCCGGCCGACAGCGTGCCAAGTACGGTGACATAGAGATCGATGGACATGGGCAGCATGAACACCGCGCGATCGCCTGGTCCGACACCACGGTCCATCAACCAGCCCGCGAACGCGTCGACCCGCGCGCGCAACTCGCCGAACGTGATGCAACCGCCAGTGGATGACAGGAACGCGGGCCTGTCGCCGTTGCGCCGTGCCGACTCCAGGAAGAGCTGCGCGACGTTGGCGCTCACGCCCCGCTCCACTCGTAGAGCAGATACCGACGAAACACGTCGCCAAACCCCTGGTCCAGCGCCTGCGAGCGGTTGTCGTCGCGCATCAGCGCGTGATTCCCGCCAGGCAGGCCTTTCTTGAGCGCGTTCCCGTACACGTGAGCGGACAGCGCGGCTGCCACGGCCGATCGGCGCCAGTCGGCCTTCACGCCTATGGTCTTGTAGTGCACCGCGGGTTCGCGCGGATCGGCGTACGCGAAAACGAATCCCACCGCCTGGCCGTCAGGAGATTCCGCGAAAACGACCAGCTCCGGATCGAGCAACCGTTCGACGCCGCCGTACATGGCAAGAAAGTCGTCCCGCCCGATGGGCGAATAGAGAAATGCGTCGTGAAAGATCTCTGATGAAATCGCATGGACGATGGCGAGTTCCTCAGGGATCCGGTCCCGGTCGAGTCCGCGAATACGAACACCTCGTGACGCGCTGCGCGCCGCCCCCTCGCGCAATCCGGGCAGCAGCGTTGCGACATCGCCGATCCATTTCGAGCTGTACGACTCGACCGGGGTGAACCCGGCACCCTCCCAGAGCTCGCGGTAGTACGGCGGGTTCCACGGCTCGAGGGGGAATGGGGGCCGGATGAACGGGCCTGCATTGACTCGATACCGGTGCCACGTATCCCCATCCATCGGGCCGACGATCCTGCCCGCACCGCGCGCGCGCAGCCAGGCCGTGGCCGCGGCGAACATCGCGTGTGCCGCGTCCGCCCGCGGCTGGGCTTCGAAAAAACCGAGCATGCCGAACGGCAGTCCTCGCTCGTCGCGCAGGGTTGGTGACAAGCGCGCGCCGATCCGGGCAACGGCGCGATCGCCGTCGAACGCGACGAAGAGGCGTTGGCTGCCGGCGAACGTGTCCCGCGTCAGATTGCGCTCGACCGTCGTCCGCTGCGGCGCCGTGCCGGCCGGCTCGTGCTGATACAGTGGCGCGACAAGCGCGTGGAAGACGTCACGGCCACCCGCGTCGTCGGTGATGTCAACGACGCGAATCGGCGCCACGCGTCGTCGCCGCGGTCACGCCGCCGGATACCACGAACGCCATCAGCTCCGCACTGTCGGTGGCTAGCGGGCGAACGTTGCTGCTGGGATAGATGCGAATCACGCCGGTGAACGTGTAGGAGAACGGGAGATACACCGTCATATGATCCTCGAGGCCGAAGCGCTCCATCGACTGCAGCGTCACGAAGCCGAACGCCTTCTCGATACCGTCGGCCGACGTGGACACAACCACAGGGCGGTCGAATCGGCGCTTCTCGCCCACGAACGCGGCGAGCAGATCGCGCGTGGACGAATACACGAGCCGCACCAGAGGCAGCCGGTTGAACGTGCTGTCGACCAGTCTCACCACCCATCGCGCGAGCACACTCGACGTCAGAAACCCGAAGAGCGTGATCAGCATGATGGTCACGGCGATCCCCGCACCAGGAATGCGAAACCCCATCCACTGGTCCACCGCGCTGAAGATCAGCCAGAAGACGTAGATGGTGACGACGGCCGGAGCGAGGACGATGAGTCCCCGAAAGAAATAGTTGAGAAGACGCGTCACCTATTGCGCGGTGAATGGAACCGAGAGCTCGGTCATGTCCCACTGGAGCTTGAGCAGACCCGACGCTGCTCCGGTCGGTTCGATCGCGATCGTGAAGCGGTCGACATGCTGTCCCAGCTGACGCGCCTGCAACGGTATGCGAACGAGATCCTGCTTCGCGTCGTACTGGGTGCCCCACTGGCCCGTCTGCTTGTTGATGATCAACTGGTAGCGACCGGGCACCGCCAATGTCCAGAGAGTGTAGGTGCCCGCGGGCACTACCTGCCCGCCGATGGTGATCGGCACGTTGGTGCGGAACTGCGTGGCCGCGTTGGCGCCCGTACGCCAGATGGTGTCGTTCAGGACGCCCGACGGACCCCACACTCTCCGGCCACGCGTCGTTGGGCGGCCATAGTCCACCCACAATTCCGCGGGTCCGACCGTTGCGCGGGTAGTGTCACGGACGGAAAGTGCCGCGATGGGGCGCACGTCGCGCTCACGCTGCGCCCAGGCCGTCGCGAGCGCCGCTGCGTCTATCTCGCCCTGACGGGTGGCGATGAAGTGTTGTGTGGTGCGCGCGCCATCGACACTCTGAATGACGCCAGCGTTGTCGGTCGTCACGGTGTAGGGAAACCCTCCGATGCTCACGGAGTACTGATTGCTCCCCGTGCGCCTGACCAACATCGGCGTGGTAACACGTCCGCCCGTGTAGATAGCGTTCGTGGCGCTATCCGCGTTGGCGGCGCGTAGCCTGGCCACCGGCAGCTGAAAGAAGGCGACGCTGTAGTTGAGATAGGGAAACGCGTTGCGTGCGAGCGCGCGCACCGTGATGACGGTGTCGCGCTGCACTTGCTGCATGGCGCTGTCACCCATGAAGCTGATGGTCACCTGGCGGACGCTCGGCTGGTTGTTCGGCGCGACGATCATGCTGCCGTCCGGCAGACGCGAATTGTACACGAGCTGCGACGCCATTCCCGTCGTAGGGTTGATCGTCACGGTATATCGCGTGACGACCGTCCGCGGCAGATGCGTGACGAGTGTGCCCTCTATCCGGTCCGCGCTGCGCGTGAATTGATCGACGGCGAGCGTGTCGTTGCCAAGGCGCAGCAGGTAGGTATTGGACTGGGCCGTCGGTTGCGGCGCGCTCGAGGGTTGGCAGGCCAGCGCAGCGAGCGCGAGCGCAGAAAGGGTCAGGCGTACTGTGGCCATGTGTGAATTCCCGAAAAGGGTGGTCGCGTCATTCTATCCGACGCATGGGATGGTGGGAAGCCGCTGGCCCCTGGCTTGCGCCGCCATGACACCGTCAATGAATCTGCTCAAGCTTTTTCTGCTCAGCATCTTGCTGGGAGGCGCTGGTGCGGTTCTCGGCGCCGCGGCCGGCAATACCGCCGGACGTGGCGGCCTGATGGGCGGCGGCTTCGTCGTCGGCATGGCATTCGTCGTTGCCAGCGCATATCTCGCCGTGCGCTGGCAATGGATACGGCCTTCTCAGCGTATCTGGACCATCCTCGGCGGAGTGTTTGGTTTCGGTATGGCGTGGATGGTGGCACTCGCCACCATTGCAACCCCGAGCGCGCTGGTGTTCAGCACGCTGCTGGTGGGAGCGGGGGCCGTATTGGGCGCGGTCGTCGGAAGCAGCCCGCACGCCAAGGCTTGACGCGGCGAGGCTGGCGCCGGTAGCGTTGTCGCGCCGCCCATCTCCGACCGTATCGCCATGCTCATCCCCATTCTGTTGCTCGCTGTTCTGCTCGTCACTGTTGTTGGAGCGAACTCCTTGAGGAACAAGGGGTCGATGAGCGCCTCGACGTATCAGACCCTGGTGAGCGCGACCTCGATCATCGTGACCATCGCGGCGCTCGTGGTCCTGTACCGACGGCTAAAGGCGTAGCCGCCAGCGCACAGCGTTACAGCAGGCGCTTGTGCCGCTTGCGGCGTCGCGATTTGCTGCCTGGCCGATAGGAAAACCTCACATGCCCCTCGATCGCACGGATCGCCAGCTCGGCAGTATGGTGTGACAACGTCCATCTGATGCCCGAGCGCTTGTCGCGACGAATGGCCTCCAGCTGCGCCTGGAATTCCGCAGTATGGCCCGGTTTCATGGCGCTGTTCGCACCGGTTCCGGCGGCTTCGAGCGATCCTCGTACGGCCGCAGATTCCAGTCGAAGAACACCCAGGTGCGATTCCAGGAATCGATCTGTGCCGGCGAGTCCACGCGCTCGAGGGTCTCCGGGTCCACACGCCGGCTGAACGCGTGGCCCACCGACGAGCCCCACGGCGCCGGATTCACGTACGTCCTGGTTTCCGCCAGATCGGGTTTGCGCGAACGAAGCGCGTCGACCATCTGCTGGTCTTCGACGTAGTTCACGTCCTCGTCGTTGGTCGCGACGTGGACCAGCATGGGCACCTTGAGATTGTCCACGCTATAGAGCGGTGATCGCTTGATGTACTCGTCACGCTTCTCGAAGGGCAGTCCCTGCAGGGCCTGCTGCGTGGCGAAGCCGCGCTGGTAGCTGGGCCCTTTGTAGCCAAGCCGAAACACCAGGTTCGTAACCGGCACGATGGACGCCGCGGCCTTGAACGGATGCTGCTCACGGAACACGAGATGCGCCGCGATGAATCCACCGTGGCTCCATCCCATCACCCCCAAGCGCTCCGCGTCTACGTGCGGCAGCGTCTTCAGGAAGTCGACCGCGGACGCAACGTCATCCACTTCCTTGCCGCCATAGTCGATCGCGTTGTAGTGCGCCGCGCCATAGCCTGTGCTGCCGCGGTAATCCGGCGCGATGACGACGTACCCGCGTTGCACCGCCTCCTTCACGAACGGCAGCATGGTCGCACCCCAGTCGCCGTGGACGCCGCCATGCACCCACACCATCGCCGCGTGCCCGCGTGCTCCGCGCTTTTGCAACGGTTGAAAGAGGTAGGCCGGAATGGTCATCCCGTCGGCGGCGCTTCTGTACGAGACTTTCTGAAAGTCCATGACGCCGCGGCTGCGCGCCCGATAGATGCTGTCCGTGCGCGCCTTCGCCTGGATCTGGCGCGCGAAATCCGCTTGCGGGTGGTCGTCCGGCCGGTTGCTCACGTACAGTTGCGCTGCGCGCGCCGAATCCATCGCCACCGTTTGCCGTGGCCGTTGTGACGCCGGCGCCGAGGGTTGCTGCGCGAGTACTGCGGCACTCGTCGCGGTGGAGACCATGACGACGTACGAAAGAACATGCAGACGGCGATTGCGTGTACGGAGCATCGAAGGGACCCGTGGGGCGGTTGAAGTCCCGATAATCGTACCTCGCACGTGCGCGAGCGCTAGATTTCGGGCATGAAAAAGAGTGCCTTTCTACGCGCGGGTGGCCTGGCCGTGTTGGCAACGCTGGCATCCGCCTCCACTCCCGCTGCCTCGGCCCCGCGCACGAGCACCGTTGAGATCACGGTGTTCAAGGATGCCAATTGCGGCTGTTGCAAGAGCTGGGTGGAGCATCTTCGCAAGCACTCGTTCACGGTAATCACCAAGGACACCGCTGACCTGAGTGGCGTGAAGCGGGTGGGTCGCGTGCCGGAACGCCTGCATTCCTGTCATACGGCGTTCGTGAACGGGTACGTCGTCGAGGGGCACGTGCCGGCCGCGGACATTCAGCGGCTGCTGAAGGAGAAGCCGAAAATCGCGGGAATCGCGGTCGCCGGGATGCCCGCCGGGTCTCCCGGCATGGAAATGGGTGGCGTCAGGGACCCGTACGACGTCATCGCCTTCAACCGCGATGGCACCACGAAGGTATTCGCCAGGCATTAGTCTGTGACGACACAGTCCCACGCCGCAATCTCCCGCCGCGCGCGCGCCCACCTGAAAAGGGTGGATCCCGTGATTGCCAGAGTCATCGACGCGGTGGGCCCGTATCGCCCGGCGGATCGGACTGGCGGATCGCATATGGGTGCCCTGATTCGTGCCATCGTCTTTCAGCAGCTCTCGGGTAAGGCGGCGACCACGATCCACAATCGCTTCCTGGCCCTCTACCCTGATGGGGCGCCTTCGGCGGCCGACATCCTGGCGACGACGGACGATCAACTGCGCTCGGTGGGCCTGTCGCGACAGAAGATCGGCTACTTGCGCGACCTCGCGACACGCGTGCATCGCGATGAGCTCCCGCTGGATCACGTGGACACGCTGCCCGACGACCAGCTCATCGCGCATCTGGTCCAGGTGAAGGGCATCGGAAAATGGACCGCGCAGATGTTCCTGATGTTCAAGCTCGGGCGGCCCGACGTGTTGCCGGATCTGGACCTTGGTATTCAGAACGCGATCAAGCGTGCCTACCGCAAGCGACGCGTGCTCCCCAAGGACGTGCTCCGCATCGGCGCCAAATGGTCGCCCTACAGCAGCATCGCGTGCTGGTATCTCTGGCGCTCGCTGGACAACGGCGACGGGCAGCTCGGCGCGAAAAAGAAATAGCGCCTCCCAATCGAGCATCCAAAGGTCTGGCTCGCGTGTCTTACTTGACGCCGGCCACCCATTACCTGCCTCGAGGTTCGACCCGTGAAGCGTTTGTGGATGCTCGTCGCGCTCTCTGCAGCGCCGTTGCCGTTGCCGTCGCAGATCCTGGCCCGTGAATACGCCACGCGCCGCGACGCACTAGCGGCTCGCATTCCCGACGCCGTCATCGTCGTGTTTGGTGCTGCGGAGCCGGAGAAGGACTACCTCGAGTTCTTCCAGAATCCCCCAATGCTCTACCTCACGGGGATCAAGGAGCCGGACGCGGCATTGGTCATGGTGAAAGAGAATGGACGCGTGTCCGCTACGGTGTTCGTACTTCCGCGCGACCCCGCCGCCGAAGTGTGGACGGGGACGCGTATCGGGACGGAGGGAGCCACGGCTCGCACAGGGCTGCCGGCGCGATCGCGAGAGGCACTTGCTCAAGCCCTCGACTCGCTGGCCAGACTCAAGCTGCCGTTTTACGTGGCGGGCGACCTCTCGCCCAACCCCGAGGTGGGAGTGTCCACCGAACACGATCTGGAGTTGCGGCGGGTTCGTGCCAACCACCCGCAACTCCAGGTGCAGGGCGCCACCGCGTTCATCATGCAGCTGCGCGGCAAAAAGTCGCCAGCCGAGCTGGCGCTGATCAGGCGCGCGGTGGACATCACGGTCGAGTCGCACGTCGAAGCCATGCGCAACGCCAGGCCCAGCATGTACGAGTACGAGCTCGAGGCAGACATCGAACGCGGCTTCCGTCGTCGCGGCGCCGAGCGAACGTCGTTCGCGACCATCGTCGGGTCGGGACCCAACTCCACCGTGCTGCACTACAATGTGAACGACCGGCAGATGCAGGCGGGTGAGGTGGTCGTCATGGACATTGGAGCGTCCTTCGATGGCTACGCAGCGGACGTGACGCGCACCATTCCTTTGAACGGCGCCTTCACGCAGGAACAGCGCGAGGTGTATCAGATCGTTCGTGACGCGCAGGCCGCCGCCGAACGCAATGCCAGGCCCGGGATGAAGGCCGTCGTCATGAGCGACTCCGCCTGGGCGGTCATCGCCGCGGGTTTGACGCGTCTGGGGCTTATCGAGTCGCCAACGGCCACGTATGACGTTGTGGCGCCGGGGGGGGCGATCGCGAAGGCCCCGCAAGTGAGGTTGTACTACATGCATGGCCTGGGTCACGGCATCGGCCTTGAGGTCCACGATCCCGACCAGTTCTACTTTACGCAAACCATCGGCGAGGGAAGCGCGTTCACCATCGAGCCCGGCATTTATGTGCGCCGCAACCTGCTCGAGATTCTTGCGGATACGCCGCGGAATCGCACGCTGATCGCGAACATCCGTCCTGCCGTAGAGCGCTACCAGAACACGGGTGTGCGCATCGAGGACGACTACATCGTCAGCGACAAAGGGCTGGAGTGGATTTCACGTGCGCCGCGCGAGATCGCCGAGATCGAGGCCTTGATGAAGTCGCGGATCGTGCCGTAGGAAAATGGGGCGAGGCGAGCCTGGCGCTCCGGCGAACGCCCGGCTCGCGAGCTTACGCGGGGTACACCTCGAACAGGCCGGCCGCTCCCATGCCGCCGCCGATGCACATCGTCACCAAGCCGATGCCACCGCCGCGCCGCCCCAGCTCGTGCACCAGTTGCGTGGTGAGCTTGCTGCCGGTCGCTCCCAGTGGATGCCCGAGCGCGATCGCACCACCGTTCACGTTCACCGCCTCCTCGGGCATCTCAAGGTCGCGGACGACAGCCACCACCTGCGCCGCGAACGCTTCGTTGAACTCGATGAGCTTGATGTCGCGCATCGTGAGCCCCGCCCGTTTGAGTGCCTTGGGCACCGCCTTCAGCGGTCCGACTCCCATGACGTCGGGCTCGACGCCCGCGGTCGCGAACGTGATGAACCGCGCCAATGGTTTCAGTTTCAGCTCCTGCGCGCGTGCGCTGCTCATCAAGAGAACGGCAGCGGCGCCATCGGAGAATGGACTGGCATTCCCGGCCGTGACAGTGCCGTTCGTCTTGAACGCCGGCCGCAACTAGGCCAAGCCTTCCATGGTCGTATCGCGCAGCAGCTCGTCGCGATCGAACGACCCGACGCATTCCTCCTTCTTCGCGCCCTTCCACGTGACCTTCACGGTTGGAATGGGAACGATCTGATCGCCAAATCGCTTTTCGCTCCACGCGCGCGCCGCTTTCTGTTGGCTGGCAAGCGCCCAGCGATCCTGGTCGTCGCGACTCACCTTCCATCGCTCCGCCACGCGCTCCGCGGTAAATCCCATGCCGATGTACGACTCGGTGATCTCGGGGTCGAGTCTCGTGTGATAGCCGGACATCGGCACCTGACTCATCATCTCGACGCCGCCGGCGAGCACGATGTCGGCGTTACCGCACATTATTTCCTGCGCTGCCAGCGCGACGGTCTGCAGTCCCGAGGAGCAGAAGCGGTTGATGGTGGCCGATGGCACTTCCACGGGAATTCCCGCGCGCAACGACGATTGGCGCGCCACATTGAGTCCCTGTGAGCCTTCGGGCATCGCGCAGCCCCAGAAAATGTCGTCGACGGACGCGGGGTCGATGCCCGCCTTGTCGATTGCGCCGCGCATCAGACGCGCCGACAGATCCGTGGGATGCACCGCTGCAAGCGCGCCGTCCCGCTTTCCCTTGGCTACGGCCGACCGGACGGCCGAAACGATCACCGCGTCTTTCATCGGAGTCCCCCGCGATCCTTCAGCATGGCAATCTAGTTTCGCAACGGCTTGCCCGTCTTGAGCATGTGACTGATACGCTCCTGTGTCTCTTTCGTACCCAGCAGCCTCAGAAAGGCGTCGCGCTCGAGATCCAGAATGTCCTGTTCGGTCACCATCCGCGGTGGCCCGTCGCCGCCGCACAGCACGTACGCGACTTCGTGGGCCAGCTTGACCTCAAAATCCGTGATCTGTCCGGCTTCGCGCATCGCCCACGCGGCGTACTTGAGATTGCCGTAGCCCTCTTTTCCAGTCGCCATGATGTTTTGCATGGAGGGAGCGACGTAGCCGGGGGCCAGATCGAGAACGCGAGACTTCGCGTCGGCGATCAACAGGTCGCGGTTCATCGAGACGCGATCACGCTCGCGAAGAAAGCCCAGCGTGCGCGCTTCGAGCGCGCTCGTGCTCGTTGTCGCCATCGCGATCAACTTGAACGCCCGCTTCACCGCCTCGAACGGGTCGGCCTCTTCGTAGGCTGCCAATTCGTTGGTGAAGCGGAACAGCATCTCCTTCGTCCCTCCGCCACCTGGAATCAACCCCACGCCGACTTCGACCAGACCCATGTACAGCTCGGCGTGTGCCTGGATCATGTCTGCGTGCAGTGAGAACTCGCATCCGCCGCCGAGCGTGAGACCGAAGGGCGCGGCAACCACGGGAAACGGCGCGAACCGGAGCGACATGGAGCACTGCTGAAAAGTGGAGACCGCGGCATCCAGTTGCTTCCAATCGCCCTGTTGCACCAAACCGCCCACCATGGCCAGATCGGCTCCGGCCGTAAACGTCCGGGGATCGTCGTTGCCAAGCACCAAGCCCGCGAATCCTTCTCTATCAACCCGCTCCAACGCCTCTCGCAGCGCGCTCAACACGCCGGCTCCAAGCGTATTCAGTTTGCTGTGAAACTCGAGACAGACCACGCCGTCGCCGAGGTCGAGCAGGCTCGCATCGCCGTTGGTCTGCAAGACCTTTTTCTGGGCACGTACGCGAGCCAGTGAAATAGCGCCCGCGATGGCTTCGACGGCGCCGTAGGTGCCATCGAACCCCAGCACCCTCGCGAAGTCGTCCGTGTAGAAGCTCCCCTTCGCTTTCTTCAACAGGGCGGGCTCGGCCAACTTTGCCTTCTTGAATCCGTCGCGCAGGAAATCCAGTCCGAGCATGTCCATCTGCTTGAACGGACCCGCCTCCCACGCATAGCCCCATTCCATTCCGCGATCCACACTCGGGATGTCGTACGAAATGTCAGGAGTGCGCTCCAGCACGAAGTGCGAGAGGCGCAGCAGGTAGGTTCGCGCGAATTCTCCGTACGCACCCTTCATGTCACGAATGCGGGCGAACCGCTGCTCGACAGAAAGACGCGACAGCTCTGCCAGCTCCTTCGAGTCCACCTTCTTCTGCGGCCCGTACTCCAGCGTTTTCCGGTCCAGCGTCAGAATGTCCTTGCCAGCCTTTTTGTAGAATCCCGCACCGGTTTTTTCGCCCAGCTGCCCTTTCGCGATCAACTGTTGCACCCAATCCGGAAGCGCGAAGTCTTCCCCCGTGGCCCTCGTCAGTTCCTGCGCGACGTGATTCAGGACATCCAGCCCCGTAAGATCCGCAGTGCGGAATGTCGCCGATTTCGCGCGCGCCAGCGCCGGCCCGGTGAGCGCATCCACTGCATCGATGCCGAGGTCGAACTCGTCGAGCATCCGGAGCGCCAGCACCATACCAAAGACGCCCAGGCGGTTCGCCACGAATCCGGGAACATCTTTCGCCCGAATCGTGCCCTTTCCGAGGATGCGCTGACTGAACGCGCGAGCGGTAGCCAGGGTCGCGTCGGACGTCTCGGGCGCCGCGATAATCTCCAGGAGATGGAGATACCGCGGCGGATTGAAGAAATGCATCCCCACAAACCGCTCGCGGAACGACTTGCTGCGGCCCTCGACCAGGAGCTTCATCGGAATGCCGGACGTATTGGACGCGATGATCGCGCCCGGCGTGATGACCTTCTCCAATCGCGCGTACAACTCCCGCTTGGGCTCAACCTGCTCGATTATGGCCTCGATCACGAGATCGCAGTCGGCCAACCAGGCGAGATCGTCGCGCGTGTTTCCTACTTGAATGAGCGCGGCACGAGCGGGGTCCATGAACGCGGCGGGACGCGCCTTGAGTTGCCGCTCCAGGCCTTTCTTCGCAGGAGCGCTTGCATCCCCCTCTTTCGCGGGAATGTCCAGCAGGACCACAGGGATGCCCGCCGACGCGGCGAGCGCGCCGATGCCCGCACCCATGGTGCCGGCTCCCACAATCCCCACTCGGCGAATCCGCATCCTACGAATCCGGGCTGCCGAAGGGATCGCCTGGAGGCGCAAGCAGCGCCGGGGTAAGGCGTGGCACCTCGCGATGCTCGGTCCACCGCTCGATGTCCCGGACAATGCTCATCCAGTGTGCCCGCTCCTCAACCGAACCGCTGACGCCACGCGCGCGCGCTCTGATGCGTAAGTCGGCCAGCTTGACCTCGACGATACCCCGCACTTCGGGAGACGCGACTGAGTCCGCCGCCAGCAGAATCAACCGGTCGATGACCGACCGCTGCGTAACGCGCTGCAAGGCCGCGAGCTTTGGCGACGACCGCGCGGGCCGCCACGTGGCATCCACCAGTGAGTCGATGAGCGCGGCAAGCGTGAGCTGCGGCCCGGGGCGATTCACGAACTGGACCAGTCGCGCTGCTCGCTCGCGCTGCAACAGCATGTCCACGACCATTTGCGCGAGCGTTCGCGCGGCGCCAAGCTCGTCGAACGAGGGCCGGGTGCGGGTCCCGAACAGCTCGACTTGTGGGGTCACGCCGGCGGCGCCAGGGACCATGAGCGCCAACACCGTGTCCGGGATTGCCAGTTCTTCCGGCTGCAGCGCCGCGGTCAGCGCCTGGAGCGCCGCCAATTGCTGGGCGCGGCCAATCGGACGCGTCGCCTGCTGTCCGTCACCGCGCAACGGATTGGAGTACTCCATGCCGCCGACGGTCTTCGCCAGCGAATTGAGCGCAAACCGGTGCATGAAATACACGGGAGCGAAGCGCTCCTGCAGCAACGCCAGCGGTTCGCCCGCGCGGATATTGCGCAGCCCAAATCGCCGGATGGCCACACGCCGCACGTCGGTCTGGTGCCGCAGGAACTCGGAGGCCGTCGCGGCGTCGTCCCATAAATTCGTCCGCGGGTCGGACGCAAAATCCGGCCGCGCGTCACCATCCGAGAGATAGAGAAACCCGCGCCGCAACCCGTCAGCAACGATGGCTCGCAGGGAGTCGGCTTCACTCTCGGCGGGAAAAACGCCGTAGCCCCAGCGGATCGCCCAGGCGTCGTATGGACCCGGGCCCGTTCCGTACGCCGTTGCAATATCGATGTCGCCGCCGGCGGTCAGACGCACGCGCGGCGGTGGGTAGTCCATCACGGAGCCACGCTCGTAGGTGGACGCTATGTAGTTGTGCCCCAGGCCCAACGTATGTCCGATCTCGTGCGCCGTCACTTGACGGACGCGGGCCAGCACGAACGCCGTGTCGGCGGCGGCAGGGTCGGCGCCCATGAGCCCCGCGTACAGGTTGTAGTCGGTGCGCGCACGATGGGAATCCATGCGTGCCATGCCTTTGAGGATTTCGCCGGTGCGGGCGTCGCCCAACGATCCGCCCACCGACCAGCCACGCTCGTGGCGATTGATCCATTGCACCACGTTGTACCGCGCGTCCATCGGGTCGGCGCCCTCCGGAAGCAACTCGGCTCGGAATCCGCCCCGCAACCCAGCCTGATCGAACGCCTGCTCCCAGAACTTTGCGCCCTCGAGCGTCGCCGTGCGCAGCGGCTCAGGAATGCCGCGATCGACGTAATACACGATCGGCTCCCGGAACGGGGAACCGGGTTCGCGCGGGTTCACGCGCTCCAGCCGGTGACGTGAGATCCACCGGACCTGTAATGGTTCCTGAACGGGGCGTGCGAAGTCATGAAACGTGATCCCGAAAAAACCCACGCGCGGATCGAGCACGCGCGGGCGGTACGTATCGTCGGGCAGGCGGTGCAGCGTCAGATGCTGGCGCAATGTGAATGCGCGTCCGTCAGGCACGATCTGTCCGATGATCGGTCCCGGCCTGCCACTCGAAAGCGCGTATGTAAGCGTCAGGTCGATCTCGGTATTGTCGGCGAATCCCTTCGTCAAGGCGCGATTGATCCCGGACCGGTCGCGCGCGATGGCATACGTTCCTTGCTGCGCGCGGGCGACGGTTCCGGTAACGTCGGTCCAGTCCCGCAACACGAAATCCGTGGCATCCACCAGCAACCGTCCCTGCTCGTCCGCGAGGATCGGCATCGCCGCAATGGTGCTGGACGGGAATGCTTCCACCACGCTTCGCCGATGGTCGGCGTTGGCTGTCGCGGACGTGCGGTACTTCCAGTTCTCGAACACCACAAGAACGCGATCGCCTTCCCGGTCGAAGCGCACCACCTGGTCGTCGGCACTGGCGCCACGGTCGATCCCGATGGGATTGGAACCAAGGCCTGTCGCCTGAGATACAAGGAGGAGCGCCCGGGTGGAGTCGCGCGGCAGCTCCAGCAACAGCCTTCCCGATCGGGCATCCAGGTACGCCGGGATGAACCCATCGCGGCGGTCGAATCCTGTAGTTTTCAGCGCGATGCTCGTGGCGGGCACTGGAACGGCTTGAGCGTGACCGGTGCGCGCGATGAGCAGGATTGCGATGACGCAAGACGTTGACACCAGTCGTGCCGAGGTCGTTGTTCTCATGGTCTATTACGGTAGCACCGAGAGGTGATGCGTGCGAAGTGCGCTCGTGTGTTCAATCGGAGTCATCGCCGTAGCGGCGGCCTGCGCGACAACCCCCGCAGGCGGCACGCTGAGCGACGGCTCCGTCGCCCAGCCAAAGATCGTTGCGGTGGACAGCGCCGTTCCACCCCGCAGCATCATGGTGCAGATGCCGCAGGCGGGGTACGCGACGGTGGTGCTCGTCGCCGTGGGACACAGCACGACGCTCCTGTATCCGCCCGATTCCACCACGAACAATCAGCTCAGCGCCGGAAGCCATTCGCTCTCCTTCGAGATTCCCGCGCTGCTGGCACAGTCAGATTCAGAGCGAATTGCGCGTGCCCGGGACACCATCCGGTCGCGCCCGACGCGAAATAGAGCTGCTCGCATCCGGGGCCCGACGCCACTGCCGCCGAACACGGTGACCTACCTCCTCCTGATCACATCGCCGCAGCCCCTGGTCTACCAGCGGCTCCTCGACAAGACCGCGGGCGTCTCGATTCCGAACATCGATAGCGAAGCCCTCAATGCAATCGCCAAAGCGGTCAAGTCCACGCTGCCCGCGGAACCGCGCGAATGGGCCGGTCACTATCTGCCCATCGAGCTGCGGCGAACCCGATGACGTCCGCTCGCTACGCTTGCCGCGGCCCGGTGGAAAGGGCATAGTCTGCAGTGCGGCCTGGTGGCCGCTTTCGAGGGATCGAGGTGGTCATGTCAATCCGTGTGCATACCGGTTCGCTGTGCCGTCCCCTGCTGCTTTGCGCGATGATGGCTGCTGGCACGAGCGCACAAACCGTCCCGACCATTGTGATCGGAACGGTGCGTGATACCGGTGGGTCCCCGGTTCCTCGCGCCTCCGTGTCGCTGTCAGGCGTCCGCGGCCTGTCGGACAGCACGGGCCAATTTCTCCTGGACGGGCTGCCCGCGGGGCCCGCAAAGCTTTCCGTCCGACGGCTGGGCTTCGCCCCGCAGGATCTGTCCGTGCTCCTCGTCGATGGACGCACGCATACGCTGGACGTCGTGCTCGCTATGCTTCCCGTGGACCTGCCCGGCGTGACGACGGAAACCAATGCCATCGAGCGGATCCGCCTGTCGGACTTCTACCGGCATCGCGACGTGGGCAATGGCGTGTTCTTCAATCGAAAAGAACTCGAAGCCAAGAGGGCCCAGCGCATCAGTGATGTGCTCCGGCGGCTTCCCGGCGTGCGGATCATGTCCGATCGCAACGGGCGCAGCCAACTCCGCATGGCGCGAAGCAACTGCGCGCCGGACTTCTGGATCGACGGCCAGCGCGCTCCGTTTCTCAACGTTGACGACGTCCCGCTGACCGACCTCGAAGCGATGGAGGTCTATCGAGGGGCATCCGGAATTCCTCCCGAGTACAACAACCGGATGGGGAATCCAGGGTGTGGCGCCGTGGTGATCTGGACGCGGCTGCCCGGATAGTCTTTGATTTGGAGATGCGATTCCTTCCCATCTCCGCCACATCCCTGCTCTGCCTCGCGTCAGCGGTGGCCACGAGCCAGACATCCAGTTCCGCTGATCTCGTCGTCACGAATGCGCGGATCTACACCGTAGACGACGGACGACCGCTCGCCGAGGCCATGGCAGTCCGCGGCGGACGCGTGCTCTTCGTCGGATCTGCGCGCGGCGCGCTTTCGTTACGCGGCCCGCAAACTCGTGTCCTCGACGCGTTCGGCGCGACGATCATTCCCGGCATCGCGGACGCGCACGTGCACCTGCTGGGCCTTGGACAGGCGTTGCGGTCGGTGAATCTCGTCGGTGCGCGCAGCTATGAGGAGGTGGTTGAACGGATCGCCGCGAAAGCGCGTGAGCTTCCCGCCGGCACCTGGATCCTTGGCCGCGGATGGGATCAGAACGACTGGCCGGACACGCGCCTTCCCTCGCATGAAGCCTTGTCGCGCGCGGTGCCCAATCATCCCGTCTATGTGGTTCGCGTCGATGGCCACGCCGCGCTCACCAACGCGACCGCGATGAGAATCGCGAATGTCACCGCCACGACCGCCGACCCGCAGGGCGGCCGTCTCGAGCGGATCGCATCCGGCGAGCCGACGGGAGTCCTTGTGGATCGCGCGATGGGGCTGGTGGGATCGCGCATTCCCGCCGCGACGCGAGACCAGGTGCGCGACGCCACGCTCACCGCCATCAAAGAGGTCAATCGTTTTGGCCTCACGAGTGTCCACGACGCTGGTGTGGACGCCGCGACCATCGACGTCTACGAAGACCTGGCGCGAGCGGGACAATACACGCTTCGCAACTACGTCATGATCCGGCAGGACGACTCCACGCTGGCGCGTTATTTCCGCCGTGGCCCGCAAAGCGGTCTGTACGACGGAAAGATCTGGATCCGGTCCATCAAGATCAGCGCCGACGGCGCACTCGGGTCGCGCGGGGCGGCGCTCCTGGATCCCTATGCCGACGAGCCCTCGCATTCGGGTCTGATTCTCACCCCGCAAGCGCGCATCAGGGACGTCGCGGTGCGGGCGCTTCGTGCCGGATTCCAACTCAATGTCCACGCGATCGGTGATCGCGGCAATCGCGTCGTCCTGGACGCGTTCGACGAAGCGCTCAAGGTAGTCCCGATACCCGATCATCGGTTCCGCGTCGAGCACGCGCAGATCCTGCATCACGACGACATACCCCGCTTCGCCCAGCTCGATGTCATTCCTTCCATGCAGTCCACGCACCAGACCAGCGACATGTATTGGGCGCCGAACCGCCTGGGCTATTCCCGCTCACTGGGTGGATACGCCTGGCGCTCGCTCCTGAATACCGGAGTGATCATCCCCAACGGCACCGATTTCCCGGTCGAGGACGTCGACCCGCTCAAGACCTTCCACTCCGCCGTAACCCGCCAGGACGAGAACAACTGGCCAACCGGCGGCTGGTTTCCCGATCAACGTATGACCCGGGACGAGGCCCTCAAGTCCATCACGATCTGGCCGGCCATCGCCGCGTTTCAGGAGCGCGAGATGGGGTCGCTGTCGGCGGGCAAGTACGCGGATTTCGTCATGCTCGACCGCGACATCATGACCGTGTCGGCCGAAGCAATCCTCGGAACGCACGTGATCGCCACGTACATCGCGGGCCGGCCGGTATTCGAAAAGGGGAAATGACCATCCCTAAGCAAACGACCGCCGCGGAATCCGCGGCGGTCGCTTGAAAGTCTGTCGAACTACGGGCTACCAGTCGGTCGCGATACAGGTCGTTACTGGTGCCGCAGCTGATTCTTCGCCCGTGCGAATCACGAATCCGTTACAGATCGGACCGATGATCGGGTTCGGTGTCGGTACCAAAGTGGTTCCGCTCGTCGTCGTCGTCGACGTCGGCAGGCCCCACGCAGCAGTCGCGGGAGCACTCATTTGGCGCATTGCGGATGGAGCCGTCGCGCTGTCAGAGCACGCGGCGAGCACGAGTACCGCACCACCAAAGAATAGAGCCTTCTTCCAGCCCATGGAGCCTCCCAAAACGGGGATGTTGGTCAATTAATGTATCGACAGGGACGACCTTCTGCTTAACTCGTGCCTGCCGACTTGCCCTAGGTCCTGCGAACGCCAGTATATTAGTCGCGCGAGCCAATTGGAGCCGTAACGTGAGTCACATTGCGCCAAGTCCTTCAATCACAACAGCTTCCGGTACGCCGGTGGCTCCATGGCTCACGCCCGATCGACTGCACGGCATCCGGTCAGTGATTCTGGGGTTAACCCTCTTCGTCGGCCTGTTGGTCTGGGTCAGCTTTAGTGTAGGGCTTGTCCCACAGGGGACCCACCTTGTGACGAAGCTGCGCGCCGTCGGTATCATGACCTGGCTCTACGCCATTGTCCAGATTCTGGACATTAAGGTCCTCCACAGTCGATTTGTTCAACGGCGACGCACTGTATCCCGCATTCCCGAGGTGTTGGAAGGTTGGCTGTTGGGCCAGATGATCGCGTGGTTCGGCATTGCTTATTACGGCTTGACGGATGACGCCAGCTGGTTCGCCGCGGGGTTAGGCCTCCTGCTGGTGAGCTTCGCGGCATTTCCGGTCCGTCGCGAGACCTGACTCCGATGTTTTCTGAGGAAGCGATCGCGTTCCTCAAGCGGCTGCTCGACGCCCCCGGCCCATCCGGATTCGAAACGCTGGCAGGCCGGGCGTGGCGCGCCGAGGCGGAAACGTTCGCAGACCGCCTCACGGTGGACGTGGCCGGCAACTGCATCGCCGAGATCAATCCCGGCGGTAGCCCCACCATCCTCGTCGACGGACACATCGACGAGATCGGTGTGATCGTGCATTACATCGATGACGAAGGGTTCCTGTTCATCTCGCCGATTGGCGGGTGGGACGCGCAGGTTCTGGTCGGTCAACGTATTCGACTTCTCGCGCCCGGCGGCGACGTCATCGGACTCGTTGGCAGGAAGCCCATCCATCTCGCCAAGGAGAGCGACCGCAAGCGGTCCGTGAAGTTCGCGGACCTCTGGGTGGACATTGGCGCGAAGAACCGCGCTGAGGCCGAGGTGCGCGTGTCGGTAGGGGACGCCGGCGTTATCGATTCCCGCGCACACGATTTTCCCAACAACCGTATCGTTTCGCGCTCCATCGACGACCGCATCGGCGCCTTCGCCGCACTCGAAGCGCTACGCCGCTACGCGGCGCGACCTGGATCCGCCCGGGTTGTCGCCGCCGCCACCACCCAGGAAGAAATCGCATGGACCGGCGGTGGCGCGTTGGTCGCCGCGAATGCCGTCAAACCAAAAATGGCAATCGTGATCGACGTGACGTTCGCCACGGACCATCCCGACATCGAGAAAAAGGAGATCGGCGATCACAGCCTGGGCAGCGGACCGGTATTGAGCCGCGGCGCGCTACTGTCGCCGGTGGTCTTCGAGTTGTTACGCGCTGCCGCGCGCGCCAAGAGTATCCCGTTCACCGTCCATGCGGCCGGTCGCGACACCGCCACCAACGCCGACGCCATCTATATCGCGCAGGAGGGCGTAGCCACCGCGCTCGTCTCGATCCCTAACCGCTACATGCACTCGCCGAACGAGATGGTGAGCCTCGACGACGTGGACCATACGGCGGAGCTGGTCGCCGAGGTGTGCCACATGGTGGACGCAAAAACGGACTTTACGGCGAGATAGAAGCGGCCCCGCGTCGGCGGCCGAGTGCTGGACCGGCAGTTAGCGGCTGGTGTGCGCAAGTGCCCGCGTCGCGGTATCGCGCACGTCACGGTCCTTGTCGCCGGCCAACTCGCGCAAGGCGCTGAGCGCCGCCGGCGTCTTCGCCTCCCCGAGCGCTTGCACCGCCGCGACGCGAATATTGATCGCCTTTTTCCGGAAGAGCCGCCCTTCGGGCTCCGCCATTTTCACGAGCTTCAGGACCGCGTCCGCGGTGGCTACCCGACCCAACGCCGCGATCATCGCCAGTTGAACGTCGCCGTCCGTCTCGTCTTCGATGGCGCGAATGAGGGTCGTGGATGTCCTGGCGTCCTTCTTGGTGGACAGCGCGACTGCCGCCTGCATGCGTACCTCGGGCGAGTTGTCGCTGACCGCCTCGTAAATCCCCTTCAGCGCATCCGGCGTACCCAGCTTGAGCAGCGCGTTCGTCGCGGACCGACGCACTCGGTCGTCGGTGTGGCGGAGCAGAGCGATCAGAGCGCTTTCCGCGGCCCGCGCGGTCATCTCACCCAGAAGATCGGCGGCATTTCGCGCTACGAACCAGCGCGAGTCGCCCAGCATACGAATGAGAGCCGGGACCGCGGAATCGAGTTCGGTCAGGACATCGAAGAGGGATTTTCTGTCCTCCGTCGTTTGTGCCTGTGTCACCTGCTCGATGAGGGCGTCCGCGCCGTCCTCGCCGGTGCGCACCAGCACTTCGAAAAAGTGCTGGCGCCGTTCCGGCTTTTTCGGAATGAGGGCAGCCACTGCACGCAGAATCGCTGGCTTCGACATCCGGCGGATGGCGAGTACGTACGCGCGCTTCACGTCCGGGGCCGAGGCCTTTGACTCACGAGTGATGACGCCGTGCAGGACGTCGCCAACCGCCATGGATTTCCCGACTCGCACCGAATGCTCGGCGATGCTGACAAGATCGTCGAGGGCTTTGGTCGCGGCATCCGGCGTCTTCGCGGCATCGAGCACGGCGATCAGCTCAGCCGGGACCCACTTGGACACGTCAGCTCCGGCGAGATGCGTGAGCAGCGTCGGGGCGTCCTGCCCCAACCGCGCCGCCATTGCTTCCGCCGCCGTTTTCCCTTCCTTGGGTGCAAGCACCGTGGGGGCATCTGAAGGCGTAATGCTCGTCGGAGTAGCCGGTGCCGGCGCGGAAGCCGCGGCTGACGCAGCCACCACTGGCACTGGAGCGATGTCACCTTGCGTCAGCACCAGCTCGATGGTTTCCGCGCCGAGCGCCTCGAATTTTTGGCTGACGTGCGCACCGCCGTCTCCCGGCGGTGATTGTGTGGCGATGATGCGCGCCAGTCCCAGCAAGTCCGCGGGTACTGAATCAACGTCGATACGCATTGCCCGGATCGATTGAGCGGACATCTGCGCCGCGACGTCCTGCACTCCCGTGAGCGCGCCGGGGACCGGTTTGCCGTTCGCCAGCAGATCCAACTCGCGCACCGATAGCGTCACCGGCCCATTCTTGCTTAGGGCCACGAGCGCCCGCAACGTCACCTTCTGCTCGTCGACGTTGCTGACTTCATGCATCAACAACGAAACGAGTCTGGCGAAGTGGCGCGCGAAGGTCGCGGATTGATCCATGGATGCGGCGAGGCCCGACTGGGAACCGCCGACGGCGAAGACAGCGGAGGAAACAAGAACCTAGGACAGGGGCATCGGGCACGCCAGAATCGCGCTTAGCTTAGATCATGCACAACCGCACTTCCGAAGCGCGGGTGGCGTCTGCGGCCCGGCTGAGATCGGGCAACTGACGGCCGTGGCGCCACAACCCATCCCTGCGCCCGCGGCGTACGGCATGACACGATCGACGAACGCGCCGCTCTACTGGTGCCGATACGGACCAGCAGGCGCCCCGGCGGCGCTGGTGCTGCACGGAGGTCCGGGAGCGCATCACGATTATCTGTTGCCACAGATGCTGGAGCTCACGGGGATCGCAGGGGGACGCGAACTGCTGTTCTATGACCAGCGCGGCGGCGGGAGATCCAGGACCGACGCGCGCGAGCCCATCACGTGGCGGACGCAGGTGAAGGACGTGGGCGCCGTCATCTCCGAGTTTGGCCTTGATCGCCCGACCATTGTGGGATACTCCTGGGGCGGTTTGCTGGCCATGCTGTACGCGTCGGAGGCCAGTCGCGACCGCGCGCTGCCCGCGCCTGGCGCACTCGTCCTCATTGACCCGGCGCCCGTGAACCGGCACTATCGTGGTCAGTTCGAGCGGGAATTTGCTCGACGGCAGGCCGGCGAGGAGGTCGAACGGCTGCGGAGGGACCTCGCCGAATCCAACCTTCGCGAGCGGGATCCAGAAGCCTACAGACAGAGGAATTTCGAGCTGAGCGTTGCCGGCTACTTTGCGCATGCGCGGTCCGCGCAGGATCTCACACCGTTTCGGGTGAGCGCCCGCGTCCAGCAGTCGGTGTGGGACAGTCTCGGCGACTTCGACCTGGTGGCCAATGGCACCCTCTCGTCCATCACATCGAGCTCGCTGATCGTGCATGGTCGGGAGGATCCCATTCCGCTCGCCTCTTCGGAGGACGCGGCGCGGACGATGAACGCGGAACTCACCGTGATCGAGGATTGCGGACACGTTCCCTATGTCGAACAGCCCGCGGCGCTCTTCTCGGCTATCGACCCATTCCTGCGAGCGAACAGCCCATAGCCAAAGCCCAGAGCCCAGAGCCCTAATGGCGCTTCACGACATCATCCAGCCGCACATCGCGACGATCGACCACGACGGGCACCGGTTGAACGTGTCGTGCCGCATCGCGTTCGACGGTATCGAATACGTGGGCCGGCTCTGGTTTGCCGACGAGGATCTGGCCGATTCCGGAATCACCGATCGCGGATCCATCGGGGGACGCAGCCGTGACGAGGTGACCGCCATCGCGCAGCGGCTCACGCCCCCAGAGTTGGCGTTGCGATACCGGCGCGCCGTCGCCGAACGGCGCCGTTACTATGATCTGCGTCGAGCGACGGACGAGGTCCTCTCCAAGATCCGGTACCTGAATCAGGTCTCGATTTCCATGCGCGCTGGGCTCTTGGATGAGGAAGGGGCGGCACAGGAGCTGGAGGTCACGGAGAAGCAATTGCACGATCTGGTCGAGCGCCTCCGTTTCGCCGCGGGAGTCGAGAGCGACGGCTGAACCCGCGTCAGATGACTGACGTGGTGGACGTGATAACTTTGCGGGCATGGACTCGAGAAGCGCCGCGCATGTCCTCTCGCGGATCGCCGCGTATCTGGAGCTAGCGGGCGAGAACTACTTCAAGGCGCGCGCGTATCAGACTGCCGCGCGGAGTCTGCTGGCGCTGGGCATCGACGACATCGGGCCCATGCTCCGTTCCGGTGAGCTCGCGAGTGTTCGCGGGCTGGGGCCGGCAACCGTCTCCGTGCTGAAGGAACTGAACGAATCCGGGGAATCGCGTTATCTCGAGCAGCTTCGAGAGCAGATGCCGGAAGGGCTGCTCGAGCTGCTGCGCGTGCCCGGCCTCAGCGCGGACAAGATTCACAAACTCCATTCGGAGCTTGGCATCGCGTCGCTGGACGACCTCGAAGGTGCGGCTCGCGCGGGCACGCTGAAGACGGTCAAGGGTATGGGCCCGAAGACGACGGAGAAGCTTCTCGCGGGCATCGCGTTCCTGAGAAATGCGGGTGTGCTGGCGCTGTATCCACAGGCGCTTCGTGAGGCTCGCGGCCTGCTCGACGCGGTACGCGCGCACCCTGACGTCGTTGCGGCGGAGATTGCCGGGTCCGTTCGGCGGCGACGCGAAGTGGTCGCCGACCTCGACATCGTCGCCGCGTGTCGGCGGCATCCCGATGAGGTGGCACAGTCATTCACGCGCACGCCCGGCATCCAGCGCGCAAACGGCGCGGGCGCCTCGGTGACCCTGCGATTCGTGGACGGCACCAAGCTCGATCTCCACTGCGTCACGTCCGAGCGGTTCGCGGTCGCGCTGTGGCGGGCGACGGGAAGCAGCGAGCACCTCATGGCATGCGAGCAGCGGCTGACATCGCGCGGGCTGCGTCTTGAGGCCGACGACCTCATCGACGGACGTGGACGCGCGGTTTTGGTGGCGGACGAGCCCGCGCTGTACGGGGCGCTTGGCCTGGCCTGGATTCCGCCCGAGCTGCGTGAAGGCCGTGGCGAGGTCGAAGCCGCCGCGAGCGGCGCCCTGCCACGGCTGGTGGAATTCACGGATCTCCGCGGCGTGCTGCACTGCCACACGCAGTATTCCGACGGCAAAGCGACGATCGCTGAAATGGCCGATGCGGCGCGCACGAAGGGATGGACGTACATCGGCATCTCCGACCACTCGCAGGCCGCGTTCTATGCGTCCGGTGTCTCACGGGAGATGATGCTGGCGCAACATGACGAGATCGATGCGTTCAACGCCACCGCCAGTGACATCCGCGTCCTCAAGGGAGTCGAAGCCGACATCCTGGCCGATGGCCGGCTCGATTACGATGAGGAACTGCTCGCACGATTTGATTACGTCATCGCGTCAATTCACTCGCGTTTCAAGATGGACGGTGCCGCAATGACCGATCGCGTGCTGCGCGCCATGGATGACCCCCATATGTCCATCCTGGCGCACCCGACGGGGAGGCTGCTGTTGTCGCGGGAACCCTACGATTTGGACGTCGACGCCGTGCTGCAGAAGGCTGCCGACGCCGGCGTTGCCGTGGAGGTGAATGCGGATCCGAAACGCCTCGACCTCGATTGGCGGTATCTCCAGCGCGCCCGCGATCTCGGTGTCGTCATTGAGATCGGGCCGGACGCGCACTCCCGCGGTGGGCTCGATTGGACCAACCTTGGGGTCAGCATGGCTAGGAAGGGGTGGCTGGAAGCCAAAGACATCCTCAATACGCGGAGCGCCGATGATGTCGTGGCATTCGCAAAGCGGCGCCGCGAATGACGCGCAAGCCACCGGCGAAGAAAAGGAAAAAGCCCGCGCGCAAGTCGCCCCGTCAGGCACCAGCGGCGGAGCGGGCTCCTGAGATCTACCGTCGCCTGGCGAAGGCGTATCCGGACGCGACGTGCGCGCTGGAGTATCGCAATCCGTATGAACTCCTCGTCGCCACGATTCTGAGCGCGCAGTGCACCGACAAGCGCGTCAACCTGGTGACGCCGGCGTTGTTCGCGAAGTACCCGACGCCGGAAGCGCTGTCGGTCGCGAACCCCGACGAACTTCAGGACATGATCAGGAGCACCGGGTTCTTCCGGAACAAGTCGAAGAGCCTCCTGGGAATGTCGGACGCCGTAGCCCAGCACCACGGGGGAAGCGTCCCCGGCACAATGGCGGAGCTTGTCGCTTTACCGGGCGTAGGACGAAAAACTGCCAACGTCGTTCTGGGGAATGCGTTCGGCATCGACGAAGGGGTCGTCGTCGACACGCATGTCTCTCGCGTGAGCAACCGCCTTGGCCTCACTCGGGAGACCGACCCCGTCAAGATCGAGCAGGACCTGATCTCGCTCTTCCCGCGCAACCGGTGGACGATGCTGGCCCACCTGCTCATCTCGCATGGTCGCGAGATCTGCGATGCGCGGCGGCCGTTGTGCGAGCAATGCGTCGTGAACGACCTCTGTCCTTCCTCGCGCGTTTGAGCGCTAGATTTCCGGCATGCCAAAACAAGCCACTTTCGAGACCAATCGCGGCACCATCGTCGCGGATCTCTACGAGAAAGACGCTCCCAAGACCGTCGAGAATTTCGAGAAGCTCGCCAATGCCAAGTTTTACGACGGCGTGAAGTTCCATCGCGTAATACCCGACTTCGTCGTGCAGGGGGGCGATCCGCTGTCACGCGACCTGCCGGAAGGCGATCGTCGCGTGGGCACTGGCGGCCCGGGCTACAAGATCAAGTGCGAGACCGCGGGCAATAAGCGGACGCACGAAGTGGGAGCGCTCTCCATGGCGCACGCCGGCAAGGACACTGGCGGTAGCCAGTTCTTCATGGTGCTCAGCGAATCCAACACCCGACACCTGAACGGCGTTCACACGGTGTTCGGGAAGATCGTGAAAGGACTGGAGCACATGAAGCAGATCAAGCCGAACGACGTGATGAACTCCGTCCGGGTCGTGGACGAATAGATTCTCCCGACTCCATTCCCGTTTCCCGCCTCCCTTTTCCCGTCTCATCCATGCATCAAGAGCATGTGGCTCACGATCACAAGGCGGACGCGCGCGCGGCGTTCATTGGGCTTATCGGCGGCGCGCTGGCCCTGCTCGTGATCGTCTACTCCATCGTTCAGCTCACGGCCCGAAAGTTCGAAGGCCACACCACCGCTCCTGCATCGACCTCGGCGCCCGCTGCACCGCACTAGCTCGCGTCCGCCAGGAGCGGCACTTGTCGGAGCTCGTCAGGACGACAGGTGCCGAAGGAACCGGCCCGGGTCGTTCAGGAAATCGCGGGTGAGGGCCACGTGCTCGAGCGACTCGTATGCCACCGCACGGACCGGCACCTCGTCGAAGCTGTAGATCCTCGCGCCGGGAAACGCGAGCAGCAGTGGTGAGTGAGTTGCCACTATGAACTGTGCGTCCTGAGCAATCATGTCCCCCATCATCACCAGCAGTGCCAGTTGGCTCTGGGGAGAGAGCGGTGCTTCGGGCTCGTCCAGGAGATACAGACCCCCCGGGACGAACCGGGACTGAAAGAGCTTGAGAAAGCTCTGGCCGTGTGAGTTGGCGTCGAGGTCCACGCCGTACCGCTGCTCCATTTCGCGAAGCGATCCGGTGGCGGGACCCATCGCAAGCCCCTTCGCATACGCCGAGCGGTCCTTGTACTCCTCCTCCAGGTCTGACATGCGCTGCAACATCTCGGCGCGCAGCCGCGCCAGTTGCTTGGTGAAGCCGAAGAAGTCTTCGGCACGCAGAAAGAATCCGCGGCGAGAGCGCTTCGTCCAGACCAGCTTCAACGCGTTTGACAGAGCGCGCTGAGCGGCGAGCGTCTGGTCGTCGCTGGCGTTTGCGCTTCCCACCGTCGGCACTCCGGCTGACAGCGCGATGCCTTCCAGCAACGTGCTTTTCCCCGATCCGTTCTCGCCAACGAAAAACGTGACCGGGGTGTCGAACGACAGTTCCGGCAGCGCCCGGATAGCCGGGACGCTGAAGGGAAAGCCGTCGGAAGTTCCGCCCTTGAGGGTGAGCGAACGAAGATGGGGCATCATATTCAAGGTATGCCGACCGACCTGCCCTCACGCGATGCGGCGCTCGCGCTGCAGCACGAGTACACCCAGAGCGACTCCCTTCGCAAGCACATGCTGGCCGTGGAAGCGGCTATGCGCGCCTACGCCGGAAAGTTTGGCGAAGATCCAGAGCGATGGGGTCTCGCTGGTCTGATTCACGATTTCGACTACGAGCGCTTTCCCAATGCCGAGCATTCGGCGACAGAGGGCCACCCCGCCCACGGCGTGGCCATTCTGCGTGAACGCGGATGGCCAGAGGACATTCTGCAGGCGATCCTCGGCCACGCGACCTACAGCGGCGTACCGCGAGAGACGCAGATGGCCAAGGCGCTGTTCGCGGTGGACGAACTCACGGGCCTGGTCACAGCTACGGCGCTGGTGCGACCGTCGCGCAGCGTTAACGAGGTCGACGCCCGCTCCGTCAAGAAGAAGATGAAAGACAAGGGGTTTGCGCGCGGAGTGAGCCGTGAGGACGTGCTGCTTGGGGCTCAGGAGCTGGGCGTGGATCTCGACGCGCACATCCAGTTCGTCGTCGACGCCATGCAGACGGCCGCACACTCCCTCGGTCTCGCGGGCACTCCGGGCACTCCAGGCACTCCGGGCACTCCGGGCACTCCGGGCACTCCGGGCAGTGCGCCGGACTCGGGCTGACATCGCTCCATGACGCTCGAGCGAGGACGAACCGCGCACACGTGTCGGCACACGCGCCAGCACCCGGCGCCTGCCCAACGTCCCATAGCCGCCATGCGTATCTCCAGCAGGACAATCTTTTCCGGAGAGCATGACCGCCGCGATCGCGCTGACTCCTCGCCTTCCGAGCCCAATGCCGGCTGACGATAGAGCAGGGATCAGCGAGCGCGACCACGTAATCGCCGCGCAAAAAGGCAGCGAATCGGCGTTCGCGGCATTAGTGCGGTTGCATCAGCGACGGGCGTACGCAGTGGCGCGGGCGATCGTGCTCTCTCACGAAGATGCCGAGGACGCAGTTCAGGACGGGTTCCTTCACGCGTTTCGCGCGCTGGATCGCTTCCGTTCCGATCAGCCCTTCGGCGCCTGGCTCAACCGTATCGTCGCCAATGCCGCGCTGGATCTGGTCCGGCGGCGTAAGGTGCGCGACGCGGACGAACTGCCGGAGACGGTGGCTCTGCCCTTTCGGGATCCGGGCGAGGCGGATGAGCTGCGACGTCGACTGGACGACGCGCTCACCCACCTGACGGATCGGCAGCGTGCCGTGATCGTGTTGCACGATGTGGAGGGGTACACGCACGGAGAGATCGGCTCGATGCTCGGAATTCCCGAGGGGACGGCGCGATCCGACTTGCACCACGCGCGGGCGGCCTTGCGGCGCCTGCTGAAGAACGTACGGAGCGACTCATGACCGACTATCTGAAACTGCACACCGATGGCGGCGACGATGACATCGCGCGTGAGCTGCGGCAGGTGTACGCGGCGCCCACGGACGATGGGTATTGGCGCGGGCTCGAGGCGCGGATTCTCGCGCGGCTGGCCAGCGCGCCGAGTATCGGGTGGTGGGACGAACTCGACCGTTGGATGCGGCCCGCTCTTGCCGCGGCGGCTGTGGTCCTGCTTGGCGCCGGTGTGGCGATGTTCCGCTCGTTTCAGGAAGATCGGCAGGTCACATACGAAGCCATGTTGACGCCGACAACGCTCCCAGTCGAAACAGCGGTGCGCCCTGTGCTCCAGGAAGGACGCGCGGCGACGTTCCGCTATCTCATGACTTCCCGATAACCGGATCTGATCCATGCAGCGTTCCAAGCAACAAGCCCTGATGTTCCTGCTCGGTGCAGTACTCGTGGGCGGCGTCCTCGGCTTTTCGGCCGATCGCATGTTCCAGGACCGTGGGAAGCACTGGGCACCACGCACACGCATGTACGACGATCTCGGACTGTCGGAGGCGCAGCGCTCGGCGATGGACTCGCTGCTCGACGCGCGCAATTGCCAGATCGGCGCGGTGATGAAGCCGGTCTCGCCCCAGCTCGATTCCATCAAGAAGGCCGCGCACCAGCAGGTGCTGCAGATCCTCACACCGCCACAGCGCGAGACATTCGAGCTGCGCCG
>JANNJV010000496.1:0-7775 GCA_031395945.1 Gemmatimonadota bacterium | reverse complement strand
CACCGTGACCGTGACGCCAGGTGCCGCGTCGCCGGCCACCTCGGTCGTGACGCTGTCGGGCAACACCGTCGCGTCGGGTACAAGCATTTCCGTGACCCTTCAGGCGAGAGACGCCGGGAACAACGACGTCACGAGCGGCGGGGCCGCGGTCGTATTCTCGCTCGCCGGTGGGTCGAGCACCGGGACCATCGGGACCGTCATCGACAACAACAACGGCACCTATACCGCGACGATCACCGGAGGCCTGGTGGGAACGGCGCGCAGCGTCGCCGCCACGATCAACGGCACTCCTGTCGCCACGGCGCAGCCGACGTTCACGGTAACGCCCGGACCGACCTCGGCGGCGACCTCCGTTGTGACCGTTTCAACCAGTACGTTCGCCTCGGGCACCGGCGCCACGGTCACGCTGCAGGCGAGTGACGCCGCCGGCAACAGCGTCACCTCCGGCGGGGCGACCGTCGCCTTCTCAATGGGCAGCGGGGGTACGAGTACCGGCACGTTCGGCGCGGTCGCGGACAACGGGAACGGCACGTACACCGCGACGCTCACTGGAGTGCTGGCGGGCACGGCGCGTGGCATCGCGGCCTCGATCAACGGCGACGCGGTCACCACAGTCCTGCCGACATTCACGGTCACTGCGGGACCGATTTCGGTGGGGACATCTGTCGTGACGGTCGCGACCAGCACGCTCACGTCGGGTTCCAGCACCACGATCACGCTGCAGGCCAATGACGCCGCCGGTAACAACCTCGCCAGCGGCGGAGCGACGGTGGCGTTTACGCTGGGAAGCGGTACGAGCACCGCAACCATTGGTGTGGTCACGGACAACGCGAACGGGACCTATACAGCGCCATTGACGGGCGTGCTCGTTGGTACGGCGCGCAGCATCGCGGCGACGATCAATAGCATTGCGGTGACGACAGCACAGCCGACCTTCACCGTGACGCCAGGCGCGGCGTCCGTAGTGACGTCCGTTGTGACACTGTCGAGCAGCACGCTGGCCTCGGGAGCCAGCGTGACAGCCACGCTCCAGGCGAATGATGCTGCCGGAAATAGCCTGACGGCCGGCGGCGCAGCGGTCGCATTCGCGCTCGGAACCAGCGGGACCAGCACCGGTTCCTTCGGTCCTGTCACCGACAACAACAACGGCACCTACACCGCGCCCCTCACCGGAGTACTCGCCGGGTCGGCGCGCGGCGTCGCAGCGACGATTGGCGGGGTGGCCGTCACGACGGCGCAGCCGACGTTTACCGTTACCGCGGGCGCCCCGTCGCCCGCGACATCGTTGATTACGTCGTCGAGTGCGGAACTCGAGACGGGGGCCAGCGCGACTCTGTCGCTTCAAACAAGGGATGCGGCGGGTAACGACATCTCGACCGGCGGCGCAACCGTAGCGTTCGGGCTCGGCAGCGGCACGAGCAGCGGCACGATCGGCGCCGTGACGAATCCCGGAGCGGGAGGCTCGTACCAGGCGACGTTCACGGCGACCACCGCGGGCACACCACGGACGATAACCGCCTCGATCGGTGGCAACGCCGTTACCACGGGCTCACCAGCGATTCTCGTGTATGTAAAGGGTTTGACACTGTCTTCCACCAGTGTGATCGCGAACGCCACCGCGGGACAGCTCGCCGCGCCGCAGTTCGTCGCGATCTTCGCGAACGGCGGCAAGACCGCTGCTGGACTGCAGGCGACGGTGACGTACACGACACCAACCATCCCGGAGTGTCAGTCCTCGAGCTGGCTGGGAACGCCGACGTTTGATTTCCCTGCGGCGAATCCCGTATCGGTCGTGTCGTTCACGCCAAACGCCGCGGCCCTGGAGCTCGGCACCTGCACCGCGAATGTGACAATCTCCTCGACGACCCCCGGTTACGCCCCGCAAGCCTTCTCGGTCAGCCTGGCAGTCGCGCGCGGCGCAATCGCGCAGACGGCTGTGACCATGGTAACAATGGGCAATGCCAGCAACAACAATGTCCAGGACCACGCGCCCTACGCCAAAGTCGTGATCACGAATGGCGGACGAGCCGTCGTCACCGGCGTCCACGCCACGGTCAGCGGTCAGGACGGGGTCGGCGAGAATGATCCGGAACCGTGGCTCACCGCTACCGACTTGACCTGGCTCACCCCTCGGGCAGATACGAACGCCCGTACACTCCCGGATACACTCCTCGTTCGGACACGAGTGGCGCCCTTCAGCGCGGAAGCGGTCATCCACATCACGGGAATCGGGATAACCACCATCGATATCCCCGTCACCGTACTCTTCAACGTCACACCCGAGCTGGTGACGAACCCGCGCGGCATTGTTCTCAGCGCGTTTGAGGGCGGGAGCAGTGTGTCCACTTCGGTGGTCGCGTCCAATCAGAATCGGACTGTCACGAACTATTTCGTCAACTTCCTGCGGAATACGACTACAGCGCTCGCCTCGTGGTTGAATGCAACCGTGGTTGGCCTGCCCGGGCCATCGAGCCCGCCTGACACGGCAGCCCTCGTTGCCGTCACCGTCAATCCGGCGGGCCTTTTCGCCGACAGTGTCTACATGGATACCGTCCGCCTCGAGGGGCAGTGCTTCGACACGGATGCCTGCTTCGATCAGCCCAGGAGCTTCAAGCTGCCGGTCAAGCTCATCGTCGAGCGCGGGCTCGTGGTGCCGGTGGCGAACGCGGCACTATTCGCCGCGGCGGGAACGACCGTTGTTACGCGCGACTTCCCAATCACGAATGGTGGCAGCACACCAATATCCGGCGTGTCTGCGAACGTTGGGGGCGCGCCCTGGCTGGCGGCGTCGTTCGTGGGCGGTACGGCTGCGCCAACCACGTTGCGTCTCACAGCGGATCCCACCGGCCTGGCACGCGGATCGGTTCTCAACACGACGGTCACCATCTCCGCATCCGCACCTTCCGGAGTCCCGTCGAAGTCCTTCCCCGTCACCCTTCGAGTGTACTAATGCGATTTGCCGCGCTCCTGTGCGCCACGATGGCGCTGCCGAATGTGTTGTCGGCACAGGTCAAACTTGAAGTCGCGCCGTTTTTTGGCAGCTACTACGCCACGAACTACACCACGTTCAAGAGCGACAACGAGAACGAGCGACAGGAAGCGGGACCAGGCGTTGGCCTCAGCGCCTCGTACCACTTTACTCGCATCGTCGGCATTCAAGGCTCCGTTGCGTATGTGAGAAGTGGAATCATCCCGAGACAACCTCAGGCCGCCGGGACGATAAACATCCTGACCCCCGAACCAGGCGCGCTCACGTTCGCGAGCGCACGGCTGACGCTCCAGCCCCGGCGATCGAATTATTTCGTCGCGTTCGGGCCCGGCATCGTGACTCGCTCAGGGAAGGCGTGGAACCTTCCCGGCCTCGATCACCTGACCAACATTGGAGCGGTGGCGGCGTTTGGGATTCGCGCGCGCATTACGCCGGAATGGGAGTTCAACATCGGCGTCGATGGGCACTTCTATAAGAGCGATCCCGATGGCAGCCAGGCAGCCTACTATCAGAACCGCTTACAGCGCGATGTCATGCTCACCATCGGCGTGCCCTTCGCTCTGATCGGCCGCTAGCTCCCTTTTACCTTCACGACGACCGGCGTCGGTGAGAAGGCGCTCACCGCGCCGCCGCCGAGTTGGCCGCGCGCGTTCCCGCCCCAGCACATGGCGTGGCTGTTCGTCATGAGGGCGCAGGTGTGGCCCGAGCCCGCGCTCACGAGCGCGAAGGCCTGCCCGTTCGCCGCCACGACAGGAACCGTGCGCGCGATCCGCGTTCCGTCGCCCAGGCGCCCGTCAACGTTGTTGCCCCAGCAATGCAGTTGACGACGCGTCGAAATTCCGCAGGTGTGCTGTCCGCCCGCACCGATCGCGCGGAACACCTGATCGGTCGCTACGGAGTCGGGAATATTGCGATTGTCCTTCGTCTCGTTGCCGAGCTGTCCCTGCTTGTTCTCTCCCCAGCAGTACGCGCGACCGCTCGTCGTGAGGCCGCACGTGTGCCGGTCGCCGGTGACCACGGTGCGAAAAGCGAGGTCGGTCTTCACCGCGAACGGTTCCTGTGCGAAGTCCTGCATGGCGTTGCCAACCTGGCCGGAGAACCCGTCGCCCCAGCAGAATGCCTTATCCGCGCGTGTAATCCCACAGGTGTGCGATCCGCCCGCCGCCAGGGCCTGGAATCCCTGATTCCCGGCCGTCGAGCGCACCAGCACGGGTCTGGTGCGATTGCTCCGTGAACCGTCGCCAAGCTGGCCGTACTTGTTCCCTCCCCAGCAGAAGGCGGCGCCGTCCGCGCTCAGTGCGCACGTGTGCCCCGCCCCGACGGTGATCTCGGAGAACTTCTGCGTCGCCTTCACTGCTACGGGAGCCGGACGGTCGGTGGTGCTCCCGTCGCCAAGCTGGCCCTGCGAGTTGCTCCCCCAGCAGGACGCTTCGCCGGCCGGTGTGAGGCCGCAAATGTGGCCATCCCCGACAGATATCTTCTGGAACAGGACGCCCCGCAACATGGCACCGGCGGGCGACGAGCCACCCCAGCACACCACGCCGCCGTCGTTTGCAAGCGCCCCACAAGTGGTGCTCCCGCCCGCGCTGATCTCCGAGAATAGTGGCGCGCCGGCGCTTGGATCTGCCGCCGTCGAATCGCTGAGCGCGGTGCCGGCAGGCGTCGCCACGATGGGCGGCGGCGGCGCGGACACCGGTTCTGTCTTCACGGCGCTCTGCGTCACCTGCTGTGCGCGCGACGTGTCCGCTGCGCGCTGTATCGCTGGAGGCAGCGTCGCGGTCGCACCACCAGTGGTTACCGCGCGCCTGGTGCCGGTCGGAACGATGGAGTCCGCTGGCGTTGCACCCTTCGTGTTCGGAGCTACCCGGTTGTCGCCTGCGACCCGGGACGCCACAGGTCCCGCCGTCGAATCGGACCGTGTCGGAGAGGCTTGCGGCGCTGAGGTCGACAGGGAGGCCGGTGGCTCACGGCCGCCTTTCAGGGCGGTCCAGACAATCGCTCCTGCAAGAAGGGACGCGGCAACAGCGCCCCACAGCCATCCTGGTATGCGGCGAGCACCGGCAGGAGCGAGAACAGCATCCTGCACGCTTGCCTTCTGGCTGTTGCGCGGAGACGGACTCAGAGGCCGCGCAAAATCGGTCGGGCGTGGACGTCCATCGCTGACCCGCGCGAGTGCGGCCATCGAAATGCGAGTGCTCTCACGCGCCTCCGACTTCTGCAGTGGCGCGAGCGCGGTGACGACGTCGTCGAGCGACGGCCAGCGTTCGTCGGGTGCTTTCGCCAGCATACGCTCGACGATTCTCGCCAGGAGAGGCGGACAGTCTTGACGCACATCGAGCAGCGACGGCGGCAGGTCGTGCATCTGCGCCATGAACATTCCCATCAGCGAGTCGGCCGCGAAAGGCACTCGGCCGCTGAGCAACTCGAAGCCGACGATGCCAAGGGAATACTGGTCTGAGCGGCCCGTCACCACCTCCGCCGCGCATTGCTCGGGACTCATGTACGCCGGCGTCCCGACCGTGGTGCCGGTCATCGTGAGTCCTTGCTTCTGCACCACCTTGGCGATGCCGAAATCGGTCACGACGGCCCACCCGTCGTCATCCAGCATGATGTTGGCAGGCTTCACGTCCCGATGTACGACCCCCTTGCGGTGGGCGTACGCGAGCGCGCCAGCGACTTCGGTCAGTACCTGCACCACCATCGGGATCGGCAGAACGCCCTGGTCCTTGATCACGTTGTCGAGCGCGCGACCCTCGACGTACTTCATCACGAAGTACAGCAACTCGCCGCTCTCGCGCACGGCATGGATCGGGATGATGTGCGGATGACTCAAGGCCCCCGCGGTGCGCGCTTCGCGTTTGAACCGCTCAACCGCGCCCTCGCCGTCCAGGAGAGCGGGCGACATCACCTTGATGGCGACCTTGCGGTCGAGCGAGATGTCGTGCGCCAGAAATACCGTCGCCATGCCTCCGCGACCGAGCTCGGCGAGAATCTCATAGTCGCCCAGGGTTGCTGACTTGAGCGCCTCCATCATGCGCGACTGGCTCAGCATGGGGCCCGCGCCGCCCGCGCCTCCCGTGGGCGAGGAGCTCCCGTCCGGTGGACGCCCGAACCGTTGTGTCGGCGTTTCGTGCGCCGCCATCGCGGCGGTCGCGGCAGCAGCGACGACAGTGGTCCCGCAAGTTCCGCAGAAGACAGCCCCTGCCGGAACTGGCGTGCCGCACGTGGGGCAGTCGGTTTGAGTCATCTAAGAGGTTTGCTCCACTCCGAGCAATGTGGGCGGCGGCTTCTATAGTTGCATGCGGTCCGCCGAGGGGCAAGTATCTGTGACGCGGTTCTGCCTGTAACGCCTGCAACGGGATGGGTTGAATGAGGAGAGTTTGGTCGATGTCTGTTGGTCTCATTGCGGTCGCCACCGGCACCGGCTGCGCGAAGAGTGGGTCGATGCGCCCGGAGCCCGCCTCCGAGGCGGTGCAGGTGTACGTGACGACCGGCGACAAGGCTCGCCTGCTCCATCGAGAGGGAGACCTGCGCTTTGGCGAGACTACCGCACCTGATGTCGGTGCGACAATCGACGTCGATGCCGCGATGCGGTACCAGGAGATGGTGGGCTTCGGCGCGTCGCTCACGGATGCGTCGGCCTGGCTCATCCAGCACCGCATGTCGCCGGCGCAGCGCGACGCCCTGCTGCGCGAGCTGTTCGGGCGCGAGGCCGGTGGCCTTGGCTTCAGCTTCGCCCGCGTGGACATGGGCGCGTCCGATTTCTCCCGCAGCCACTACAGCTACGACGACATGCCGGCCGGACAAACCGACCCGACACTGGCCAGGTTTTCGATCGAGCCGGACCGCGCGGAGACCATCCCGA
The DNA here is from genome assembly GCA_031395945.1 of Gemmatimonadota bacterium. Taxonomy (GTDB): domain Bacteria; phylum Gemmatimonadota; class Gemmatimonadetes; order Gemmatimonadales; family Gemmatimonadaceae; genus DASPMP01. Next base: position 921 of record JANNJV010000496.1, on the reverse strand, counting down.
TTCTGAAGCGGGCGCTCGCCATCAACCCGCGCCTCACGCTGATGGCGTCGCCCTGGAGCGCGCCAGCGTGGATGAAGACCTCTGCCAGCATGATCAAGGGCACCCTGCGCCCTGACGCGTACGCGCCCTTCGCGGAGTACTTCAGAAAGTTCATCCAGGCGTACGCGGCGGATGGCATACCGGTTCATCTGATCTCGGTGCAGAACGAACCGCACTTCGAACCGGAGAACTATCCCGGGATGCGGCTGGATCCTCCGGCGCGTGCCCGATTGGTGGGACAACACCTGGGGCCATTGCTCGCCCGGTCAGGAATTCGCACACAGATCCTCGACTGGGATCACAACTGGGACGAACCGAATTCGCCGATGCAGATGCTGAGTGACAGTACGGCGCGGCGCTACGTGGCGGGCGTGGCGTGGCACTGCTACGGCGGCGACGTGGCGACGCAGAGCGTGGTACGCGACGCGTTTCCGGACAAGGACGTGTACTTCACCGAGTGTTCTGGTGGCGCGTGGGCGCCCAAATTCGGCGACAACCTCGTCTGGACCGTGAAGAACCTGATCATCGGCTCCACTCGGCATTGGGCCCGCGGCGTGTTGATGTGGAACCTGGCGCTGGACCAGGGACATGGTCCGCACCTGGGGGGATGCGGTGACTGCCGCGGCGTCGTCACCATCGACTCGACCAGCGGCGCGGTGACACGGAACGAGGAGTACTACGCCTTTGGCCACGCCAGCCGCTTCGTCCGGCCGGGAGCGCGCCGCATCGCGTCCAGCAGCGGCGTGGAGGGCGTGGAGAGCGTGGCCTTTCGCAATGAGGACGATGGCTCGATTGCCTTGATTGTGGTCAACACCAACACCCAGGCGAAGCCGGTAGCGGTGCGAACACGCGGGCGCGTGTTTCGCTACGCGCTGGCGGCGG
>JANNJV010000493.1:0-3123 GCA_031395945.1 Gemmatimonadota bacterium | reverse complement strand
CCTCCAGCTCGAGCCACGCGACGCGTTCCTTGGCACGTCGGCGCAGAGCAACGCCCTCAGCCGGCAGATGAACGGCTCGGTGAACGGCGTCTGGACGCTCACCCCATCGAACAACTGGTTCACGGCGACCGGGACCCTCGGCACCGGATTCGAGAACCGCTTCCTGAACATCTATCGCATACAGGGCCGCGGGCTCCTGCCCGGCGTGCCGCTCGCGAACCAGGGGACGGTGCAGCTCGACCACCGGATCACGGACGTCAACGACCAGTTCTACTTCGCGCAGGAGGAGCTGCGATTCCTCAATGATCGCGCCGGCATCACGGCGGGCATGCGCGCCGAGCGCAGCAGTGCGAACGGCAACCGCGCCAAATACTTCATCTACCCCAAGGTTGCGGGCGCGTACAGTTTCGTGGACGTCATCCCGTACGTCAGCATGCTGAAGCTCCGCGCGTCCATCGGCAAGACGGGCAACCAGCCCGACTACGGACGCCGCGACCTAGTCCTCGGCGCGGGCGGCCTGATCGACGGCCGCACCAGCCTGGCGGCACCATCGATTCTTGGCAACCCTGATATCGAGCCCGAAAAACTCACGGAGACCGAGTTCGGCTTCGAGGCGTCGGTGCTGAACGACCGTATCGGGTTCGAAGGCACCCGGTTCAATCGCACCATCCGCGACATGTTCCTCTTCGTGCCCCTCGCGCCCAGCTCGGGCATCGGGTCGCAGATTGACAACGCCGGCACGATGAAGACGGAAGGGTGGGAGTTCGGCATGACCGCCATCCCACTTCGCTGGAGAAGCCTCGAATGGACGTCGCGTACGACGTACTATTCCGACAAGGGACGGATCACGTACCTCCCGGTCCCCGCCTTCATCAGCAGCTCCGGGTTCGGGTCGGCGTTCGGACGCGCGCGCGCGTACTGCCCGGGATTCAACGCTGCGGGGCAACCCACCCTCAGCACGCTGGGCAATTGCGGTGGCACGGGCCAGTACGATCCCGATGGCACGGGCCCGCTGCCCGCGCGCACGATCACGATCGAGCCGGGTTCCGTCACGGCCATCTGGGGCAACAAGACCGTGTGTGACGCGGACGACGTCGTCCAGCGCGGCTGCACGCTCAATACTGCCTTCAAGGACACGATCATCGGCGACGCGACACCGGACTTTCAGATGGCCTTCGGCAACGACCTGCGCTGGAAGGATTGGACGCTCTCCACGCTTTTCGACTGGAGAAAAGGCGGCGATATGTCCAACATGACCCAGACGCTCTTCGACGAGGGGCAGAACTCCTGGGACTACGACAAGCCCTCGCCGAATCCAGCGTTCATCGATGCGACCCGCCTGGATCTGACGCCGTCGCTCGGACAATACCGCTACGACAAGTGGAACCAGGGACTGGGTGCGCCCATCTACATCCAGGACGGTTCGTTCGTGAAGCTGCGCGAGATCACCGTCTCGTATCAGGTGCCGCAGCGATATGCCGCGCGCTTCCTGCGCGGCGGACACGACGTGCGGCTCAGTCTCAGCGGCCGCAACCTGAAGATGTGGTCGGATTACTGGGGCGTTGACCCTGAAGTGAACAACTTCGGAAACGCGAACGTCGCCCGGCAGGTGGATCTGGCGCCGTTCCCGTCCACGAAGAGCTGGATGTTCAGCGTCGACGTGAGCTACTGATCATGAGCGCCCCAACTCATTCATCGAGGATACGTCTCATGCAGACGAGAAGCGTTCTCCTTGCCGCGGCGTTGTTGCTTCCGCTTGGCGCGTGCAAGGAGCCAACCATTCCGAACTACAACCAGCCCACTGTGGATCAGGCGGGTCGCGACCCGTCCTCGCTTCAGCTGCTCGCGACGGGTCTCCTGTCGCAGGTGCGTGGGCCAATGACGGGCTACATCAGCGACGTCGGCATTCTTGGCCGGGAGTCGTTCAACTATTTCCCGACCGACGGCCGCAGCCACACGCACTATGTCTTCGGTCCCGGACCGCTGGACTACTCCGGTTTCGCCGCGGGCGGCGGCATCTGGAACGCCGGGTACAACAACGGCCGGAACATCTTCAACTTCCTTGCGAGCGTCCAGACGGCGCCGATCAGCCAGGCGCAGAAAGACGCGGCCGAAGGGTTCGCAAAGACCATCGAGGCGCTCGGCTACCTCTACATCATCGGGACGCGCGACACCATCGGCGCCGTCACGCAGATCAACGCCGATCCGAAGGTGCTAGCGCCGTTCGTCTCACGTGACTCCGTCTACCGCTTCGTTTCGGGGCGGCTGGACGAGGCCGACGCCGATCTGCAGGCGGCCGGGACGGCAACATTCCCCTTCGTGTTGACGTCGGGCTTTGTTGGCTTCAACACCCCGGCGACGTTCAGGCAGTTCAACCGCGCCATCGCCGCGCGGACGCTGGCGTACCGGGGAAGCATCGCCCAGTTCTCCAGTCCCGCGGGCGTAGCGTGCGCACCCACCGCGTGCTACACGCAGGCGCTCACCGCGCTCGGTGCATCATTCATCAACACGGCGTCGGCGCTCACCGCCGGTCCGTTCCATACGTACAGCACGTCCACGGGCGACGCGCAGAACACGCTCTTCTTTTCTGCCACGTCGGACATCGTGGGACATCCGTCGCTGCAGACCGACGCGCCATTGCGCGTGGGCGGAACACGCGATCTGCGGTTGATCGCGAAGGTGGACACGGCAACGCCAGTCAAGCAACCGAACGCCGGTCCGACGTCGGGGGTGCCGAGCAGTCTGCGGTTCAGGATCTTCGTGGACCGCAGCGCCCCGATCAGGATCATCCGAAACGAAGAGCTCATCCTGCTTCGCGCTGAGGCGCGCTGGTTCACGGGCGACAAGGTGAATGCGCTGGCGGACATCGACTTCATTCGTGTCAACTCGGGTGGGTTGGCGCCGACCACGCTCACCATTCTCAGTTCGGACGCCGCGTTCATCGACGAGCTGCTGCTGCAGCGGAGGTATTCGATGATGTTCGAGGGACACCGGTGGGTCGACTACCGGCGCTTCAACCGGCTTGGTCAACTGCCGCTGGATCAGCCCAACCACTTCCGTGCCAAGGTGCAGCCGGTGACCCAGGCGGAATGTCTCATTCGGGTGAATGAGGCCACACCGGAA
>JANNJV010000446.1:0-3845 GCA_031395945.1 Gemmatimonadota bacterium | reverse complement strand
CGGACACGCCTTGGAGCTCACCACGGCCCGGTGGTTCACTCCGCGTGGACGCGCCATCGAGCGTGACTCTACCAAGGGCGGCATTACGCCGGACGTCGTCGTGCGCAGCCCGGAGACGCAGCCGCCACCGCCTGGTGCGCGCGGTGCGCGCGGTGCGCCCAACGAGGCATCACTGCGGGCCGATGTCGTCGTCGCCCGCGCCATGCAGCTGCTCTCGGGCGTCACTTCGCCTGACGAACTCCGGAAGCGGGCGCCAAGATCCCCCTGAACGGCGGGCGGACCGCGCCCGCTACTGCTCGATGACCCGCGTGTTCTTGGGAACGTTGAACGTGAAAACCTTGTTGTTCACGTCCACGTTGGGTCTCAACGTCAGCAACCGCACGCGGCGTGTGATTCCGTTGCCGTCGGTGGATTCGAACAGACGGATGAGGCCATCCGCTGAGTCCACCCACACTTTGGCGCGGACGAACGGGAGCGCCTGACCGGGCTTGGCCGTGAGGACGATGACCCGCGCGACGCGTGTGCCAACCTTGTCCGCGCCGGCGTCAACCGCATCGTATTTCCCGCGCGGCGTTTTGAGGAACTGACCAATGAGATCGGTGCTGGCGGCGCCAACGTTCGTGCTGGCCAGCTTGATCACCTGGCCGGGGGTGGCGCTCTGCAGAGATACCCAAACGAACTTGCCGTCGTCCACGATGCGGTCGCCCACCGGATCGCTGAAGGTGATGGCGAGCTTGTTGGGTTTGCGCTGCTGCAGCTCACCTTTGGACGTCATCGTCGACCCGGTGATCGGATTGGTGAGCGTCTGCTCGAATGTGGCGCGCAGCGTCTTCACGCGTGCCCACGCAGCGACAGCACGGTTGATGACCGCGTCGACGCTCTGGGCAGGCTTTTGTGATGGAGTCGGGCCGACGGACAGCGCCACAACAGCCAGTGAGATGAGCAGCATATGATTTCTCCTGGCTGGTGCTACACCGCGCCGACCGTCGCCGTTCCTCCTGCGGCGCGCACGGCGCCGGTTGCCGGCGCAGCGCCCACGTGTCGGCCGATCGCTGCCGCGATGGCGCGCAACTCGATGACGAGCGCGGCGAACTGGTCCGGGTACAGCGACTGGGCACCGTCCGAGAGCGCGCGATCTGGATTGGGATGCACCTCGATCATGACCCCATCCGCGCCCGCCGCGATTGCCGCGCGCGCCATGGGAGTGACCTTGTCGCGCAAGCCGGTGCCGTGACTCGGGTCCGCGATGATGGGCAGATGCGAAAGGCGCTGCACGATGGGGATGGCGGTCAGGTCGAAGAGGTTGCGAGTGGTCGTGTCGAAGCTGCGGATGCCGCGCTCGCAGAGAATCACCTGATCGTTGCCTTCGGCCAGGATGTACTCGGCGCTGAGCAGCAGGTCGGTGATGGTGGCCGCCATACCCCGCTTGAGCAGCACGGGCTTCCTGAGCTTCCCAACGGCGCGCAGCAATGAATAGTTCTGCATGTTGCGGGCGCCGATCTGGATGCAGTCGCCGTACTCCGCCACCAGATTCGCGCCCTCTTCGTCCAGGGCTTCGGTGACGATGGGCAGTCCGGTTTCCTTGCGCGCCGATGCCAGCAGCTCGAGTCCGCGCTTGCCCAACCCCTGAAAGGAATAAGGTGAGCTGCGGGGCTTGAACGCTCCGCCGCGCAACGCCGTCGCGCCTGCGGCTTTCACCGCCCGCGCGGCGGTGACAATCTGATGCTCCGATTCCACGGAGCACGGGCCACCGATGACCTGGACGTGCATGCCGCCGAAAGAAATGCCCGGGGCGATGGTGACGATGGTATTCTCGGCGCGCCACTCCCTGGAGACCTGCTTGTACGGCTTGGTGACGTGGATGATCTCGCCCACGCCCGGCAGCGCCTCGATCCTCGATCCGTCCACGCGTCCGTCGTTGCCCACCAGGCCGATGGCCGTGCGCTGTTCGCCCGGCATAGGGCGGGCCTGATAACCCATTTCCTCTATGGTCTGCACGACGCGGTCGATCTGCTGCTGCGTCGCGCCCTGGTGCATCACTACGAGCATGTCGTCAGTCCTTGAATTCGGTCCGCCATCCGTCGTGCGCCACGACGAGAGGACCGCTGTATTTCGCCGCCACCAGAGCGGTGATGTCCACGGATTCCACCGGGGGATACAGGTGGGTCAGCACCAGCGCCCCTGGTTCGGCGAGCCGCGCCATCTCGCCGCACTGCTCCGGCGTGAGGTGCTCGACAATCGCCATGGACTGCGGCAGCGAGCACTCCAGCACCAGCACATCACACCCGCGAGCCCACGCGGCGAACGCGGGGTCGAACCCCGTGTCGCCGGAGTACACGAGCCGGCGTGCGCCCTCGGTGATGGAATATGCAATGCTCTCGGCCGTATGTGGAACCTTGGTACAGGCGAGCGTGGCGCCGCCCAGGTCGAACTGCCCGCCAGGTTCGAGCTCGGTGATGCGGAGCTCATAGCCCGGATTCAGCACCCACTCGCCGTAGGCGGCGGCCAGCTTGGACATCAGATCGTACGTGCCGGGGGGGCCAATGATATCGAGCGGCGCGCTGCGCGGCGGGAGCATGCCGTACTGACCGGCGAACAGGATCGTAGGGAGATCCTGGTGGTGATCGACGTGGAAGTGCGTGAGCGCGATATGCGTGAGCTCTTGCCACGGGATCGAGAGCTCGGCAAGGCGGCGCGTTGTACCACTGCCGCAGTCCATCAGGACACTGGCTGTCCCTGCCACGACATGGTAGCCCGCACAACTTCGGGATGGCGAGAAGGCGATGGTCCCGGTTCCCAGAACTACCAGACGCATTCGCGTAGCCTCACCACAGTTCTGCCAGCACCGTTGTGCCACCAGCGTTATCAGGTACCTGAACCTACAGGACCTCAAAGGGGTCTGGTGGAGTGGAGTCCGGCGTGAGGTAGGTGTAGAGGTGTACGAGGCGCACGAAGGAGAATGCATTCATCCACTCTTCGCTGTTGCTGGCGCCCTCTACACCTACCTGAGGTCAGAGACCACTCCACCAGACTACTTGGAGGTCCTGTGGTTCCTCAGTCCAGTGGTTGGTTTGTCAAGCCACAGCTGCAATCTCTTCGTCGACATGCGCCCCTTTCATTCGGACGCTCACCACCGACGAGACGCCAGGTTCCTGCATGGTGACCCCGTACACGGCGTCCGCCGCTTCGGTGGTGGTGCGCGGGTTGTGCGTGATCACGATGAACTGGGTCTTCAGCTTGAACTGGTTCAGCATGCGCACGAAGCGGCCGATGTTCGCGTCGTCCAGCGGGGCGTCCACCTCGTCCAGCACACAGAAGGGGCTGGGCTTGGTGAGGAAGATGCCGAAGAGCAACGAGAGCGCGACCAGCGCGCGCTCGCCGCTGGACAGCAGGTGGATGCGCTGGGTTCGCTTGCCGCGCGGCGACGCGTGGATCTCGATGTCGCAATCCAGCGGGGCCTCGGGATTCTCCAGCTTCAGATCGCACTCGCCGCCGCCAAAGAGGGTCATGAAGATCTCGCGGAAGTGCTCCCTGACCTTCACGAAGGTCGTGAGAAACATCTCGCGCGCGGTGGTGTCGATCTCCCGGATGGCCTGCTGCAGCGACTGCCGGGCCGCCACCAGGTCATCCCGCTGGGCGACGAGAAACTCCAGCCGCTTGGCCTCCTCGGCGTGCTCCTCCACGGCCAGCGCATTCACCGGACCGATCGCCTCGAGCCCCTCAATGATCCGGCGCGATTCGTTCTCCAGTGTCTCGAGATCGAGTTCCAGCATGGGGGCTTCCGCCAGCAGGGTGTCCATGGCCGGCATGCGGTCGAGGCGGGGTTCGATGCGGCCTCGACCCGC
>JANNJV010000409.1:0-13485 GCA_031395945.1 Gemmatimonadota bacterium | reverse complement strand
CCAATGGGCGTCAGCATGCGCGCGCGTCCGCCGCTCTCGGCGACGACGCGCTTGGCCCAGCGATCCCGGAGGAACCGGAGCCGGGCGATCTTGCGATTGATCCCGATGGCCCGATGGAACGCGAGCGCCACCGCGATCGCGTTGTGGTTCGCCGCGGGATGCGTCCCGATCTCCTCGTACTTCCTGATGTCCGAGTCCTGACTCTCGGCACCCGCCATTAAAGGCCACATCGACCCGATCTTGTCGCGCCGCACGTACAGGAACCCGGTGCCGATGGGCGCCATGAGCCATTTGTGCAGGCTGGTGCCATAGTAGTCGGCCCCCAGCTCGTCGCGCGTGAACGGGAAATGCGCGTAGGCGTGCGCCCCGTCTATGAACACCTGAATACCCTTCGGGCGGGCCATGTCCACGATCTGCCGCACGGGCGCGATGTAGCCGGTCATGAAGCTGATGTGCATCGTCTCGATGACTTTCGTCCGCGGCGTGATGGCGCTCTCGATGGCGCTCACGTAGGCGGCGGTGCTCCTGGGGGGCGTGTCGATCTTCACCCACTTGATGACGATCCCGTCGCGCCGTTGCCGCTGGATCCACGCATTCTTCATTCGCGGATAGTTCTGCGTCGTGAGAATCACTTCGTCCCCACGCTTGAGATCCAGGCCGAAGATCATGATCTCATTGGCTTCGCTTGCGTTGCGCGTGATGGCCATTTCTTCGATATCGCAGCCGAAGTCCTTCGCCAGCTCGCGCCGCACGCTCTCGATACGTGGCTCCAAAACGTTCCACATGTGATCCACGGGCAGCTCGTTCGAGAACCTGAGGTCTCGGATCATCTGCTCCAGCACATGCGTCGGCGCGGGACTACAGCCGCCGTTGTTCAGGTTGATCATCGTGCGGTCCAGATCGAACGCGCTCTGGATCGTCGCCCAATACGCTTCATCCTCAGCGACGCGCAGCGCCGGTCGCGCTCCCGCGATGGCGTTTGCGTCTTGCAGCCGCCGGATGGCCTTCGCGTTGAACGTGGGCAGCGTGAGCGTGGCCGCTCCGGCGGCCAGCGAGTGCAGAAACGTGCGACGGTCGGTCATGGCGTGGGGGTCTGGAGTGTCTTCATGATCGGTCAAATGCCACCGCGCGTCCAGTCTCGCTCGGCTAAATTCTCATGCAATGCAACTGATTCGAAATCCGGTTTTTGCCCTCGCGCTGGCCGCGCTCCTGCTCGCCGCCTGCGACGCGAAGGAGCGCGACGCCGTGCCGCCACCAGCGGACGGCATGTTCAGCGGCCCCACGTTGAGTCCGCCGCGCGCCAAACCCGAGTTCACCCTCACCAGCACCAGCGGTACGCCGTTCCAGTTTCGCAAGGAGACGGACGGCAAGCTGACGCTGCTGTTCTTTGGCTACACGCATTGCCCCGACGTTTGTCCGTTGCACATGGCCAACATCGCGGCGGTGTACAAGAAACTGTCGTACGAGCAGCAGCAGGCCATGCGAGTGGTGTTCGTCACCACCGACCCCGATCGCGACACGCCACAGCGGCTGCGCACATGGCTGGACAATTTCCACCCGGCGTTCGTCGGACTTGCCGGCCCGGTTGACCTGGTGAACAGCCTCCAGCAGTCCATGGGAATGCCTCCGGCCGCGCGCGAGGCAACGCCCACCGACACGACCGCGGGATCGTACGGAGTCGCGCACGGCGCCGCGGTGCTGGCGTTCACTCCCGACGACAGCCTCCGTGTCCTGTACCCGTTCGGGATCCGTCAGCAGGATTGGGCGAAGGACATCCCGCTGCTGCTGAAGGTGAAGGCGCGCTCGTGAGAAACGCTGTAGGTCGCGTGATCGGGGCCGCCTGCTGCGTCACGCTGTTCACGTCCTGCGCACGCGAAGGTGCACGCAGTGAGGACGGCACCATCGTCATCACCCGGGTGGTGGCACCCGCGCCCGTGCGACTGAACGATCCCTCCCTCATCACGATGGCGGTGTATGCCACGATCGCCAATCGCGGCGACGTAGTCGACACGCTTGTGGCCGTCAGTGTCCCTCACGCGCGGGCGTCCATGCATCACACCGTCGGCCCCAGTGACGGGGCGAAAGTGATGATGCCGGCGTCCATGCTGCTGGTGCCAGCGAAGTCGTTCGTGCGTTTCGCCCCGGGCGGAAGTCACGTGATGCTGGACGAGCTGACGCGGCGCATCGCCCCTGGTGATACCCTCAACGTGACGTTCAGCTTTCGCCGGGCGGGTAAAGTGCAGGCCACAGCGCGCGTCGTCGCTTATGAGGACATCGAGAAGGCGCTGGCGCCTTGAATCTGCAGAACCTGCAGAACCTGCAGTGGTGGTGTTCGGCGCGTGGCCAGCCGTGGGATGGATCGTGGCAGGCATACCCCGGCGTGTGGCTGTTCGCGCTCGTGGTCGGTGCTGTGTTCTGGCCATCTCGCGCTCGCGATCCTCGTCACGGTGCCTGGCGGCGCGCGGCGCTTCCCGTCGCCATCGTGCTTCTCTGGCTGACGCTCGACTGGCCCGTGGGTCCCTTGGGCGCTGGGTACCTCGCGTCAGTTCACAGCGTGCAGTTTCTCATGCTCGCCATGGTCATCCCACCGCTGCTGCTCATTGGCCTGGATCGCGATCGCATCGCTGCGTGGCTGCTGCCACGCGAGCCTCTGCGTCGTGCAGTGACCCGGGTGACGCAGCCGCTCTTCGTCATGATCGCGTTCGCCGTCACGATGATCCTCACGCATCTGCCGAACGTGGTGGACACGCTCATGCGATCGCAGGCGGGAGCGTTCGCGCTGGACCTCGCCTGGCTCGGCGCGGGTGTGCTGTTCTGGTGGCCCGTGGTGATACGCGTGCCGGCGCGCCCTCACTTTCCGCCGCTGATGCAGATGCTCTACCTCTTCTTCGGCACGCAGCCGCACCTGTACATCGCCATGTGGCTGCTGGGCGCCGACTATCCGTCGTATGGCACGTACGAGCTGGCGCCGCGTGTCAGCATGCTGTCGGCCATCACCGATCAGCAGATTGCCGGCGCGCTGATGCTGGGCTTTGGCGGCACGTACATCCTGGGCGCGATCACCGTGCTGTTCTTCCGTTGGATGTCAGAAAAGCCCGCGGAGAAACTCGGCGCCTGATTCCGTGCGTCAGGAATTGACTCTCCGCTCGGTGAAACGATGACGGCTTGCAGGTCACACTCGGCGAAACTGGCTGATGTTCGCTTGCAATTGTCATCCTTCGCCGAGCAGATTATGGCCATGCCCGCAGTGCACGCGCCAGCGCGTCTCCGAACGCTCGAGGAGTTCTACCGGGAACGGGACGCTGCTCCTCCTGGAGTCCGTTACGAGTACGTGGACGGGGAAGTCCTGGTGACACCCGCGCCTCATTGGGTTCACCAAAGAGTCGTCGCGCGCTTGTTCACCGCAATGGAGCCTTATGTTCGCGCGCACGCCCTGGGTGATTTTTTTCCGGCGTCGCCCGATGTCCATCTGGATCCTCGGCTGGTGCTTCAACCCGATCTGCTGATCGTTCCTCCAGGCCAGCTTCGCAAGCGAAGCGATGTGGTTCGGCGCCTACTTCTCGCCGTGGAGGTGTTGTCGCCAAGCTCAGCCAAGCACGATCGAGTGACGAAACGGCCGCGGTACCAGCGCAACCGCGTGTCGGAATACTGGATCATCGACGACCGCTCGCAAACGCTGGAGCGCTGGCGTCCGGACGACGAGCGCCCCGCCATTCTCTCGGACCGGCTCGAGTGGCAGCCGGAAGGCGCCAGCGAACCGTTTGTCCTGGATCTTCAGGCCTTCTTCGCTGAGGTCGTTCCGGCCGAGGAGTAGCTGGCGGGTCACCTCATGTGCTTGTGCATGAGATCCACGAGCTCGTCGTACATCGCGTCAGCGCTGGCCTCGCCCGCCTTGATGGCCGCTGACGCGCAGTGTTTCAGATGGTTGCGCATCAACTCACGGGCCACGGAGCGCAGCGCTTCGTGCACCGAGGAGATTTGCGTCAGCGTGTCGGCGCAGTAGCGATCTTCTTCGACCATTTTTTGCAGCCCGCGCACCTGCCCCTCGATGCGGCGCAGTCGCGTCAGGTTGCGCGCCTTGATGTCGGGGTCGACGGCGACGGCCTTGCGGCCTTCATCCTGGCCTACAGCACATGCGCAGGTGGCGATGTCAGGCATGAAATCTCCTCAGTCGCAGTGAGTTGCCCACCACGCTCACGGAGCTGAACGCCATCGCGGCGCTCGCGATCACGGGGCTCAGCAGTCCCAGTGCGGCGAGTGGTATTCCAATCACGTTGTAGATGAACGCCCAGAACAGGTTCTGTTTCATCAGGCGCATCGTACGGCGGGCCAGGGCGATGGCCGCCACCGCTGCACCAAGATCGCCGCGCATGAGTGTGATGTCCGCGGCTTCCATGGCGATGTCGGTTCCGGTACCGATGGCGATGCCCACGTCCGCCTGCGCTAACGCCGGCGCATCGTTGATGCCGTCGCCGATCATGGCGACCACCTTCCCACTCTGTAGTTGCCTGATCAGTGCCACCTTTTGCTCTGGCAGTACTTCGGCGACGACGCGCTCGATTCCCACCTGCCGCGCCACCGCTTCGGCGGTACCGCGTGCGTCGCCGCTGAGCATCACGACCTCCAATCCCATACGCTTGAGCGACGCAATGGCCGCGCGCGCCTCCGGCTTCACCGGATCCGCGATGCCAAGCACGCCCGCAACGTCATTGTCGATTGCAACGAACACGGGTGTGTGGCCCGCCGCCGCCAACCGCTGCGCTTCGGCCTCCAGCCCGCTCGGTTCGGCGCCCACCTCGCGCATCAGTGAAGCGTTCCCCACGGCGACGCGATGTCCTTGCCCCTCCGCGGTACGCGCCACCACGCCGCGCCCCGTACGCGATTCGAAGTCCCGCGCGTGCACGGACGTGAGTCCCCGATCGCGGGCGGCACCCACGATGGCGTCCGCCAGCGGATGCTCGGAGAGCGATTCAACCCCAGCCGCGAGCGCCAGGACGTCGGCTTCGGTGTGCTTGCTGCCCGCGGCGAGTGTCACGTGCACCACTGACGGCCGTCCGACGGTTACGGTCCCCGTCTTGTCGAGCACGATGACATCTACCTCGTGCGCGCGCTGCAGCGCCTCGCCACCCTTGATCAAGACCCCCAGCTGCGCGCCCTTCCCCGTCGCAACCATCAGCGCGGTCGGCACCGCCAACCCCATGGCGCAGGGACATGCGATGATCAGCACCGAGATCGCCGCCACCGTCGCGCGCACAGGATCGGCCGCCACGAACCACACGACAAACGTGGCGATGGCGATGGACATCACCACTGGCACAAATACTCGGCTCACGCGGTCCGCGAGATTCTGAATCGGCGCCCGCGAGCCCTGCGCGTCGCGCATCAACTGCACGATGCGCGCGAGCGCGCTCGCCGAGCCCAGCGTCGTCGCCAGCGCCTTCAGGGCGCCGGTGCGGTTGATGGTGCCGCCCACGATCCGGTCGCCTTTGGTCTTTGCCACGGGCATCGATTCTCCCGTGAGCATCGACTCGTCCACGGCCGTGGACCCGGAGATCACTTCGCCATCGGCGGGGATGCGCTCGCCCGGACGAACGACGAAGATGTCGCCCTTCTCGAGTTGTTCCACCGGAATTTCGAGTTCCTTGAGATCACGGAGCACGCGAACGGTTTTGGGTTGCAGGTCAGCCAGCGCCCGTAGCGCTTTGGTGGTCTGCCGCTTGGCCCGCGCCTCGAACGTGCTCCCCAGGAGAATGAGGCCGATGATCGCCGCGACCGCTTCGTAGTACAGGTCCGCCGACAAGCCGCGCGAGAGAAAGAACCGCGGGTCGATCGTGGCGAACACCGAGTAGATGTAGGCGGCGCCCGTCCCCACGGCGATGAGCGTGTTCATGTCCGCGGTATGATGGCGGAAGGCGCGCCATGCCCTGGTATAGAAATGGCGCCCCGGCCATACGACCACCAGCGTCGTCAGCACAAGCTGCGTCCATGCCATGGGCAGGACCATCGTGGTTGCCGCGACCGCGAGACTGACTCCGGTCTTCCATTTCAGTTCGCGCAGTTCCCGCTCGTGCGCCTGGTCCTGCTGCTCCTGCTCCTGGAACGCGGAGACGCCCGGCGTGGGGAGCGTGGCGTCGTAGCCGGTGGACTGAATGGTCTGCACCAATTGCTCCGGAGCGACGGCGCTCTCGTCGTACGTCACCGTCGCGTTGTTGAGCATCAGGTTGACGGTCGCGTCCGCGACTCCTGGTGTGCCGGTCAGCGCCGACTGCACTCGGCTCTGACAACCGGCGCAGTGCATGCCCGTGACCGGGATCGTGATTTTGGTGGCCATGCTCAGCCCTCCCCCTCCACCACGATCGTTCCATGCAGCATCGACATGCCGCAGGTGATCTCGAAGGCGCCGGCCTCAGTCGGCGTGAACTCCACAGGCGTCTTCTGGAATGCGGGGAGGAACTTCCTGATCCCGAACGCCGGGATCACGACCTCTTCGGAGCAGCTCGAGGTTTCCTGGCGATTGAACAGGAGCCGCGTTGGCACCCCACGCTTCAACCGCACGACCCCGGGGTCGTAGCCCCCGCGCACCTCGACTTCGACTTCCTGCGTGGACCCGATGGCCTTCGCGGCGGCCGAGGAGCGCTTGGCGAAGAAGAAGTACCAGTTGATCCAGATGATGGCCCCCAGTCCGGCTGCCATCACCAGCCAATTCGCGTTTTTCAGAGGTCTCTCCGTCCGATAACTGACGGGAAACTATATACCCCCCACCCCTATATCAACCCCGGAACGTCCCACTTCATACCTCTAACGTCGCACCTCTTACGCAGTTCAGTTGCGTGCGAGGTTGGAAGTCGGAGGTTGGATGTTGGATGCCGCCGCTACTAACAGCAGATATGGGGGTTACTTGCCCGCTGAGAGGCCCAGCGCGACCGCAAACAGCGCTGTAAACCGCCCAAGTCTACTAACCAGGCTTGTGGCCCTTAGCTGGAATCCTGGAGCGTTCAGTGCGTCGGCGAGGTCGCCAGCCCGCCGCCAGCGGTGCTGTGGCTCCTTCTGGAGACACCTCTCGATCGCCGCCGCCAGGTCCATCGGCGCGTGCGGGGCCAGCTCCCGGACCGGCACGGGCGCCTCGGTAATCTGCTTGGACGCTATGGCGGCAAAGTTGTCAGCGTCGAACGGCAGCTTGCCCGTCACCATCAGGTAGCCAAGCACCCCAAGCGAGTACACGTCGCTCCGGCCGTCCAGGTCTGTCTCGCCCAGCGCCTGCTCCGGGGACATGAACTGCGGCGTGCCGAATGCGCGCGACGTCTCGGAAGGCAGCGGGTCCAGCGTGCGCGTGAGCGCGACGCCGAAATCCGTCAGCAACGGACGACCGGTTTCGCTCTCGAGCAGGATGTTCTCAGGCTTGAGATCGCGGTGCACCACGCCGCGTCCGTGCGCGTGGTCCAGGGTGCGCGCCAGCGCGATGAGAATCCGACACACGTCGGCCGGCGCCAACTTGCCCTCGGCTTTGAGCTTCGCCCCCAACGCCGAGCCGCGCACGAACTCCATGACGATGTAAACCAGCTCGTCCTTCTCGCCGAACCCATGAACGGCGACGATCCCGTCGTCATTGAGGCGCGCGGTCACGCGTGCTTCGCGACGGAACCGTTCGCGTTGCTCGTCGCTGTTCGCGAGATCGTGGCGCAGCACCTTGATGGCCACCAGCCGGTGCAGCATGACGTCGCGTGCGAGGAACACCACGCCCATGGCGCCGCGGCCGATTTCGCGGACCACCTGATATTCGCGCACCCGCTCGTCCAGCATTGAGCGTTCGATGCTGTCCGAGGCGAACGACTGCGGGGTGGCGTGTGAGTTGGCGATCATGGTCCTTTTGCCTTAGGACACTACGAAGCTTCCGTTGGTTTGTTCTAAGGAAGCGTCACACGATCTCCCCGGATCTGTCCGAAAACGGGACAGCGTGTGCCGTTTCGAGACTGACTTCCCGCCCGGTGACATCTCGAGCCGGCCCGGTGGGAAAACCCACGGTGAATGTCGAGCCTTTGCCAAGCTGGCTTTCCACGGTGAGCGTGAAGCCAAGCGCATCGCAAATGGCCTTCGAAATCGACAATCCCAATCCGGTGCCGCCGTAGTGGAGGTGCGTTTCGCTGTCGGCCTGCTCGAACGCCTCGAAGATCGCGGCGAGTCGCTCGGCGGCAATGCCGATGCCGGTGTCCTTCACGGAAATGCTCACCGGCCTGCCGTCCGCGTCCGCTTTTGCGGAGACGACGATGCTCCCCGACGAAGTGAATCGCAGTGCGTTCCCCGTCAGGTTGATGACCACCTGGCGAAGCAGAACGCCGTCGGTTTCCATCGGCAACATGTTGTCCGGAGTGCTGACCCTCACGCGCACACCGCTGGCCCGTGGTTGGCCTTCCAGTTGCGACACGACGTCACTGACGAGCTGATCCACGGCTACGAGCCCAGCGGTCACGGTAAGACGGCCGGCTTCCACTTTCGCGATGTCCAGCACGTTGTTGACGAGCGTGAGCAGGTGCTGGCCGTTCGCCAGAATTCGCTCGAGATACACGAGATCGTTCTTGGTGAGCTTGCCTGACCCATTCTTGCGCAGGACGTTGGCGAATCCGATCACTGAGTTGAGCGGTGTGCGAAGCTCGTGGCTCATGCGGGAAAGGAAATCGCTCTTCGCGCGACTCGCGGCCTCGGCGTCATCACGCGCTTGCAGGATTGTCGCCTCGTACCTTCGCCGCTCCGTGACATCGGCGCCCAGACTGGCGATTCCCAGTACGCCGCCCATGGGCGCGCGCAGCACCGTGGTGTCCCACTCCACTTTCCGACGCGCGCCGTCCCGGCAGATGATGTCGCTCTCGTAGTTGTGCGGAACGTCGCCGCGATGGATGCTCTCGTAGAATCGCGCCCGGACCGGGTCATCGGCCGCGACGCACCGGTCGAACCAGTTTTCGCCGAGCAGGTCGGCCCGGGACCATCCCGTGAGCGCGGTCAGCGCGTCATTGCAGAAGGTCACCCGTCCATCGAGATCGAGACCCACGGCCACCAGCCGCACCGTCTCCAGCGTGCTGCGAAACCGCTGCTCAGACTCGCGCAATGCATCTTCGATCTGCTTGCGTTCCGTGACGTTGCGCGAGGCACAGACCAGTGTTCCAAGGCTGGCCGCCTCTCCAACGGCTGTTCTGGCCGTCGATTCCATCCATTCGTATTCGCCATCATGGCGCCGGCAGCGCCAGGTAGCCACGGCCGCCGACCCGCTCAGCGCCGCCGCGCGCTTGAACAGAACGCTCAGGGCATGGACGTCGTCCGGGTGTGCGAAATCGCGCGGGTGCTTTCCTACCAGGGTCCCCGGGTACTCGCCGAGCATGCCGGCGAACACGGGCGACACGTAGCGGAAGGTGCCGTCGGCGTCGTGCGAGGAGATCTTGTCCACGACGTGTTCGGCAAGAATCCTCGCGTCGGTGGAGCCCGCGGACTCCACAACCTTTTGCCACTGCTTCCGCAGCATGAGCGCGATGAGTCCCGCCACGACGAGCGTGGCCGAGAACATCACGAATGTTGCGGTCATCGTCATGGATCGCGGAATGGCGGGTGGAAAAGGGCCCGCGCGACCGACAGCACGGCTATCGACGACGAAGAAAGAGTGGCCAGGGGCAGAATCGAACTGCCGACACGCGGATTTTCAGTCCGCTGCTCTACCAACTGAGCTACCTGGCCGAAACGAACCGCGAAATCTAGCGGAAAAGCGCGCGTAAACTCAACCCAAGTGTGCGCTTCCGTCGCTTCGCGCTTCGCGAAGAGTGACCCCGGAGTGCCCCGCCTTGGTTGAGGTATTGGCAGTTTGGAATCGGGACAATTCCGCATCAGAACCGCGACAAACCCCGCTCGCGGCAATGTCGCCCAAAGCCTACATTAGAGCCGCTCTCACCAGTTCGGCGCCCAACGCGTTCAGGCATTGGCGCCAAACCTCCCACCTGGGAATACCAGTCACATGAAGATTCCACGGTTGCTGCTCCGCGTGGCCTTGCCAGCCGTTTCGCTCCTCCTCCTCGCTGCGGCCTCACTCTCGGCGCAAGGCGTTACGACCGGTGCAATTGCCGGCACGGTCACGAACCAGCAAGGCGCGGCCGTCGGAGATGCGCAGGTTCAGATCACCAACCGCTCGACGGGCTACACGTCAGCCGCGACGACGCGCGAAAACGGCTACTACTTCGTTCAAGGACTCGAAGTTGGCGGTCCATACACGGTTCGCGTCCGTCGCATCGGCTACGAACCGTCGGAAACGAACGATGTCCGCGTTACGCTGTCGCGCACGACGCGCGTGGACGTGACGATTCGGCAAGGCGCGCAACAGCTGGCGGGCGTTGTCACCACCGCTGACGCAAACGCCGCCGAGTTCAGCGCGTCCCGTCAGGGCGCCGCGACGGTCGTTGGCGATACCATGATTCGTCGTCTGCCTACGCTGCAGCGCGACTTTACGGATCTGGTGAAGCTCACGCCCCAGGTCGTTCCGAATGCCGGTGGACAGGGTCCGAGCGCCGCCGGCGGCTACAATCGCCTGAACAACTTCACGGTTGACGGCGCGAACCAGAACGACCGATTCAATCTCGGTTCCACCGGCGGACAACCGGGCGGCGCAACGGGCGGCCGCATCATGTCGCAGGAGGCGGTGAAAGAGTTCCAGGTGCTGCTCAGCCCCACCGACGTTCGCTACGGCAATTTCGCCGGCATGACCATCAACGCGGTCACCAAGAGCGGCACGAACGAGTTTCAGGGTGGCGCGACGTACACGTTCCGCACGCCGTACATGGCGGCGAACGTCGACCAGATCCGGTCGAGCGGCTTCAAGATTCGCGACTACGGCTTTTACCTCGGCGGCCCGATCATCAAGGACCGCCTGCATTTCTTCATTGCGCCCGAGTGGCAGGAGCGCACCGATCCCACCACCGGTTCAATCGTGAACGGCGCTGGCACCTTCGTCGGCACCACCACGGTTGGCGTGTCGGTGGACTCGATCAATGCCTTCGTCAACGCGCTCGCGAGCCGGCCGGGCTTCGGCAGCGCGGCGGGCGTTGGGTCGTACGACAAATTCTCGCGCGCGAACCCCATCACCAACTTGATGGGTCGCCTGGACTGGTCGATCAACGATCAGCATCGCGCGGTGTTCCGCATTCTCGACAACACGGCGGAGCAGGATGAGCTCAGCCGCAACACGGCGGCTCCGCAGGCGAGCGTGCTGAACCAGAGTGCGGGAATTCGTCTGACGTCCAATGCGTTCACGCGTCAGGCCAAGAACCGGTCGCTGGCGACGCAGTTTCTGAGCAACTGGTCGAACGGCATGTCGAACGAGTTGCTGTTCGGCTACAACACCATCCGCGACGTTCGTATCGTTCCGGTGAATGCGCCCGAGATTTCGCTGGGGATCACGAGCCAGAATCTCACGACGGGCGCAGCGGGCACGGCGATCGCGGTCACGGGGGGAACCGAGCGCTTCTCGCCAGGCAACGATCTCAAGCAGACGATTCTCGAGGTGTCGGACAACTTCACGATTCCGTTCAACTCGCACACGGTCACGCTGGGCGGTCGGTATGAGTTCACCGACATCTACAACTTCTTCCTTAGTGGTGCGGGCAACGGCGCGTGGCTCTTCCCGAACCTGAACGCACTGACGTGCCAGGCCCCCACCACCTGCGTGGGCGGCGTGCCGGCACCGTCGGGCTATGCGTTCTCATACGCGAACGGCGGCGACATCGCGGCAAAGTTCCGCGGCAACCAGATCTCCGCATACGTCCAGGATCTGTGGAGCGTAACGCCACGCATCTCGATCACGGCCGGGATCCGGGCAGACATGCCGGACTTCCTGGATACGCCGAAGTTCAACGTGAATCTCGATACGCTGGCCCGCAACGCTGGTACCACGATGCGTACGGACTGGATTCCGAAGAAGCAGGTGCTCTGGTCGCCACGCATTGGCGTGAACTGGGACGTGACCGGCCGTCAGACGACACAGGTTCGCGCGAACGCCGGCATCTTCACGGGGAATACGCCGTACATCCTCATCGGCAATGCGTACGCGAATACGGGACTTGGTGGTGTGACCGTCGCGTGCACCGGTGCGTTCGTCCCGGCGTTCACCACGGATGTCAGCACATTGCCCACCTCGTGCGCTGGTCAGGCCGCGCCCACGCCCGGCAACGCTGGTACCGTCGGCGTGAATCTGACCGATCCGAACTTCAAGTATCCGCAGAACTTTACGACCACGTTCGGCATCGATCACTGGCTGCCGTGGCAGATTCTCGGAACCTTCGAGGCACTGTATCGGAAGGACATCAACGCGCTGATGGTTCGCGATCTGAACCTGCGCGGTCCCCGCCTTGTGGGCGGCACCCCGTACATGGACGCCAACGGCCGCATCCTCTACGCCGACACCATTCTCGCGGCCGGAACGATTCAGAACGCGGGACAGAAGTACGTCGCCACGACCGGTGTGCTTCCCGCGAGTCAGACAACGTTCTCCGAAGGCGCGATTTTCCTCACCAACGCGAAAGCGGGACACAGCTACACATTGACGGGTTCGGCCAAGAAGCGATTCAGCCGCGCGTTCGAGCTCACGTCGGCCTACACGTACATGCAGGCGAAAGACGTCCAGTCGCTGACCTCCGATCGCGCCATCTCCAACTGGCGCAATGGCCGTCAGTATTCAGGGCTGGAGAATGACCCGAATAATGCGACGACGTCGAACTTCCAGCGTCCGCACCGGTTCATCGCGTACGGCACGTTCACGCTGCCCTGGAAGAAGAACCAGACGGACATCAGCATGTACATGGAGCGCATGTCCGGGCAGTCGATCACGTACGTGACGAACAATGATATCAACGGCGACGGCATCAACGGCAACGATCCGATTTATGTGCCGCGAAATGCCAACGACCCGGCCGAGTTTCTCGTCGGGCGTGGGACTGGCGCCGCGTTCGCGAGGAATTCCGTGGACGCGCTGATCTTCGATCGCTTCATCTCGATGCAGCCGTGCTTGAACTCCCAGCGTGGCAGTATCATGAAGCGCAACAGCTGTCAGGCCCCGATGACGCGCCGGATGGATGTCAATGTGCGTCAGACGCTGGTCGATATGCGCGGGCAGCAGCTCTCGATGCAAATGGACGTCTTCAACTTTCCGAACCTGATCAACCGCCGGTGGGGACAGAACGCATTCCCCATCGTCTCCACCTTCAACAACCAGGCAGTGCTGAATACGGCCGGTAAGCAGGCAGGCGCGCTCAATGCTTCCTTGTGGAACTACAATGTGCCGACGTCGGTTCTCAACGGCGTCACCAGCTTGAACTCGGCCTGGACGACCAACCCGAACTCGGCGGCAAACAGCTACCAGATGCAGCTGACGATTCGCTACTCGTATTGAGCAGCTGTCCTGAGTTACGAAGCCCCCGACGTTGAGAACGACGTCGGGGGCTTCTGCTTTTTCCGGGG
>JANNJV010000418.1:0-2273 GCA_031395945.1 Gemmatimonadota bacterium | reverse complement strand
CGCGGAGCGACAGCGAAGCGCGCGTAGCGCGCGTAGCGCGCGCATGCGCTCAGTGGGCTGTGGACTGTGGGTTCTGGGTTCAAAGCCCAGAGCCCACAGCCCAAAGAGCTTTACTTATCCCGCACGTCTCTCAGCTTTTCGCGAAGCTCGTTCGTGATCAGGTTTGACGTTAGCGTCACCAGCTGATCCAGCGCTTCCTCAAAGTCGGCGACCGTCACCGTGTGCAGCGTGCCCGCCGTGAAAATGGCGCTCGGCGCGTTGCCCGTGCCGACGACATACGGCGTCAGCCTGTTCGAACCACGCACGTCCTCGCTCCAGATCTCCCGACCCGTGTGTCGGTCCAGGAGCACCGCCTCGGCCCGCGTGTAGAGATACGTCGCGCTGTTCGAGCGGGCGTCGATGCCAAAGGAGCGCATCTGAATCTCCAGCACGTAATCCGCGCCATCGGCGGTGGCCACCGACCGCGTTCCGAGATACCGGCTGGCGCGTTCGGTCGTGCGCTCGGCCATCCTGGTCGCCACGTTCACCCGACGCGTCGCCGAGTCCAGGCGGGCGGTGGCGCGCCGCGCCACCACTTCTTTGGCGACCTTGGCGCCGGCATTTACCACCGTCGTTATAGCGTTGTCACCGACATCGATGTTATACCATCCGTGCAGCAACTCCGGTTCGGGCGGATCGATGAAGACCAGCGCCAACGTCTTCCCGGAGAACTCGTACTGGTTGAGATAGTGCTTGCCGCCGCACCCTGCGCTGGAAAGCAGGGCAACAGCTACGGCAATCCGACTGAGAACAACTGGGGCGTCTAGGCGACGCATATGTGTTCCTTGTGGAGGACGGACCGCAGGCACTCACAATGCGGGTAGCGTGCCGATCGGGTGTGCTGCGCAACCCTTTGACGCTATTGCGTTTGCATTGGTAACACATTGTGATATGAGTCCGCCGCGTCCTCGTGTTCCGACACGCATTGTCACCCAAATGGGGCGTGCCGGGCTCGGCGCTTTTGCAGCTTGAAGCCATGGCAAAACTTTTGGCGCACGGCGAGCGTCCTGTCACCATGGAGCCGACGATTACGTGTTGATTAAGGATGTTGCACGCCCGCACATCCACGGCCACTCTGAAGGATGGCGGGAGTCAACGAATGAGGCCTTTCCGGTGTCTCATAGTCCAGTGACTGCGATTTTCGCTACCCGCCCTTAACGCTTCGCCGGTCCTAACATGCGTCGTCTCATCCGCAACCGCTGGTTCATCATCGGCGCCGCCGTAGTCCTCCTGCTGATTCCTGGCGCCTGGCTCATGGCGCGGGACACGGGCGAGGAAGACACCGCGCTCGTCGCCAGAGTCAAGAAGGGCGAGTTCAAGGTCATGGTGAACACCTCCGGCGAACTGCGCGCCACCAAGTTCGTGCGGATTACCGCGCCCCAGAACGCACAGGCCGCCCAGCAGTGGCAGATGAAGATCTCCACGCTGGTGCCCGAGGGCACGGTGGTGAAGGCGGGGGATATCGTGGCGGAACTGGATCGCTCCAGCATCGCCGCCCGGCTCACCGAGGTCTCCACGTCGCTGCAGAAGGCGCAGGCCCAGTACGAGCAGGCCGAGCTGGACTCCACGCTTAACCTCTCGAAGGCGCGCGAGGAGATCCGCACGATGGAGCTGGGTCTCGAGGAGAAAAAGTTGGCCAAGGAGCAGGCCATCTACGAAGCCCCCACTGTCAAGCGGCAGGCCGAGATCGAGTACGAGAAGGCGGAGCGCGCGCTGGTGCAGGCGCGGAAGGACCTCATCACCAAGACCAGCCAGGCGCGGGCGAAGATGCGCGAAGTTGGCGCCGAGCGTGACAGGTTCTCCAACCAGGTGAAGATCGTGCAGGAAGTCATGCAGGGCTTCACCATCAAGGCACCCAGCTCGGGGATGGTCATCTACGAGAAGGAGTGGAACGGCAAGAAGCGCACGGTGGGATCGCAGATTGGCGCATGGGAGCCCACGGTTGCCACGCTGCCGGACCTGTCGAACATGGAGTCGCAGACGTACGTCAACGAAATCGACATCCGGAAGCTTGCCATGGGACAGAAGGTCCAGATTGCCCTGGACTCCGACCCCACAAAGACATTCGAGGGCAAGGTGACGAACATCGCCAATGTCGGCGAGCAGCGGCCCAATACCGACTCGAAGGTCTTCGAGGTAAAGGTCCTGCTCAGCAAGAGCGACACGACCCTGCGGCCCGGCATGACGACGTCGAACGCAATCGAGACGTCCAGGATCACCGACGCGATGTACAT
>JANNJV010000400.1:0-3403 GCA_031395945.1 Gemmatimonadota bacterium | reverse complement strand
CGCCACATGGTTGATGGACTGGAAAAAGCGCCGCCAGGAACAGGAGAAGCGCCAGGCGTAAGGTGCGAGGCTGCCTGTGTGGAGCAGCAGAAGCATCGAGACGAACAAGGGCCGCGGCACGCGCCGCAGCCCTTCACCGATCATTCCAGACAGGCAGCCTCGCACCTTACGCCTGGCGCTTCTCCTGTTCCTGGCGGCGCTTTTTCCAGTCCATCAACCATGTGGCGGGGATCAGGAAGAGCGGCGTAAGAAAAAAACCGAGCAATGTGTTGAGCCACACCAGGGCGATGTAGAAACAGCAGAGGCCTATACCAACCCACAGAATGGCGAGCGGACCTTGGCTTTCCACGAGAGCTCCGGAATTCGGTTTCGTTGCCCCAGAAAATAGGCGTCGTGCCGCCCGTCGCGCTACCTTAAGAATCGTGGCGGCGCCTGCTTCGCTCCCTCAGACACGAGTTGACCGCCGGATTGAATCGGCGGTCCGTCGGGCTGCGGCTGGACGGCGCGACAAGCTGGTGCTGGCGGTGTCTGGGGGCCGCGACTCTATGGCGCTGCTGCACGCCGCTGCCCGAGTTCTGCGAGGCTCCGCCGTGGTCGCAACATTCGATCACGGCACCGGCGCGGCCGCGGCGCGTGCCGCGCACATGGTGGCTACCGAGGCCGCCCGGCTGGGATTCGCGGCCGTGATCGGCCGGGCGCACGTCGGGGGATCGTCCGAGGCCGAGTGGCGCGCAGCACGGATGAGTTTTCTCCACGACGTCGCCGCACGCACGGGCGGTGCAATCGTGACGGCCCATACCCGGGACGATCAGGTGGAAACTGTCCTGATGCGCGTGCTGCGTGATTCCGGCGCGCGCGGCCTCGCGGGCCTCTACGCGCCCAGCGACGTGATGCGTCCGCTGCTGGAGTTCGGCCGCGACGATGTCGCGCGGTATGCAGATGAGGTTGGCGCGGTGTGGGTCGAGGATCCCACCAACGCGTCGATGCGGTACATGCGCAATCGCGTGCGTCGCGACCTGCTGCCGGCGCTGTCCCGTGCGATGCCGGGCCTCGATGACCACCTGCTGGGTCTCGCGCGTGGAGCGGCCGCGTGGCGTGACCGGCTGGACGCGATCGCGGCAGCCATCTCGCGAGCGGACCCGCGCGGGCATGCCGTCTCCGTTGCTGTGGATGACCTTTCCATCTATTCTCGAGAAGAGCTTTCAGTACTCTGGCCCGCGATTGCGGCTCGGGTAGGGCTCGCGATGGACTGGCGCGGAACGGTTCGCGCCGCAGCGTTTACTACTCAGAGCCGCGTGGGTGCCCGGATTCAGCTCTCCGGCGGTTGGGAGATCTCGCGCTCGCGTCATCTGTTCGAGCTGTCTCGCTGGCGGTAACTCCCGATTGGACACTTTTCCGGAGCCTCTGTCGCTGTGACGTCAACGACTGCTGATCCCCGACTCATGGGCCGCCCGCTAAAACGGGTGGTCTATGACGAGCAGGCGATTGCCCGGAAAGTGAAGGAAATGGGCGCCCTGATCACGTCGGCTTATCCCGAAGGCGAGCTGCTTGTGCTCGGTCTGCTCAAGGGAAGCTTTATATTTCTGAGCGATCTCGTGCGGCAGATCACACGGCCGCTCCAGGTCGATTTCCTGGTCGCCGCGAGTTATGGCGACAACACCTTTTCCAGCGGAAACGTACGCTTGTTGTACGACCCGGAGACGGAACTCGAAGGGAAGCACATCCTGTTGGTGGAGGACATTGTCGATACCGGCAGGACGTTGAACCGTTTGATGGAGCTGTTGAAGGCACGAAATCCGCGTTCACTGGAGATCTGCGCGCTGTTGCACAAGCACGTGGCGGTGGAGCTCAAGTATCCCACGAAGTTCGTGGGATTCGACGCGCCGAATGAATTCCTGGTCGGGTACGGGCTCGACCACGCCGAGAACTTTCGGCACATCCCGTACATAGCGAGTCTGCAGTAAATGCCACCAGCAACACAGCCGCCGAAAAACAAGAAGGACATGAACTGGGGACGGTTCTCCAAGACGTTCGCGTTTTGGATTCTGATCCTCCTCATTCCGGTCGCACTCATCCAGCTCTCGGGCAATCGCGACAGCCAGGCGCCGAAGATCAACTACACGCGCTACCGGCAGGAGCTGGCTCGCGACAACATCCAGTCGGTCACGATCCAGGGTGGCAAATACATCCAGGGCGAGTTCCGCACGCGCGTGAACGCCGGCACTGGCCGCGACGTCAAGAAGTTCACCACCAACCTGCCCGCCGAGAATTCCGAGAAGGAAATCGAGGCGCTGTCGGCGCGCGGCGTGATGATCGAGGCGCAGGATCCGCGTCCGTCCATTACCGCGTGGATTCTGAACTTCCTTCCCTGGCTCCTACTGATCGGATTCTACCTGTTCCTGTTCCGTCAGATGCAGGCGGGCGGTGCCAAGGCGTTCTCGTTCGGCAAGTCGAAGGCGAAGCTGCTCACGGGCGACACGCCAAAGATCACCTTTGCCGACGTCGCCGGCGCAGATGAAGCCAAGCAGGAGCTCCAGGAGATCATCGAGTTCCTGCGCGACCCGCAGAAATTCACCAAGCTGGGCGGCCGCTTGCCCAAGGGCGCGCTGCTCGTAGGCCCGCCGGGTACCGGCAAGACACTCCTGGCGAAGGCTGTCGCGGGTGAAGCCGCGCGACCGTTCTTCTCGATGTCGGGATCTGATTTTGTTGAGATGTTCGTTGGCGTCGGCGCCTCCAGGGTGCGGGACCTTTTCGAGCAAGGAAAGGCTCATGCTCCCTGCATCATCTTCATCGACGAAATCGACGCGGTTGGCCGGCACCGTGGTGCCGGACTGGGCGGCGGGCACGACGAGCGTGAGCAAACGCTCAACCAGTTGCTCGTCGAAATGGATGGCTTCGAATCCAACGACGGTGTGATCCTCATTGCCGCGACCAACCGGCCGGACGTGCTGGATCCGGCGCTGCTGCGCCCGGGCCGGTTCGACCGGCAGATTGTCGTCGATTCTCCCGACCTGCGCGGTCGCGAAGGGATTCTCCGTGTGCACATGCGGAACAAGCCCATCGCCGAGGACGTGGACATCACCGTTCTCGCGCGTGGAACGCCAGGCATGGCGGGCGCGGACCTCGCGAATCTGGTGAACGAGGCGGCGCTTTTGGCCGTGCGTCGCGGTCACGATCGCATCTTCATGGTGGATTTCGAGGACGCCAAGGACAAGGTGATGCTGGGCGCGGAGCGGAAATCGCTCGTCATGAAGGAGGATGAGCGCCGTCTCACTGCGTACCATGAAGCCGGCCACACGATCTGCGGGATCAAGGTGCCGGGCAACGATCCGCTGCACAAAGTCACCATCGTGCCGCGCGGGCGCGCATTGGGTATCGCATTCGTGCTGCCCGAGGACGACCG
>JANNJV010000413.1:0-8664 GCA_031395945.1 Gemmatimonadota bacterium | reverse complement strand
GTGCTCACGCTCACCGCCACTCCCATCCCGCGAACGCTGCACATGTCGCTGGCGGGATTGCGGGACATGACGCTGATGCAGACGCCTCCGCGCGACCGATCCCCGGTGCTCACCTATCTGGAACCATGGGACGACGGGCTGATCGAGGAAGGAATAACGCGCGAGTTGGACCGCGGCGGGCAGGTGTTCTTCGTCCACAACCGGATCGACACCATCGAAGCCATCGCTGATCACGTCAAGCGGGTGGCGCCTCGCGCCACGGTTGCGGTCGCGCATGGGCAGATGCGGGAGCGGGACCTGGAGGACATCATGCACCGCTTCGTAAACGGCGCGGTGGATGTGCTGGTGTCCACCATGATCGTCGAGTCCGGGCTCGACGTGGCCAATGCCAACACGATGTTCGTGAATCGCGCTGACATGTTCGGCCTGGCGCAGCTGTATCAGCTGCGCGGGCGCGTCGGGCGTTCACACCGCCGCGCCTACTGCTATCTGATCGTGCCCGACCAGATCGACGATGAAGCGGAGCGTCGCCTCCGCGTGCTGGAGCATCACACGGAACTCGGTGCCGGCTACCGAATCGCGCTCAAGGACATGGAGTTGCGCGGTGCGGGGAACCTGCTGGGCCCCGAGCAAAGCGGGTTCGTCCAGGCGGTGGGCTTCGATCTGTACCTCCGGCTGCTGGACGAAACGGTACGCAACATCACGAACGCCGATGCCGCGCCAAGACTGGTTCCCTCCGAGGTGTCGGTGGACACGCCCAGCTACCTGCCGGACGACTACGTGCCATCGCACGAGGCGAAGCTGGACGTGTATCGCAGGCTGTCGCGCGTCGGGGACGCCAACGAAATCGTGGCGCTGCAGCGCGAGCTGCGAGACCGTTTTGGACCGCTCCCGCCACCGGCCGACGCCATGCTGGCGGTGGCCCAACTTCGCATCCTTGGTGGACGCCTCAGCGTCGATAGCGTTCTGGTGCGCGGCAATGAGGCGCGTGTTAACTTCCGCGACACTGCGGCTCCCCGGATGAAGGGGTTGTCCGCGGCGTTTCATGAAGTGCAATTCCAGGCGGAGGTTCGCCGCGCGCACCCGTTGTCGCTGAAGCTCACGCGGCTCGGCGGCGTCCCCATTATCGACGGTTTGGTTCGTGCTCTCACCACGCTTGCTCCAACGGCAGGCTGACGCGGGCGCGGGCCAACACAGCTGCCCTTCGAGGTCCTTCAAACAGATGAACATTCGTACGATTGCTCTCCTCTCCGGTTCGGTCGTCGCGCTGGCGGCGTGCGATGGATTGCGCGAAGCACTGACCGCGCATACCGATGTCGCCGCCAAGGCAGAGGACCACGAACTCGGCGTCAATCGACTGTCCGACATGCTCGGCAACTCGGCGCTGCAGATTGCCGTCAACCGTGACGTCGCGATGCTGCTCACCGATCTCTGGGTGAACTACCAGCTGCTGGCCGTCGCCGCCGCGCGGGGCGACACGGTGATGGACGCCAGGATCGTGGATGAAGCGACGCTCGGTGTGACGTCGAACATTCGGCTGCGGCGGTTCATGGAGAGCGTAGCGAACTCGTTCAAGGCAGAATCCGCCTCCGAGGCAACGTATAACCAGGCCACCGGCGGACTGTTCGTGGCGAAGCACATTCTGTTTCCGGTTCCCGGCGGCGCATCGCAACAGCAGAAGGATTCGGTACGGCGCGTCGCCGACGGCGTTCGGGCGCGGTTGACGACCGCCAATTTCGCGGAGCTGGCCAAGCGGTACAGCGCCGACCCTGGCTCGGCGCAGCGCGGCGGTGACATGGGCGCGTTTCGGCGCGAGGAAATGGTGAAGCCCTTTGCCGACGCCGTCGCCTCGTTACGCCCGGGCGATATCTCGCCACTGGTGGAGACCAATTACGGATATCACATCATCCAGCGTCCCACGTATGCGTCGGCGAAGGCACAATACGACGCAGCGTTCGGCGAGACCTCGACGCGGCGCGCTGAGAGCCTGTATGTGGCCAAGCTCGACGACGAAGCGAGCATCAATATTCGCGCGAACGCCCCGACGGCGGCCAAGGCGGCGGCCCGTGATCTCGGCGCCCATCGCAAGGACAAGGATGTCATGGCGTCGTTCAAGGGAGGCGAGCTGACCGTCGGCCGCTTCGTGACCTGGGTCGAGTCGTATCCCCCACAGATGCGTCTCCCGCAGCAGATGGCGCAGGCCCCCGACTCGCTGGTGCGCCAGTTCGTCAAGAGCATCGCGCGCAACGAGGTGATGCTCAAGAAGGCGGACAGCGCGGGCATTACGATCACCGCTGAGGAGAAGGCGCAGCTTCAGAATGAATTCAAGCAGTTGCTGGCGACGCTGTGGACGCAACTGGGCATCGAGCCGCGTAGTTTGGCGGACAGTGCCAAGTCCGCGCCGGAGCGCGAGCGGCTTGCCTCGGCCCGCGTGGAGGCATTCCTGGACCGGATCATGACGGGGCAGGCACAACCGCTCTCGGTGCCGCCGCCGGTGCAAGCCATGCTGTCATCGAAGTACGAGTCCAAAGTCTATCCGGCGGGCGTGGACCGAGCGGTGGAACGCGCCAAGAAGTTGCGCGCGTCGGCAGATTCCGCGCGTGCCGCGCAACAGCCACGGTCGCAAGTGCCGCTGCCTGCACCGCCGTCCGACAGCACGTCACGGCGAGACACCTCGGGACGCAGCAAGCGCCCCTGAACGGGACCTTGACGGGAAGCTGATGGGTATCATGGGCATGAAGGCATCGATGATTCTCGTGGTCGCTGCTGCCGCCGCACTCGGCGGGCAGCAGCCCACGCCGACGCTGGCCACTGCCGCGCGCGATTCGATCATTCCGCTCGATCGCATCGTCGCCGTGGTGGGTGACCAGCCAATCACCCAGTACGATCTGCAGGAGCGTATGCTGCAGATGCAGCAGGCTCCGGGGTTCGTGGCCCCGAAGAACGCGGACGAGTTCGACAAGCTCGCGAAAGACGTGGTCAATCAGCTCATCGATGAAGAGCTGTTGGTGCAGAAGGCCGCAGCTCTCAAGGTCGAAGTCCTCGACGCCGACCTGACGCCAACGGTAGAGCGCCAACTCCGTGAAATTCGCGCACGATTTCCCAGCGACGCCGAATTTCGCGCCGAGCTGGTGAAGGCCGGGTTGGGCAGTCCGGAGGAGTATCGCCGTTTTCTCATCGAGCAGATGCGTCGCAACGAGTTCCAGCGTCGCGTCGTCGAGAAGCTGCGTGCGGACGGCAAGATTCCGCCGGTCAATGTGAGCCAGGCCGAGGTGGAGGAGGCATTCAACCGGTCTCGCACGACGCTTCCGCGGCGGCCTGCGACCGTGACCTTCCGCCAGATCGTCGTCGCGCCGAAACCCAGCGATGCCGCCCGCGAGATTGCGCGCGCCAAAGCAGAGTCGTTGTTGGCCGAGATCAAGGCAGGCGCAGAGTTCGAGCGCGTCGCCAAGCGCGAATCAGCGGATTCCGTCTCGCGTGAACAAGGCGGTGATCTGGGCTGGAACCGACGCGGCCGCATGGTGGCGCAATTCGAGCGCTGGATGTTCGGCCTTCGTCCGGGCGACCTGAGCCCGGTCGTCGAGACCGTCCACGGCTTTCACATCATCCGGGTGGATCGGGTACAGCCGGGCGAAGTGAAGTCCCGGCACATCCTCGTCCGCGCCAGGATCGACTCGGCGGACGTCGAGCGCGCAAGACTGGAGGCGGACAGTGTCGCCGCGCAGTGGATGGCCGGCACCCCAGTCGACTCCCTCGCGAAGCTGCATCACGACTTCGGCAGCGGCGAAGAAACCAGCATTCTCACGCCGATTCCAACGGACTCCGGTTTGCCGCCCAGCTACAAGCAGGCGTTCGCCGGGAAGAAGGCCAATGACATCGTCACGTTTGCCATCAGCGGGGTGAACGGCAATCCAAAGTTCGTGGTCGCGCAGCTCGCGAGCGTGGACGAAGGCGGCGAATACACCCTCAGCGACCTGCGCGAGCGGGTGCGTCAGCAGCTGGTCGAGGAAGGTTCGATTCGCCGCTTTCTCGACGGTTTGCGAAAGGAGACGTATGTCTCCATTCGCTTGGACGCGCCGGCCAGCGCCACGCCGGCCACACCACGGTGACGTGAGCGGCGCGCCGCGCCTCGCCGTCACCCTCGGCGATCCGCGCGGAATCGGACCCGAGATCGTCGCGAAAATGCTGCGCGACGGGCGGGCCCAACGCGAGGCGACGCTGGTTCTCGTCGGGCCGACGGGCACCGAAGTGGATGTTCATGAGTCGGTCGGCGACTGGAGGGATGGTGACCCCGCGCTTGCGGGCAAGTTGGCGGGAGCCGCCATCGAACGCGCTGTTGCACTGGCGCAGGCGGGCGAGGTGGATGGGATCGTGACCGCCCCCATCGACAAGTCCGTGCTGTTGACCGGTGGCTACGACTATCCGGGACATACGGAAATGCTCGCCGCGCTCACGGGATCGAAGGTGGCGATGATGCTCACGTCGGAGCATCTGCGGGTCGTGCTTGCCACCACTCACATTGCCCTGCGGGACGTCGCACGCACGCTCACGCGACAGAAGATCGTCGAGGTCGCGGCGACGACGCGTCTTGCGCTGCGGGACTGGTTTCACGTCGTCGAGCCGCGAATCGCGCTCTGCGCGTTGAATCCTCACGCAGGTGACCATGGTCGCTTCGGGAGCGAGGATGACGAGATCCTGGCGCCCGCGGCTCGCGAGGCGCGGTTGGCCGGACCATTTCCAGCCGATACTGTGTTCGTCCGCGCGATGCGCGGCGAGTTCGACGCCGTCATCGCGCCGTACCACGACGTCGGAATGACCGCCATCAAGGTCGCGGCCTTCGGGCGCGCCGTGAACGTGACGCTCGGCATGCCCTTTCCCCGGACCTCGCCGGACCATGGCACCGCGCTGGATATCGCCGGGCGAGGCATGGCCAACCCCGCGAGCATGATTGAGGCGGCGCTCCTGTGCGCGTCCATCGCGCGGGGCATTCGAACCGCATCGCGTGCGCGCGCGTCCGTCCATTAACGTGGCGCGATGAAGTCAGTCTGGACGCTGGGCCTCGCCGCGATCGCTGTCGTCTCCGCGTCGTGCGCGCCGGGGATTGCGACGCCACGTCCGGCCCCGGGCGCACCGCCCAATGTCACGCAGCTCGCGGTGCGCGTGCTCACGCAACCGACCAGCGTCGCCTTCCTTCTGGACGAAGGCACCAACCGCAGCCACGTCGCCGCGAACCTGCGTCACCTCACGGACGTGATCGGGCCGCGCCTCACAGGGTCGCCCGCCATGCGCGTCGCCAACGAATGGACGGCGACGCGGATGCACGAATACGGCATGGACACCGTCGCGCTCGAGCCGTGGCCCTTCGGCGTTTCGTGGCGGCGGGGTCCGATCACCATGCGCGTCGTGTCACCACATCCGCGGTGGGTGAGCGCCGCGTCGTGGGCATGGGCTCCGGGAACCGATGGGCCGCGCGCGGGGGATGTCGTATTCATGGATGCCACGACGCGCGCGGATTTCGACCGCCGCTTCGCCGGCAAGTTGCGCGGCGCCTGGGTCATGCTCGTCGCGCCGTATCCGCGCGCCAACCCGTGGGTGCCCAGCGTTCGCGATTCGCTGCGGGTGGACTCGCTCCGCCGGATGATGCGGCGACAGCACACGGCCGATGAGCGGGCGTTTCTGGCGACGCAGGAGAAGCTGTTGTTTGCGGAAGGCATCGCGGGAGAAATCATCGACGGCGCCAAGGATTTCGGCCTCTTTACGATGAGCGGCTCGCCGGATGCCATCGCGCTGTACCCGCAAGTGGTCGTCGCGAACCAGACGTACGCGGAACTACACCGCTCGCTGGCCGTCGGCGAAAGCGTGCGCGTGGAAGTCGACGCCACGAACACCTTCGGCCGCGACACGGTGATCCAGTGGAATACCGTCGGCGAGCTCCGCGGCGGTGAGCTGCCCGATGAAATCGTGCTCGTCGGAGCCCATCTCGACTCCTGGGACCTGGGCACAGGCGCGACGGACAATGGCAGCGGGTCCATCGCGGTGCTCGAGGCGGCGCGGCTGCTGGGTGCCCTGAAGGCGTCCGGCGTGCGTCCGCGTCGCACAATTCGTTTTGTGCTCTTCAGTGGAGAAGAGCAGGGGTTGTTCGGTTCGCAGTACTATGTGGCGCGGCATGCCGCGGAGCTGCAGCGGTTTCAGGCCCTGCTGATTCTCGACAACGGGACAGGGCGCATCGTTGCCGTTCCGCTGCAGGGCTGGGATCAGCTGCACGATCTCTGGACCGCGATGATGCGTCCGCTGTCCGCGCTGGGGCCCTTCACGGTACGATCAGGATCGAAGAGCGGTACGGATCATCTTCCGTTTCTGCAGGCCGGAGTGCCCTCGTTCAACTACGATCAGTTGCCGCGCGGGTACGACTACACCCACCACTCGCAAATGGACGTCTTCGATCACGCGGTGCCCGACGACGTGCGCCAGGCGGCGACGGTCATGGCAGTCAACGCGCTGCAATTGGCAAACCTGGATCGGTTGCTGCCGCGGAGGAAATAGTGCGTCCCATCACTTCTCACTGTCTTCGCGCTTCCGCTCCCGCCGATCTCCGGCGCTGTGCAGGTCGGCCGCCAGTGACTCGATCCGCCGGCCCTCCATTTCCCGGACGGTAAAAATGGCCCCGCCCGCGGTCACGCGGTCGCCGGGCACCGGCAGACGTCCCAGCACGCCGAAGACGTAGCCGCCGATCGTCGTGTAATCCTCGTCGGGAACGTCCAGCCCAAAGCGCTCGTTCAGGTCCGCGATATTGGTGGACCCCGGAATAAGGACCAGGTCCGGAGACTCCCGCGCCTCGATTTCCGGTTGCTCGTCCTTTTCGTCGAGAATCTCGCCGACGATCTCCTCCAGAAGGTCCTCCATGGTGACGAGGCCGGCGGTGCCACCATATTCGTCGAGCACGATGGCGAGATGCTCCTTCAGCCGCTTGAAGTCGGCGAGTACCTCCTCGACTTCACGCGACCCTGGCACGACATGGATGGGCCGCATGATCGAACGCAGGTTGAAGTCCGTGTGGGCGCTCACCCCCTTCGGATGCGGTTGCCGCAGGATGGGAATGAGATCCTTGGCGAGCACGAGGCCGATGATGTCGTCGATGGTCTCCTCGTACACGGGATACCGTGAGCGCCTCGTCTCTTCCACCAGCGAGAGCGTCTCGTCCAGGGAGGTGTCGATCGCGAGCGCGTCAATCTCGGTTCGCGGCGTCATCACCTCGCGCGCGTTCTTCTCAGAAAACTCGAACACTCCCTCGATCAGCG
Source organism: Gemmatimonadota bacterium (assembly GCA_031395945.1). Taxonomy (GTDB): domain Bacteria; phylum Gemmatimonadota; class Gemmatimonadetes; order Gemmatimonadales; family Gemmatimonadaceae; genus DASPMP01. The sequence continues at coordinate 1,366 of JANNJV010000413.1, read as the reverse complement.
TCGCGTCGGTCTGCTCGAGCATCCCGCCTTCCTGACTCTGCTCCACCAGGATGCGGAGCTCCTCTGGCGAGTGCAGCGCCTCCTCGACGTTCATGGGCTTTTGGCCGAACGCGCGCAGCACCAGCTCGGCCGATCGGTTGAGCACGGACGTGAACGGACGCATGAGCCATTCGAACACGAACAGCGGCGGCGCCAGCATGCGCGCCACCCGCTCGGGATGCGTCAGCGCAACGCTGCGGGGCGCCAGCTCGCCGAAGACCACGTGAAAATACGTGACGAACATGATGGCCAGGATGGATCCGCCCGACACCCGCAGCGTGATCTCGAGCGCAAACGGCAAGGCGTGCAGCCACTCCGAAAAGAACTCCGAGAGCGTCTCTTCGGTGAGCGCGCCCAGTCCCAGCGAGGACAGCGTGATGCCTAGCTGGCTGGCCGAGAGCATCCGCCCAAGGTTGGCGATACCGCGCAACGTGATCCGCGCCAGTCGATCCCCGCCGCGCGCCATGGCCTCAAGCCGCGTGCGTCGAGAACGGACCAGCGCGAATTCGACAGCGACAAAATAGCCGTTCAGAAGCAGCAGAACGACGATGGCAACGATGCGGCCGAGCACGACCACTAACTTAGGACAGGATGCCGCGCGCTTCTAGGTGATGCCTGCATTGGCCCACTCGAATACCTTGTAGCGCGAACGAGCCCACGTCTTCCGCCGCCATCGGGATGCCCCACCATCACGGTGTCACACATACGCGTCACGACCATGCACACGCGCCCCACGACTCGGCGCGCGCGGCACAATCCACGCGCGCGTTACGCATGGCGCTGGTGCTCACGATCGTGGTGCTCGTGGCGGAGGCCATCGGCGGCTGGCTCTCCAATTCTCTGGCGTTGCTCGCGGATGCCGGTCACGTGCTCACCGACGCGGCCGCGCTCGCGCTGTCCCTCTTTGTCGCGTGGTTTTCGCGCCAGCCGGTCACGCCCGAGAAGACCTATGGCTACCTCCGTTGGGAGATCCTGGCAGCGCTGATCAACGGCGCGACGCTCCTGGTCATCTCGGTGTGGATCGTGATCGAGGCCGTGTTGCGGTTGCGGGCGCCTGAGCCGGTGGCTGGCACGCTTATGCTCGTGGTCGCTGGCGCGGGCCTCATCGCGAACGCCATCGCGGCGTTGCTGCTGCATCCAGTCAACAAGAGCAGCCTCAACGTCCACGGTGCCTACCTGCACGTGCTCGGAGACCTGCTGGCGTCCGTGGGCACGATCGTGGCCGCCGTCATCATCGCCCTCACGGGTTGGTTGCACGCGGATCCCATCGCGTCCCTGCTCACCACCGCACTCATTGTTCGCGGCGCGTGGCGCCTGGTACGCGAGT
>JANNJV010000356.1:0-10565 GCA_031395945.1 Gemmatimonadota bacterium | reverse complement strand
TGCGCGTGACGCAGGTGCTGAACCCGATGCAGTAGTCGGTGCCGTACACGTCGTTGTCCATCGTTTTCGGGATGGCAACGACGTGCACGCCCTCGTCGTGCAGGCGCTTGCCATAGCTCAGGGTGTCGTCGCCGCCGATGGGGATCAGGACGTCCACTCCGATGTGCCCGAGGTGCTTCAGCACGTCCTTGGTGACATCGTTGACTTTGGCCGTGTAGTGGCTCAGATGGGGCGGCACGCGCTCGAGCGGAAGGTGGCTGGGCCGCGTGCGCGATGTGTGCAGAAATGTGCCGCCCGTCCGCCCGGCGCGATTCACGATCGCTTCCGACAGATCCTGGACGTTCTCGGTGTTGTCCGTCTTCGCGTCGGGGACGTAATCCACGATCCCCGCCCATCCTCGACGGATGCCCACCACGCGGTACCCCTCGCGCAACGCGCGTATGGTGATGGCGCGAATGGCGGGATTCAGCCCGGGGACGTCTCCGCCTCCCGTGAGTATGGCAATGGTTCCCTTGCTACTCGGCATTCGTTTCGTCTAGAGTGAACACGGTGGAGAAAAAAAGCCCGCCGGACCGTAGTCCGGCGGGCTTCATTACGCAATCGGTCCGACCATCAACTCGCGTGCACGTACGCGCAGCCTTCATGCTGTGCCTTCACCGCGGCGAACACGCCTGACGGCTGAAGCAGGATGCCGGGGATGATGCCGTCCTTGGCGCGCTTGAGCGCTTCTTCCGCCGACACGTTGTCCTTCTTGGCGATGTTCCCTGACCAGAATTGCAGAGCGACCGCGCAGGCGAGCACAATGCCGCCCCGCGCCATGAAGCTCGGGAGCGTCAACGCGGCAAAGTTCGCCGGCAACCCATCCGCGGTGCCAAGCAGTGCGGGATTGCGTTCCGTGCCCTGCTGCGTGAGCGGATGCGTGATCTTCGCGTCCGCGCCGATCGTGTACTTCGCCCACGTCTCCTGCTTGAGGGCAAGGACAATGGCGTCATGTCTCAGCACGAGCACGGTGGCGGTGTCGGACGGTTTGGCGCCGAGCACGGCGTGATACTGCGCTTCCCACATCGACGCGCGCCAGATCCCGAAGCCGCTCTCGGGTTCAGCGCAATCGAAACAGGCCTTCTGCGTCTTTCCCTTGAGCCTTGCCGTCCATGACAGGTCCCATTCCTCCAGGGAAGCGGAGGGCACGGTGAGCAGCTCCGCGCCAGACGGCATCGCGGATAATGGCACGGCGCCTAACATGGCGGTGGCGGTAAGGTGTTCAAGGAATTCACGACGGCTGGTGGGCATTACAAACCTCGCAGTTTACGGATTCCGCAAATACTTGGGCCTCGCAGGCGCGCTCGCAAGAGTCCGCCCGTGCACCACGCGGAGCTCGCGCCGATTTGTGAGGTCGTATCTCGCGTCGCCGGCGCGATTTAGGCGCGCGACGCCGGGATGGCGCGCCCGGCCGCGTCGAACAGATGCACTCGATCGCTTCGCACACGTACGCCAACGTTCTCGCCAATCGCAGGTATTGCGTCACCTGACACGGTTGCCAGGAGACGCCGCCCACCCACCTCGAAGTGGACGTGGCTGGTGCCTCCCAGCCTCTCGATCAGGACCACGCGTCCCGACAGCACATTCGACGGCGACGCGGGTGCGAACGCTTCAAGCTGCAGATCCTCAGGCCGCACACCGAGCGTCACCGAACCCGCGCCGACATCGGATGGCACGCGCTCCGGGACGAGCTCCACGCGCGCGCCGTCGGCGATGAACGACACGCGATCGCCTGCCTGCTTGACGGTTCCTTCCAGGAAATTCATCGGCGGCGTGCCGATGAACCCGGCGACGAACCGATTTACCGGGGCGTGGTAGATCTCGATGGGTGGCCCCACTTGTTGGATGCGGCCGTCCGCGAGCACGACGATCCGGTCGCCCAGGGTCATGGCTTCCACCTGATCGTGCGTGACATAGATCGTCGTGGTCTTGAGCCGCCGTTGCAGGGCGCCTATCTCGATGCGCATCTGCGCGCGCAGTCCGGCATCGAGATTGGACAGCGGCTCGTCGAAGAGGAAGACGAGCGGCTCGCGCACCATGGCGCGCCCCATCGCCACGCGCTGGCGTTGTCCCCCTGACAACTGCTTGGGCTTGCGGTCCAGCAACGGCTCCAACTCAAGCATGCCCGCGGCCCATCCCACGCGCCGGTCGATCTCGGCGCGCGCCACTTTCCTGAGACGGAGCCCCAGGGACAGGTTCTCGCGCACAGTCATGTGCGGATAGAGCGCATAGTCCTGGAACACCATCGCCACGTCACGCTCGCGAGGCGGCAGCGCGGTGACGTCGCGACCCGCGATGTGGATGGCGCCGGACGTCACGGACTCGAGCCCCGCGATCATGCGCAGGATGGTGGATTTGCCGGACCCCGAGCCGCCGACCAGGACCACGAACTCGCCGTCCGGCACCTCCAGGTGAAAGTCTTCGACCACCGGCACCTGGCCGAAGCGCTTGCTCACGTGCTCGAACGAGACGCCGGCCATTATCCCTTGATCCCCGCGCCGGCCATGCTCTCGATGAAGTAGCGCTGCAGGAACGCGTACGCGACGACCACCGGCACCACCAGCACCATGGCAGCAGCCATCGCTACCCCGATCGAGCCCGCACCGCCCCCGAGCGAGAACACGGTGAGCAACTGCGGGAGCGTCATGAGGTGTTGCTCACGGACTACGAGGAGCGGCCACAGTACTTCGTTCCAGGAGCCCATGAAGGTGAAGATCGCCACGGTGGCCAGCACCGGTTTGGCCAGCGGCCAGAAGATCGTGAACAGGATGCGGAGCTCGCTCATGCCGTCCATACGCGCCGAATCGATGAGCGACTGCGGAATTTGGAGGAAGAACTGCCGCAGCATCAGAATCGCGGTCGCGTTGAAGAGGTAGGGGACGATGAGCGCGGCGTACGTGTCGACCCATCCCAGCTGGACGATGAGCGTGTAGAGCGGGATGAGCGTGAGCTGACCCGGCACCAGCAGCACCGCAAGCGTGACCGCATTGAGCAGCGCCCGGCCACGGAAGTGCAGGCGCGCCAGGGCGTAGGCGGTGATCGACGCGGAGAGAAGCACAGACAGCGTGATCGTTGTCGCGACCAGCGCGCTGTTCAGCAGCGCTCGGCCAAACGGGGCGCGCGCCCACATGGTGCGGTAGTTGGCCAGCGTCGGACTCTCCGGGATCAGCGACAGCGTGCCGATCTCGGACAGCGACTTGAACGTGGTCGAAGCCATCCACAGGAAGGGATAAATGAAGGTGAGGGCCGCGAGCGCGAGCGTCACATACAGCGCGATGCGGCCTAGCGTCTTCAAAGTGCCTCCGCCTGTCCGACGAGCCGTCGCTGCACGAAGATCACCGCCCCGATGATGAGCGCGAGCGCAACGCCGATCGTGGCGGCGTACCCCATCTTCTGATACGCGAAGGCGTTCGTGTAGAGATACAGCACGATGGAATACGTTCGCCGCAGCGGACCCCCCGCGGTCATCACGTACGGCTCGATGAACAACTGGAAGCCGTTGATGGTGGACAGCGTGAGCACGAGGATGGTCTGCGGCAACAGCGAGGGGAGCGTGAGATGGCGAAAGCGCTGCCACGCGGTGGCCCCCTCGATCTCGATCGCTTCCTGGCAGCTGCGCGAGATATACTGCAGCCCCGCGAGGTAGATGATGACGTAGAAGCCGACGTTCTTCCACGTGACCATCACGGCGATTGCGGGCATCGCCGTCAGCGGATCCGTGAGCCACGGTACCGGCGCTACACCCAGCCGCGTGAGGACGCGGTTGATCAGCCCGACGTCGGTCGCGTACAAGTTGCTCCAGAGGATCGCGACCACCGCGCCCGAGATCACGACGGGCAGAAAGAACGCCGAGCGCCAGAACGCGCGCAGCACCAGCGGACGGTTCAGTGCCAGCGCGAGCGCGAGCGCGGTCGCGATCTGGAGGGGCACGTGGATAGCGAGAAACACGAAGGTGTTCCCCACGGCTTGCCAGAAGCGCCCGTCGTGCAGCAGCAGGCGAATGTTCTCGAGCCCCGCGAACGACGGCGCCGTGACGAGATCCCACTGGAGAAACACAAGGACCAGCGCGAAGAGGATCGGATACCCCGCGAAGGCGATCAGGAACCCAGCGTAAGGCCCGGACATCAACCAGCCAGACCGCGACTCAGCGCGCATCGATGATCTTCCTGGCTTCGTTCGCGGCGCGTGTGAGCGCGGTTCGGACTGGGACGGTGCCGTACACGGCAGCTCCCTCGTACGCCTCCGAGAGCAGATCGAAGATCTCGACGATGTTCGGGTCGAGATCGATGTCACGCGTGCGCCCGACATACGTCGCGAACGTCGCGAGCGATGGCCAGCGCGCCAGCGCCGATGCAAAGCGCGTATCGGTCGAGAGCCGGCGCCGGTACGGCAATTGGCTGGCGTCCTGGATCATCATGCGATCGGCGGCGGGTGAGGTGAGAAACGCGACGAAGCGGGCCGCGGCGTCCGGATGCTTCGTCGTGGAGAAGATCGCGATGTTTCGCAGGTCGGCGAACGCGAAGCGATCCCCCTCAGGAGTGCCCTCCGCCGAGGGAACCGGTGTCACGTCGTACCTGAGGCCGGGCACCTTGAGCTCGTTCAGCTCCCTGATGAACCACGGGCCGATGATCTTCATCGCGACTGTGCCGTCGATGAACGGATCCCTGCCCTGCGCGAAGTTCGAACGCGGCAACGTGCCCTCCGCGAATCCAGTCCGCAGTACCTCCAGGGCCCCAACGGCCGACTGGTTGTCGAAGAGGACCGAGTCGTTCGCGACGAGCGTTCGCCCGCCGGAGCTGGCGAGATAGAGTGCGTAGAAATCATAGAAGCGCTCGTGCCAGGTGGTCTTGAGATTCGCCCAGAGTCCCCAACGATCCCGACGGCCGTCTCCGTCGGTGTCCCTCCCGAGTCGCCGCAACGCCTCGAGAAACTCGGTCTGAGTACGTGGCGGCTGCACGCCGGCGGCTGCCAGCAGATCCACGTTGTACATCAGCATTTCGGGATTCGTCTTCCAGGGAAATGCATAGATGCCACCGTCGGGAAGCCGCAGCGACGACAACATTGCCGTTGTCGTCCGCTCGCGCAGTCGCGCCGCGGTCGCCACGCGGTCGTCCAGGCGCACTACGCCTCCCGCGCGAACCAAGCGCGCCAGCAGCGCCGACGACACGTTCGAGCTGATATCAGGCGTTGCCTTGGCGACGATCGCGGCGAGCAGCACCTCCTCCGATGAGCGACCCGCCGGCAACGGTTGCGCCTTCACCTGGATCTCGGGATGCTCGGCGTTCCACTGTGCGGTCAGCCGCAGGGCCAGCTGCGTCTCCTGCGGATTGGCGGCGGGCCAGTACGTCAACGTGATGGGCGCAGCGGCGGACGGCACGATCTCCACGCCGCGACCCGACACCCGCCGCAGCTCCAGTCGCTCGCCATCCGGATTCCTGTACGTTCGGCTTTCCGGGACGCTCGCCAACGACCGCTCCGTTTCCCCCTCGGGGACGTAGTGGATGAAACGCGACGCGTCCGGATTCGACGCCACGCCCTCGAGCGCCAACAGCGCTTCGATGGTGGACTCGGCGCCCGAGTTACGGTTCACGTGCGGCGTGGAGTCCGGCCTTGTATTGCGAGTCGCTTCCTGCGGCGACGACCCATCGATGCCATCGAATGTGCGGCCTGTCTGTTCGTCGTACATCGGCGTCCTGGCCGAGTTCGCGCCGACCAGCCAACCGGCAGTGAGACCGGCGAACACCGCGTATCTGGCCTCGCCCGTCGCCTCCGCCAGCGCCAGATAGCCCTCCACGATGCTGCCCACGCCGTAGGCAATCTGCGGATACCACGCGACCGTTCCGTCTGGCCCTACGGTCGATGGGTTTCGGCCGGCCAGAAGAAACCGGCCCCACAGTGCGTCGGCCTCCCTTCGCGCTGCTGCGACAAGTTCCGGACGCGCCAGCACGGCACCCGCCTGGGCCAGCGCGGAGACGGACCGCGATCCCCAGGCATGCCAGTTCGTTCTCGCGCCATCCAGATGCGCACCCCATGGCGCGGATGTTTCGGATCCCTGCGAGAGCGGTACCAGCAACGCCGCGGTGCGCGCCGCGAGAGCGCCCAGCTTCTCACTTGGTTGCCCGCGTTGCAGCGCCAATAACCCCAGCAGCGCCTCCGCCGTCGCCGTAGCAGACCCGCCAATCAAACGGTTGGCGTCAACCTCCCGCGATAGCCGTGCGATGGCACGATCCAGCACCGGCCGCAGCGCAGTAGAGTCCTCCACGTATTCCGTACCCAACACGCGAACCGCCTCGCCCAGCGCCCAAATGCTCCGTGCCGCCCAATACGACACGCTCTTGCGGCTGCTGGGCGCGCCGCGATTGAGTCGGCCGCGCGCATCGACAAAGTTGACGAACTCGCCGTCGCCCTGTTCCATCGCGGCCACGAATGCCAGCAGTCCCAATGCTTCGGCACGCTCGATCGTGTCGCCCGTCATTTCGAAGAATCGGAGATAGACCACCGCCGCGCGCGCGGCATCGTCCAGCGATGCGATGCCCTCATATCCGTCGCGCGCGGGCGACCCGACGGGTCGATAGTCCGGTGCCTCGGCATACAGCGCGACGGCGCGCACCGGCCGGCCATTCACTATGACATCGAGACCGAGATGTCGGAGATGCTGCACGGAAAGCTGCAGGGGCGCGAACCGCGGCTTCGGCACGGGCGGCAACTCCCTGCCACACGCGGTGCCGATGATACAAGTTCCCACCGCACCCAGCAGCCAGCGACCCGGATGCATTCCGAAACGCCGATGTCGGCGCGTCACAGCGGGTCACCGCCGAGGTGCGCGTCGATCTCCGCGCGCAGTGATGCGATGAGCGCGCGCTTGTTCACGCGCGCGGCGGCCACCGATACGTCCGCGGCGCCGTAGTACACGATGAGATCATCCCCGCGCTCGACGAGGCCCTGGGGAAATACGACGCGCACGCCGGTGATGAAATTCGCCGCATCCACCTGGGGAATGTGCCCCATCTCGATTTCATAGGACGCATGGGGCGTGAGCGCCGGCGCGTCGGACGGGGACACGTACAGCACCTTCTCCGGTTCGTTCGCGTCAAGGACACACCACCCCATGGAGTAGACGTTTCCTTCTTCGATGGCGGTGGCGCCGTGAAATGGCAAGAGCCAGCCGATGTCGGTGAGCATCGGCGGCGCCCCCGCACCGACGCGCGAGCTGCGCCACGTCCCGGACCGCGGGCCAATGAGAGGAACGCCTGCAACGGGCCACTCCTGCTCCAACGCCGACACCCGGACGCACACGATCCGCGGCATGGGCCGGTGCAGGATCACGTACTGGCCCTGCACTTTCCTGGGGAATACCACGCAGTTCTTGTTCTCGCCCGCGATCCGCGGTCCATGGCGCACGTAGCGCGCTGGATCCGTGAGATTGTCGGTGGTGATCAGGCAGACGCGAGGACCGCCCGGTGCGTATCCCGTGTAGGTAATGGCGTAGCGCCCGTCTTCCTCGAGATACGTGATGCGGGCGTCTTCCACGCCCCACGCCTCGTACGGCGCGACGCGCGCGATGGCGGGCCGATCCCAGATTTCGTCGATGTGCACGCCGTCCGACGACAACGCCAGGCCCAGGCACGACCGGCGCGTGTCCCGCTCGTACAGCCGGACCAGTATCACCACCCGATTCGTCGCGACGTCGACCGCCGCGCCGGGATTGAACGTCCCCGTCACACTCATAAAGCCGATGTGCGAGGGATGAATCAGTGGATTCCCCGCGACGCGCTCGAGGGCTGCGATCACGGCGCGACGCCCGCCAGCCACTGACGGTACAGACGGTCGAAGTGCGACTTCGGCGCGCGGTAGTACTCATCGGTAGTGACGTCCAGGCACCGCGGGATTGGCCCCTGCACCGCTTCACCGCGATCCCGGCGCCGTCGCATCTCGCGGAAGACGTTCACGGCAGGTTTCTCGCTGCCGTCCGGGCGTACCAACCCGAACGTTCGCTCGCGCACCGCGCGGTCCAGCGGCGGCCTGCCGAACAACGACGCATCGTAGTCCGCGTAGCACCACGCGTAGGCACCGGCGGCCCCGGTCGTCAACAATCGCTCGAGCACAGTGGCGTAATAGGCGGCCGCGTCGACCTCCGACGCCAGATACTGCGCGCGCGGCTGTCCCAGGAAATCGTCGGTGATGCTGCGCCCCGCCACTCCCGGCGCGGCGGTGCAAAGTCCGAATTCCTGCATGAGCGTGGGGCGGCCGCTGGCGCACAGGCCTGACGTGAGCGCACAGGAGAATGGAACGAGCTCGGCATCGAGAAACGAGCGCGCGCCGTCGTAGTAGAGCGGGTACGCGTGCATCACGTCCTCGTCGGCGACGCGCGCGATGTCGTCCACGCGCATGTTGTTCTCCGTGGTGAGCGACGGCAGGTGGGCGCCGATCTGGATGGGCGTCGCGGGAGCGGCCCGCCGGATGGCGCCGGCCATGAGAGCCGCCCACGACATGCCTGCTTCGCGCGAGCGCGGGCGTTGGGCATCGTCCACCTCGTTCGACACATCGAACGCGCGGATGGAGCTGTCGCCCGCGAGCGCCCGGGCGCAGGTCTCGACCAGCAGTTCCTGGGCGCGCAAGAGATCGGGATCGACAAACACGTCGCGCGGAATACCGCGATCGTCCAGCATCCACGGTGGCCACCAGATACCGCCGCTCATGTTCAGGACGATGAGCGTGGGTACCACACGCAACCCGGCGTCACCGGCTGCGCGGGCCACTTGGACCAGCAGCTCCAGCTTGTCCGACGCCACGGTCGCGGGCGCAGGGAGAAAGTCCTGCGTGAGGGCAAAGATGCGTACGACGTCGAAGCCCATGTCGGCGATGTGCGCCATCTCGTCGCGCACTGCGGCCAGATCGGGCTCACGCCACATGTACATCGCGCGCCGTCGCGGCCAATAGTTGATGCCCAGCTCGAATGTCACGTTGCGGAGAGGTCCGCAAGAATCTCCGCCAGTGACAGATCGGCCACCGCGGTAACGCCGTCGGCCGCTCCGTAGTAGACGCGCACCTGGTCACCCTCGACCAGCGCGCCGCAGGTGAACACGACTCCGCCGAAAAAGCCTTCACGCTCGTACGGCGTCTCCGGACGCAGGATGGGTTCCCGCGAGCGTCCAATCACTCGCGCCGGGTCGGTACCGTCCAGCAGCAGCGCGCCGAGCGCATATGATATCGGTGACGCGCTCACGCCGTGATAGATCGCGAGCCATGCGCTGCGGCTTCCCGCCTGTACGCGAACCGGAACGGCACCGCCGCCGATCTTGGCATCGTCCCACATGCCGTCGCGCGCCTCGGCGACGAATTCGTGCTGGCCCCACGAGCGCATATCCGGGGAGCGCGCGAGCCAGATGGTTGGCTTCGCGAGCCCTCCCCCCGATGGCATGGGGCGATGCAGCGCGGCGAACTGTCCGCCGATCCTTTCCGGGAAGATCGTGACGTCACGGTTGTCGGGGGGGAAGATGATGCCGTGGCGTTCAAAGACCCTAAAATCGCGCGTGGATGCCAGCGCAGTGGCAATTCCATACGACGACACCGCGGTGTAGTTGATCCAGTACGTGCCGTCGATCTCCGTGATACGCGGGTCTTCCACGCCATACGCTTCGTACCGTGTGGCGGCGGCTATCGCCGGCGCTGAGGCAATGGTGACATTGACGCCGTCCTTGGACCGCGCAACACGCAGGTGCGAGATGGACGTGAGCCATTCCTTCCCCTCGAGACCGATCATCCGTGGGTCGCGGAGATCGAGGCCCTTGGTATCGCGGGACCAGCGCTTGACGCCAATCGTGCCGGTTGTCGCGTCGAATATCGGCGCAGCCACCTCTCTCGCGGGCACATCTCGCGGCGCTTCCGCGACGCGAAGCAGCAGGACCGTTTCGCCATTGTGCGTCGCGGCGGCAGGATTGAACACGCCAACGACCTTCAGGTCGGGACTCGACGGCCGCACCATCGCCGGCGTGACAATCGGGTTTTCCGGCGCGCGGCGAGGCGAGGTGGGCACGCGTCAAAGTATATGTCGCCTTGACCGACCGCATGTTTTGTCGCATGATGCATGAGCGCCGCATCACACCATCGCCAAACACCATGGCTGTCCTCCAGAACCTCATTCGCGCGTTGAATAATCTCGTCGTGCCCTCCCGGGCCGCCGCGCGATCGTCGTAGTCACCAGTGAATCACGATCCAGCAACGCGGCCCCTCTGACCAGGGGCCGTTTTTCTTTGTCTTCCGGCCAACTCACGCGCATGCGCAAGATCAATACACGGAGCTTTCGGGTCGCGACACGGTCGACCTTTCGCGAGATCAACCAGAAGATCGTGCTCAACCTCATCCGCGAGCATCAACCGATCTCGCGCGCGGAGTTGGCGCGGCGCATGAATGTGCGGCGTGGCGCCCTCACGCTCATCGTGCGCCAGCTGCTCAGTACCGGCGAGGTAATCGAGACTGGCACAGCGGTGGCCGCGCGCGGACGTCGCCCAACTCTGCTACGAATC
>JANNJV010000338.1:0-25606 GCA_031395945.1 Gemmatimonadota bacterium | reverse complement strand
GTGCGTCGTGGAGCGAATGCCCCGGCACGAGTTTGCCAAGACCATGCTCATGCTGCGGCGCGGCGAGCACGTCGGAGAAGAAGGCGTGCATTACGTGCGCGTTCCGGAGCTCACCATCGAGGCGACGCGTCCCATCAGCGTCAACGTCGACGGCGAAGTGCAGGATTCGGCACGGCTGGATTATCACGCGCGGGCGAAGGATCTCTGGGTGCACGTCGTCCACCGCCCGGGCGAGGACGCACCTGCCTGACGCAAAGACAAAGCAGCCCGCGCCTTTCGGCGCGGGCTGCTTTTGATGATCGAATCCCGGGAGGTTACTTACAGTAGGATTTGACCATCTGATCCGCCGCGGGCGAATACTGAGCGACGTATCCGAGAATCGTGCGCGCCGTGCCCGCGTCCACCGAGCCCCCGCCCGGCATCGCAATCTGCGTCTTCACGAAGTTGTCCTGCGCCTTTCTCGCCAGCGGGCAGCTCTTGGGCTTCTGCGCGTCCTGCAGTGAGCGCATGCCGATCTGGAAGGCCGACACACCGACAAAGAATTTCGAGGTAGCAGAAGGCGAGAGCCTGTCCGCTTCCTCTGCAAGCGCCAGCGCGCGCTCGTAATCTGCGGGATCCTTGGTCTCCTCGGCCTTTCGAAATGCAGCCTGCGTGGGGCCGAGCAGCATGGCACCCCACATCTTGGGATCCTCGCCATTCGCGACCGCCGTGCGAACGATCGCGACGGCACTGTCAGGCATCCCCATCTCGATGAAGAGCTGCGCCTGCAGCAGTCGCGCGTTCGGGAACTTGGGATTGATGTTCAGTGCGCGGCGAATGGACTGCTCCGCCATCTGAAGCTGACCGGCCTTGCGCTCCATTTGCGCCTTGATGGCCCACAACTCGGCGTTGGTCGGATACTTCTGCACCGCGCGCCCCGCCAGCTCTACCGCGCGCTGCGGAGAATGGCCCGCCGCCGCTGCAAGTTGCCGCGAGAAGTAAACGCTGTCCGCCAGTGTCGTGTCGGCACGCACCATGTCTTCGCCGGCATCAACGGCCTTTCCATAGAGCGCGGGCGCCGTGGCGCTGTCCGCCGAATTTGCGGCGGCCGCGGCCGCTGCCAGGTGCAGCAGCCAACGCTGACGCAGCAGCGTCGGATCGCCCGGGTTCTGCATCAACAATGTGTCGACGATGGGGATAGCGACGGCTGGCTTCCCGAGCTTCGCCAGTTCGGCAACAATCTGCGCCTGGCGGGTGGGATTGTTCGGCTCCAGCTCCAGGATCTTGACCAACGCGCGAACCGCGTTTTCCTGATCGCCTTTCGTCTGGTACGCGCCAAAAGCGAGACCGAGCGCGAACACGTTCCTCGGATCGATGCGGCGCACCTCGTCGATGACGCGCAACACCGAATCCGGTGGCAACTTCATGGCCTGGTACGCACTGGCAAGGCAGAGTCGCACCAGCGTGCCCTGCGGATACTTCACAATGCCGGCGTTCGCGGCCGCGACAGCCAGGTCGAATTTTTGGTCCCGCAGCGCGTTTTCGCACGCGCGGTTATCCGGCAATTGCTTGCGAGCTTCCTGCAACGAGCGCTCGATGACGCGCGCGGCGTCGTTCGCATTGGCGGCATTCACCATCGGCAGCGGCTGCGCGAGGTTCACGTCGCGCGCCAGCAGCAGGCGCGGCTCGATCCTGACGCCGGTGGCCGTTTTCGTCACCAGGCCGAAGAGCACCTCATCGGCGCGCAGGAGCTTGGCAAGCTCCTTCAGGTCGGTGGGCCCAAGGGAGGAGTCGGCCTTATAGCCGGACGACTCGAGATAGTTCGTGATGTCGGTTTTTGGGATCACATACAACTGGCGCACGTTCGCGCCGGCCGTAACGCGCGCCCGAACCGCGTCGGCGGCCTGTACGCCCGTCACACGATCATTGCTGGCAAACACGGCAACCAGTAGCCGTGGCGTATCCTGCGTTGGTCCGCTTTTCGTCTGCGCCATGAGCGCCACTGGCGCGCCCAGAATGCCGAGCGTCAGCGCGACCGCAGTCGTTGCACGTCGCTGCATCACCTTCACGGTTCTAACCTCCCAAGCTGTAATCAGATGTACCCGGACCCACTGACCTCTGTTCCAACCCTTTAACGCAACGAGTGGGCGAAGAGGGACTCGAACCCCCGACTTCCTGCGTGTAAGGCAGGCGCTCTAACCAACTGAGCTATTCGCCCGAGCAACTCCAACAGCCCGTCATACGAACGCGATGCAAAGCATGTACTGACGAAGCAGGGAGTGGACCCGAGCGCCGAACGACCTACGAGCGCAGAATGGCGAGAGGAATCAACACGCAGTAACCGACCACCAGCAACACCGGTGCAATGGTCTCGCCACCACGGGCAAGATCCGCATAACCCGCAAGAATGACCAGCAGGGCTATTCCCCACCAGAGGAGCGGACGGGAGCGTGTCGATGCTTCGGCTTCGGCCATGAGGGATAGGAGGATATCCGCACCAGAAAACCGTGTCAACCGAAGGTGAGCGAGCGCGCCTGGCACTCTTGCGCGCAGCTCAACGTGGCTTCCCATCGAAAGTTACGATTTGATTAACTCGGCTCGTTGGCCGGCCCTCCTCCCAGCAGCTCATTCAGGGCCGATTGTTGGGCCGCCAGGTCAGCATCAGCGTCGGCTTGCCGCATGCGCTCGAGACGTATGCGGTCACGGCGTTTTCTGATGACGAACAACGGCGTGAGGATGAATAGCAGGATCAAGCCGGCCATGGTCACGTTGCTGACCAGAGCCAGGGCACCGTATTGCCGGCGTGTCCGTTGGCCCCATTGCTTCTCGAAGGCGGCCGACGTCAGGCCATAGGCCTGCCGCAACGCCCGCTCGAACGATTGGCCACTGCGCCAATACTCGAAAAAGAGAGCAAGGCCGTGGGTCCGGTCAGACAGGGCCAGTTCCGCCACGGCCCGATAGGCGAGGGCGTACGCGGACTGCGCGGCTGTTGCCCCGCCTCCGAAGGACGCGTCGAGCTCGTCGAGGGTGGGCATCCCACGCGCCAGGAGCGCCACGTTGGTGGCCAGCACATCTTCGCGTCCCCATTCCCCCGCCGAGTAGCTGGCGTACCCCTCGTCGAACCAGCGCGGGGACAGGTTCCCCAGGAACTCATGGAGAGCCAGGTGCGCCAGCTCGTGGCGTAGTACGGCGAGGGGATTGCCCGCGTCGGAGCCGGCGTTGCGGCCTTGCAGGACGATGCGACGGGAGTCCGGAAACGCGATGGCGCTTCCCCATTCCGGCGCGTCGCCGGCCCACTCCCGAAACCGGCGTTTGTCCGGCGCGATGGCGATGGTCACGCGTTGTTGTGGCCGCGGCAGCCCCGGGAATGTGTCGGTTGCCAGTGCGTGCGCGGCTAACGAGCCCGCGAGCTGCCTATCGCCAGGATAGAAGAGAAAAACGAAGCGGCCGCGGTCGAGCCGGGCGGGCGCGTCCTGAGCCTGCAGGACAGATGCCCCAAACAGGAGGGCAAGCACTGGCGCAAGCAGGAGGGTGAGCATCGGCGCAACAACGCACGCCCACCGAGATCGTCGCATTTGGCTCACGGCCCAAAGCCCAATGCCCTACGGCTCCCCGCCCTCGTCCGCCCTCTTCAGGGCTTCCGCACATCGCTTTCCCCACGCGTTGAACTTGTTGGCGGCAAATCCGTCGCGCCACGTCTTTCTGGCTTCATCCTGCTGTCCGTTGAACCAGAATGCGCGCCCCAACTCGTAGTACGCCTCGATGAGATTGGGCCCAAGCAACAGCGTCTTCTCGAAGAAGGTCTGCGCATCCTCGAACATGTCACGTTCGAGATAGATCAGCCCGAGATAGAAATGGGCGTACAGCGTGGCCTTCTTGTCGTTGTCCAGCCGGATCGCGCGCGACAGGTGTTCGATGGCTTCGCCGAACACCTTCTTCTTGAAGCAGATGTAGCCGACGTTGATGCGCGCCAGTGAATTCTGAGGTTCGCGCACGAGCACTTTCTGGAACCACATGAGCGCTTCGTCATATTTCTCCTGGAGCATCAGCGCCCACCCCAGCAGGGCTTCGGATTGCGGCTGGTTGGGCGAGAGCTCGATGGCCCGGCGAAGCGCCTGCTCGGCGGCGGAGTAGTCGCCCAGCGACAGCCGGCTCCACCCCTTCTCGATAAACGTGGACGCGCCGATGTGGTCGGCGTGCACCAGCGGGCGCTCGGCGACGAACTCCGGCGCCAGCGTGACACCCGCCTGCAGCGCCTTCCATTTGTCCACGAGTTTCTTGACGTCGTCCTTCAGCGTATTGAGGTCGGACATCTCCTGCTCGATCAGCTTGAAGAACGAGATGATCTCGACCTTGAGGACGTCCTTGTGGGTGGCCGCGTCGGCGGCATCCACGCGGCTTTCCAGGACTCGCAACGTCGCGCGATGTTCCGTGATCGCGCGCGCAACAATCTGCTCCGTCATGGGGACAAGAATACGAAGGTGAGACTCATCGCGCCTGCTTCACGCTCTCGAGGTTTGATCGTACGGCGGCGCTGTTGGGGTCGATGGCGAGCGCCTTCTGCCAGCATTTCACGGCCTCGTCACGTTCCTTCCGTCGGATGCGAATGTTTCCGAGCTTGAGGTACACGTCCTCACCCAGCTCGGGATTCGCCTTCACCGTCCGTTCGAAGGCCTCGAGGGCGTCATCGAAACGGCCAGCCCGGTAGTACAGATCGCCGATGTTCTTGTGGAGTTGCGCCATCCCCGGATCGTCGGTGAGCCCGCGCTCAGCCGCGTGCAGGGCTTCGTCATATTTGCCACGACGCTCCAGCAGGGCCGCGAGATTGTTGTGCAGCGCCGCGTACCGGGGATGTTGGAGGATCCCTTCCTGCAGAATTTGTTGCGCGCGGCCCAGGTCACCCAGTACCGCGGCGGCAAGGCCGGCGTAGTGGTACCACGCCGGCGACGGCTTGTCGGCCCAGAGGGCTTTGGCGGCCGTCAGCGATTTGTCCGCGCTCGCCACGTCGCCCATCATGAGCGACACGACGCCGACGGACGTTTGGATGCGGGGGTCCTTTTCGCCGCCACGCTTGGTAGCGTCCTGCAACGCACTCAGGGCGTCGGAATAGCGGCCCACCCGTTCCAGCGCGAACGCGAGATTATGGAAGGTGGCCGCGCGCGCGCCGCCGCGGCTGGCGGCGTCCTGATACGCCTCGACCGCCTCGTTCCATTTTCCCTGCCGCATCATGATCAGCCCGATGTAGAACCAGGCGCCGACGTCGTCCTTGTTCATCTCGAGAACGCGCTTGAATTCGCGCATGGCGTCCTCGTGCATGCCCGTCTTGTAGAACGCCGCGCCCAGGTTGGCGTGCTCCTGGGTGCGGGACTCGGGAATCGCCTTCAGGTCTACGCGGCTCTTGCGGCCGACGCGATGCACGAGGCCCGCCGTCACGAGGCCGTACAACGCCTTGCCCACCTCGAATTCCACGAGCCCCGAGATTTCGACGATCTGGGTAACGTCGCGCCGGCCGTCGACGTGCTCGAGAACGTTTTGCTGTTCGGGGCTGAGGGGCAGCTCGGTGGCCGCGAGCTTGCGCCAGTCGGCGTCGAACACCGCGTCGAAACTGGGAATCTTCTTCTCGATGAGACTCCACTCATCCACGCGCCGCGCGCCTTCCAGCAGCAGCGACTCCGGGTTGATGGAGACCAGCAGGTCTTGTCGTTCCGGATGGACGTCCGCCTCGAAGTTGAACGTGCCTTCGTTCCAGGTGAACAGCAGGTAGACCGCCTCTTCGATCTGCACACGGACGTGATCGTGCAATCGCTCGCGCGTGATGTGTCCCAGCTCCACCAAGAGATCGCCGATGCGCTTGTCGCGGTGTTTGCCCTGCGCGTCGATGGCGCCCTGTAGCTGCTCCGCCGTGATGGTTCCCGCCTTCACCAGCATGTCGCCGATGCGGTCGCGCCGGTTCACGATGGAGGCGTACGAGATTTTTCCCTTCTCGAAGTAGATGTAGCCGAAGTTGTTCCGATGGGTCACGCTGAGACAGCCCGTTTTTCTGCCCATCGAGAGCAGTTGGAGTACGTCCGGGAGCGACGCCTCGCGAAGCGAGCCCTTGATCGCCATCAGCGGGGATCCTCGATCAGGCGCGCGGCAAGGTCGGGCAGATGCCACACAAGCTTTTCGTCGTCAAGGAAGAAGTTGTCGCCGGCGCGCACCTCAGGCGCGTTCGTGGCGGTCACTGGTTGCTCGAGCTCAACGCGCGCCACGTTGAGGAACAGCGGCAGGCCGGCGATGTCTGCCGCGGCAATGAGCCGGTTGACGATGCCGATGACCTCCCGCACGCTCGTGATGGGTCGATCGGCGAGATAGGCCAGCAGCGAGTCGCGTTCCGGTGTCTCGGCGTCGCGGAGATAGTGCGCATACAGCTTCAGCCGCAAGGCACGGTCGGGCGCCTGCACCTCCACCACCAGTCCACCCTCGAATCGCGAGCGCAGCCGCTCCTCGAGCCCATCCAGCAGCCGCGGCTGGCGATCGCTGGCGAACACCAGCTGCTTCCCTTCCGAGTACAACGTGTTGAACACGTGAAACAACTCTTCCTGCGTTCGCTCCTTGCCCGCCACGAATTGCACATCGTCGATCACCAGCGCGTCCGCCTGGCGATACCGGGTGCGCCAGCGATCCACGCTGCCCTCCTGCATCGCGGCGATCAATTCGTCCATGAATTGCTGCGCGCTCACGCAGGCCACCACTGCGGCACCGCCGCTGAGATTGATCATCTCGTTGCCGATGGCGTTGATCAGGTGTGTTTTGCCGACTCCGCTGGGCCCGTGAATGAACAGCGGGTTGTAGCGCTTGCCGGGCTCCTCGATCACCGCGTCCGCGGCACGCACCGCCAGTTGGTTGCTGGGCCCGATCTCGAACCCGGCACGCGAAAACGCCGCCGAGGGCCCTGGAGGCGGCGTGGAGCCGGCCAGCGCTCGCGTGACCAGCGCGTCGGCTTCCGCGAGTTTTTCCGGATCGCGGAACACTTCGTTGGCGCCCAGACTCGCATCGATGGCGTTGGCGCGTCCTTCGAGCTCGCGCAGCTTCTCGACCGTGGTGAAGTAGTCGCGCAGGGCGCTTTCGAAGTCGGTCTTGGGCCCCGCGTTCTGCAACAGCCGCTCGAGACCCGCGGTGCGGTAACCTTCTCCCGACCAGTACGCCACCGCCTCGGCGACCTTGATCTTCCACGGATCCACGTGTTCGGCGACCGCGGTCGCGATGTCGCTCACGAAGCTCTGGAAGTCGAGATTCGGCCGCGGCGGGGAGCCCGACGTGCGCGGCGCCGCCGTTTGCCCACCTGAATGTTTTCGCGCGCCGACGTGCGCGAACATTCCCTTCACCTGCTCCGCGTGAATCAGATCGCCGCCCAGCGTCTGGGTGGCGATCAGCTTGTTCAACGCGCCATTCAACTCACGAATGTTGTTGAACTCCAGCGAGGCAAGCTCCTCGATCACGCCGGTCTGGAACCGGACGCCACGTTCGTCGCACCGCGCGCGCAGGATCGCGATTCGGGTCTCGTAGTCTGGGGCGCCGATGTCCACGATGAGGCCGCCCGACAGCCGCGTGATCAGGCGTTCGTCCACGTCGGGGATGTCCGACGGAGGACGGTCGCTGGTCATCACCACCTGGCGACCGGTGCCCTGGAGCGCGTTCAGCAGGCGGAGCAACTCAGTTTGCGTTTCGCGCCGGCCGGTGAGGAACTGCATGTCGTCCAGGAGCAGGACGTCTACCCGGCCGTATCGCTGCTTGAACCGATCCGACTCGTTGGTGCCGATGGCCGCGTGTAACTGCTCGACGAAATCATCGAGCGTGACATACTCCACGCCCAACTTGGGTTCCCGTTGCTGGACCAGGTTACCGATGGCACCCATCAAGTGGGTTTTGCCCAACCCCGAACTGCTGTAGATGAACAGCGGGTTGTATGTGAGCCCCGGTTGCTCCGCCACCGCGCGCGCGGCCGCGACGGCCAGGCGATTGGCCGATCCTGTGATGTAGTTCTCGAACCGATGGCGCGCGTCTACTTGCACTCGGGCTCTCCGTCAGGGCGGCTAACGCGCCGCTCCGGCGCTCAAGCGCTTGAGCACGAGCTCGGAGATGCCGCGGAGTGTCTCGAAGACACCCGGACCGTGCAGGGCGTCGGCGGGAAAGTCTGGCACTCCGCGAAAGTTAATCGACTCCGAGAGCTCGGCGGGCATCAGAATCAAGTCGCGGGGCAGGTCCTGCTTGTTGTATTGAATCACGAGCGGCACGGAGCGCGGATCCACGCTCTGCTCCGAGAGGTTTTCGTGCAGATCCTGAAAGCTCTCGATGTTCTCCTGCAGCTGCCTGGCCTGGCTGTCCGCGACGAACACCACGCCGTCCGCGCCCTGAAGCACCAGCTTGCGCGTCGCGTGATAGTACACCTGACCCGGTACCGTGTAGAGCTGAAAGCGCGTGGAGAAACCCGATATCTGCCCCAGGTCGAGCGGCAGGAAATCGAAGAACAGGGTCCGGTCGGTCTGCGTGGCGAGCGACACCATCTTGCCCTTCCGGTCGTCCGGCACCTGCCCATAGATGGTGTGCAGGTTCGTCGTCTTCCCCGACCGTCCCGGGCCGTAATAGACGATCTTGCAGGTGATCTCGCGGGTCTGATAGTTGACGAGTGACATCAGGCCCGGCCAAAGAGAGCTGCGAGGTTGCGATTCAACTCAAGTTCAAAGTTTTCGCCCAGCGTGGGTGTCGATGCGGTCACGGGCGGAGGCGCCGCATTCGCGAGATTGACGCGAAACTCGTCGAAATACAGCCGCACGAGCCCCAGCGAACTCTCGCCATCAAACACCGTCAGAAAAATGTAGGGGCCGCGAACCGTTTGTGTCTCTGCAAGAAAGACCTGTCGATCCTTGCCGGCATGGTGCATTCCTGAAAACGGCCTGCCCTCCAACTGAATCCCGAGCTCCGTGGCCGAGACATGGATGGCTGCGGCGAGCGCGCACGCGGACATGATGTCCATCGCACGGGTGAAGCCGTGCTGGGCCATCACCTGGCCGTTGGGATGCAAGAGTAAGGCGAGCACAACCTGTGCGTCGTCCACGAACCGCCGGAGCGGTTCTTCAACCCATGGCTCGACGGAAGTCCTGATCACGCGAGCGACTCCGCCGCACGCAGCAGCTCCATGCGAATGAGGCCCACGTTGGCGTCGCGGTCGGCCACGACGACCAGCACCACTTCGTCGCCACCGAGCATGCAGAGGCGCCCCGACTCCGCCTCGAGCTGCATGAATCCCGTGTTGCCCAGCCCCGCGGCCAGCGACGCCCGGCGCGCCTTGCGGTAGAGCAGCGCAGCCAGCGCGGCCACCCGACTTCCGTCCTGTCCGATGAGGAGGTTCGAGTCGATGGCGATGCCGTCGTCCGCGCTCACTGCGAGGCTTGCGCGCACCCCTTTCTGGCGGGTGAGCACGCTGAGCACCGATGAGAATGGCGTGCTCATGCGCCCGGTCCCGTGTTGAGCCACACGTGCGCGCGCGAGATGCAGCGATCGAGCAGCCGACGTAGCAATCCAAGCGGCGTTGCCGTGGACGCCGCCAGCATCACGAGCCCTCCCACCGCCAGCCCAGCCTTCACGGGCGATGGGGCAATCGAGACCACCGCGGCTTCCGTTTCGAACACGATCGACCGCCACTCCCCCATGTCGAGATGACGGGTGGCACGCTGCGCTTCGCCAGACACGCCGGAGAGCGTGGCCCCGATATCCTCGGCCACATCGCGTCCGTCCGCGGCGTAGTAGGCGCCGGCGAGCACGAGCCCGTCCGCGTCGAGCATGATCGCGGTCTGATCGTTGGCCAGCACGTCCACGAAGAGGAGTCGCGGATCGGCGGGGAACTCGACGGCACCGGACACCGACGCGACCGAACCGGACCGGCGCAGGGTCCCGATCGCGGCCGAGATGTCGGCATCTTCCGTGTGTTCCTGCGCCTGCATCAGGAGTCGCTCGGCTTCCTCCACCTCCCCCTGCTGGAAGCGGATGAATGCCATTCCCTTGATCGCCCCCACATGTCCTGGCACCAGCCGCAGCACCATCTCCCACTCGTCGAATGCCGCCGGCAGATCGCCAGCGTCGGCATGGATGCGCGCCAACTGGTCGTGCGCGTCGCCATTGTGGGGATTCCGTTCGACGCCGCGCAACGCCACTTTGCGCGCCATATCGATTTGGCCGCGACGCCGCAACGTTTCTGCGAGTGGCAAAAAGACGAGGCTCGACGGATCGCGCGTGAGCTCATCGCTCCAGAGGCGGATGTCGTCAACCATTTCCGCCTTCCTCCGCGGCGCGCCGCAACGCCGTGATCGCGCTCAGCGCGGCGCGAGCCCGCTCGCCGTCCGGATGGCTGGGGGCCAACAGGAGAAAACGCTCGAGCTGGTCACGGGCCACCGCGAGATCACCGGCGCGCACGGCCGCGAATCCGCGATCCAGGCACGCCTGGATGTCCGGATCCGGTTCGGGTGGAGGCAACTCATGCAGAGAGACACGCGTATTCTTGGGCTGCCTGATTTCGACGACGCCGGTCGTCACCAGGCCGAACACGACCTTCGCCGCCTCGAACTCGCCGCGTCCAAGCACAGACGCGATAGCGCGTAGATCTCTGGTGCCGTCGATGAGGCTGAGCACCTCCCATTCGTGCGGGAGCAAGTCCAGTTGGGTCTCGTGGTCCTCCGGAAGCGCGGCTAGCGACGGCACCACCATAAGGTGGGGTATCTTGCCCGCGATGCGCGACCACTCGTCGATGCGCCGAGCGCTTTCCATCAGCAGCGATTCGGTCGCGATGCTCACCGGCGCGGCCGCCTCGATCAGCGTGCGCTCCTCGAAGGAGAAGAACCCTTCGGTCCACGCCATGAGATCGAACACGACCGCTTCGACCTGGCTGCGAAGTTTGCGCGCGAACTCGCGGTCCGACAGCGCTGTCGCGTCTACCGGAGGCATTGGTTTGCTGCGCAGGCTGGCCTGGACGACGCGGCCGCCGTTGAAGTACACGACGCCTTCGTCGTTGCGGTGGCGCGAGGTCACGCGCAGCATACCGGTCTTGCGGCTGAGATCCAGCAGCTGAAACACGTCCTGCAATCCGAGCTCGTGAAGGGGACCCTCGATCGCCATGATGCTCAGCTCGCCGCGCGGACGCCAAAGATGCGCTGCAGGTCGACGGCGCTTCGGATGTCGAGACGCGCGCGTTTCCCGAACTCGCTGGAGGGGGCCAGCACGAGCACCCGCTGCCAGCGGTCGATGGCTTCCTTAAAGCGTTGTCGCTCGGCCAGCGACGCTCCCTCGTGATACAGCGCACCCACGTGGTTCGGATCAAACCGCAACACCCGGGTAAAGGCCGTGGCCGCGTCCGGCTTACGACCCAGGTCGAGCAGTGTCTCTCCCAGCCCGATCAGCGCGTCGAAGTGATAGGGATCGCGTTGCAGCAACTCCACGAGCAACGGCAACGCGTCGCCGGCACGCCCGAGCTGCCGCCGCAGACGCGCCAGCATCAGCGTCGCTTCGCTGTACGTGGGTACGTCGTCGAGGGCGTTGACCAACTCCTGCTCCGCCTCCCGGAAGGTCTTGCGTTCTATCAGTACTGACGCAAGCTGGTACCGCACCATCGCGTAATGCGAGTCGAGCGACAACGCGTTCCGGTACGCGGCGATCGCACCCTCCGTGTCCCCCAACTTCCGAGCGATGTCGCCGATATGCCGGTGAACATCGGCGCGCATCGGCGCCACCCGGCGCGCGGTATCCAGTGCCGCCAGCGCCGCGGCCGGGTCGCCGGCATCTCCCCGCGTGGCCGCGGCGAGCATCAGGGTATCAATGTCGTTCGGCGCGCGACTGAGCACCGACTCGGCGACCAGGCGCGCATCGATGGCCCGCCCCAACCGCAGGAGCGCGGTGGCCTCGCCGATCATGGCCGGCACGAAGTCCGGCGCCACGCGCCGAGCCTCCTGATAGCGCTCCAGCGCCTCTCCCCAGAGCCCCTGCTTCGCGAAGACGTCGCCGAGCAACGACGCGCCGCGCCCCGCCTCGCCACCACGAGCCAGCCCGCGCTTCACTTCAGCGAGGGCGCGATCGAAGAATCCCTTCGAGAGAAAGTCCGCCGCCATCGCAAACAGATCTGTCTCCGTGGGCAGCGTCGCGAGAACCGGGGTCTTGCGCGCCGGCGCGAGATCCGTGAAGAGCGAGTCCAGGACGGTGGGATCGAACTCGAAATCCTCGATCTTCTCATCAGCGCGTTTCTCTTCGTCCAGGTTCGGCTGGACCGAGAGGTCGGCGTTCTCGTACTGCAGATCGATGGCGAGCTCGAACTTCTGCGCCACGTAATACGGATCCAGCTCGAGCGCCAGCTTCGTCTCGCGGAGCGCGCCCTCGAAGTCGCCCATGTTCGAGAGCGTGAAGCTGAGATTGTAGTGAGCCTCCGCGTACTTGGGCCGCGCCTGGATGGCGCGCGCGAACGAGTTGCGCGCGTCCTCGAACTTGCGCAGTTCAGCCAGCACCAACCCGACGCCGTTCCACGCCACGGGATGCTCGCCGTCCACGGCCAGCACCTTTCGGTATGCCTCGAGGGCCAGCTGCATCCGCTTGCCCTTGAAAAGCAGCAACGCCTGGTTGAGCCTGGCCTTGGTGAACGACTCATGGGCGTCGAGCGCCCGCCGAAACGCCTCGAACGCGGATTCCGCCTGGCCGGCGTGGTAGAGCGCCACCCCCAGATTGTTGAGCGCCAGCGCGTAGGTGGGCTCGAGTTCGATGGCGCGCGTGTAGCTGGCCTGGGCGTCGGCGAAGCGACTGCTCTGATGCAGGGCCACCCCGCGCTCGTTCCAGAGCTTGGGACTTTTCGGCATCCGGTGGACGAGCGTGTCGTAGAGCGCCAGCGCCGCCGGGCCCTCCCGCGTGACGAGGTGAATCTCGGCGATGGCCTGTTCGACAAGGTCACGATCCTCGCCGCGGTGCAGCGCCAGATGATACTCGCCCAGCGCTTCGGGATAGTAGCCCTTTTTGCGGAATGCCAGACCCAGGTTGTAGTGAGTGAGCGGTGACTCGTGGCTCACCTCCACCTGCACGATGCGGCGGGATTCACGCTTGGCTTTTTCGACGTACTTCTCGTGCGCCGGTTGCGCGAGCGCCAGGTTGGCGCGCGCGCGCGAGAGCGCGGGGTTGAGCTTGATGGCCCGCTCCGTCGCGTCGCGGGCGTCGTCATGCATCCCCGCGTCGCCCAGGACGAAGCCCAACAGATACCACGCCTCGTGATTCTCCGGGTTGAGATCGATGGCCTTGCGTAGCAGCGCCAGCGCGTCGGTGAGCGCGCCGCGATTGTACGCGATCTCGCCAAGGTAGAAGTGCACGAGCGAGCTTCCCGGATCCACCTCGAGCGCTCGCTCGAAGGAGCGCTGCGCGGCCGCGATGTCGCCGGTCTCCTTTTGTGACAGCGCCAGCTGAATCAGCGCGCCCAGATCGGTCGGGTGGTACTTGAGCAGCTCCTGGAACGCCGCGATGGCTTCCGCGTGTTGTCCCAGCAGCGCCGTGGTGCGGCCGAGCTCCCATCGCGCGTCTCGATCGCTGGGATTGAGCCGCAGATGCTCGTGCAACTGATCGATGCGTTGATCGGCTGCGCCGCTGCTGAGGTACGCTATCTCGAGATTGCGCTGCGCCACCTGCATGCGTGAGTCGAGCTCCAGCGCGCGCATGAACGCGCCGACGGCCTCCTCGTACAACCCCTTGTTGTAATACAGCACGCCCAGGTTGTTGTGCGCGCCTGCGTCGCTGGTATCGATGCGGCGCGCGAACGAACGGAGCACGTCGAGGTCGCGCTCCGATACGAGCGTGCCCTCCCCGGCGCTCCCCCTGGCCTCGGCTGACACGCTCACCGTAGCGCGATCAGGCCAGAATGTGCTGCATGGCTTCCAGCAGGCGACTCGGCTGGAAGGGCTTCACCACGAAGTCGCGCGCGCCGGCTTCCATTGCTTCGGCGACCAACGCTGGCGGCGACATGGCGCTGCACATGAGGACCCTGGCCTTGTCGTCGAACCTGCGGATCTCGCGAAGGGCGTCCAGCCCCCCCATGTCGCGCATCACGATGTCCATCGTGACGACGTCGGGGCGCAGCTCCTTGTACTTCTCAACCGCCTGGGTACCGGTTTCCGCCTCGCCGACCACTTCGAAGCCACCCCGCTTGAGGATGCTGCTCATGAGGGTCCGGATATATGGCGTGTCGTCGCAGATCAGGACCGTGTGGCTCACTTCTTAACCCTCGTGGCGTTGAACACACCTGCAAACTACGGCACGCGCCCACACCGATAAACACCAACTTCAGGGCGTCTACGCCTCAGGTGCCGCCATGTTGAAAAAGCCGAGGAGTTCCAGCGGATCGGCGGTGTCGGCCGGGATGGCGCCATCGCCAACCTTGATCAGGGCCGTGCGCAGGTCTTCAGGCAGCGGTGAGCGAATCTCTATGTCCTGGCCACTCACCGGGTGCTTGAACAGCAGCCATGCCGCGTGCAGGAAGTGGCGTTTGGGAGGCAGCGACACCAGCCGCCGTCCGCCGCCACCGCCGTACGTATCATCGCCGACGACAGGGTGTCCGATGGATGTCAGGTGGACGCGAATCTGATGCGTGCGTCCCGTGAACAAATGCGCCCGCAACAGATCGCCCACATCGAATCGCGCGATGCGCACGAAAGTCGTCTTGGCTGGCTTGCCCTCCGGGACGATGGCCATTCGCTGGCGATTGCGCGGGTCGCGCGCCATCGGCCGATCCACCGTCACCTGGTCCTCGGCCATGTGGCCCCAGCTGAGCACCGCGTAGCGACGTGAGATGCGCCGCTGTGCCATGGCGGCCCCCAGCACCCGGAGCGCGCGATCGGTCTTGGCCACGAGCAGCAATCCCGACGTTTCCTTGTCCAACCGGTGGATAATGCCTTCACGGTCCGGATCGCCGCCGCTCGCCAGTGGCTCGCCGCGACCCTTGAGGGCATTCACGAGGGTCCCGCTCCAGTTTCCGGGCGCGGGGTGCACGACCATCCCTGCCGCCTTGTCCACCACGATGAGATCGTCATCCTCATAGCGCACGACGAGCGGAATGTTCTCGCCGACGACTTCCCGCGACTCGGGTGCGGGGATCGTCACGACGACTTCCTCGCCTTCGCTGGCGCGATAGCTCGCCTTTTCGCGATGTCCGCCAACCAGCACGTGTCCGTTCGCGATCAGTGTCGCGGCCTGGTTGCGAGAGATGTCCAACCGCTGGGACAACAGCAAGTCCAGCCGCGGTCCATCGCCCGTTGCCGCGAACCGTTCGGTTCTTGCGCCGGACAGATCCGGCGTAGACCGCGACTGGTCACTCACTGGTCGCCGCGTGCTTTTTCTGTTGCCGGTCTTCCTGCAGCAGCACCCAGCCCAGCAGGACCGCTCCCACCGTGACGGCGCTGTCGGCGACGTTGAAGGTCCAGAAGCGAATGTGGCCGACGCCGATGTCGATGAAGTCCACGACGCCCAGGGACGACCGGAACCGGTCCACGAGATTGCCCGCGGCGCCCCCCCAGGCGAGACCGAGCGCGAGCACCTTCAGTCTGTCGAGCGGCCCGGCTTCACGGTACAGCCGCCAGAGGATTACCAGCGCGATGATCGCGAACCCGCCGAAAATGAATCGCGAGTACGATCCAAGCGACATGCTGAATGCGGCACCCGGATTGTACGCCAGCGTCAGGCGTACGACGTCCCCGAGCACCTGATGCGGAACGTGCGGCGGAAACAGGAAATTCTCAGCGAGCCGCTTGGTGATGAAATCCAGCATCACCACGGCGAACGCCGCGCCCCAGAACAGTGTGGCGTTTGGAGCGGCGCGCGGCAGCGTTACGTGGCCTCGCTGGATTCGTGGCGCAAATCGTTGGGGACGATAGCGACGGTCGACTCGTCCTTGGGCTTGTCCTCGGCCCACAGCACGATGGCCAACAGGAACGCGCCGGTGCTTACCGCCATGTCGGCGACATTGAAGGTCGGCCAACGCGCGTCCCCCACACCGATGTCGATGAAGTCCACGACACCCAAGGGATGCCGGATGCGGTCGATGAGATTGCCGATGGCGCCGCCACAGACCAAGGCAAGTGAAATCACCCGCGCCCGGTCACCCGGCGGCGACGCGACGTAGAGCCTGCCCAGAATGAGCAACGCGGCGATCGTCAGGGCCATGAAGACCCAGCGCGAGTATTCGCCGACGTTCAGCCCAAAGGCCGCGCCCGGATTGTAGACGAGCGTGAAACGCAAATACTGGCCGATCATCGCGTGCGGCACCCGCTGGTAATCCATCGCGCCCACGGCAATCGCCTTCGTCACGACATCGCACGCGACGACCGCGATGAGAATCGGCCAGAACAGCCAACCGTTGGCTCTACTTTTTTGCATCTTCCTCGCGCTGCTTGCAGTCGATGCAATATCGCGCGTGCGGGAGCGCGTCGAGCCGCTCGAACGCGATGTCCTTGCCGCAGTTGTGGCACTTTCCGAACGTTTCCGGCGACTTGTACAGCCGCCGCAGCGCTTGGTCGATGTGCCAAAGGAAGCGCCCCTCCTGGCTCGCGAAGAGGAAGGCCTTTTCGCGCTCCATCGCGTCGGTGCCCTGATCGGCCATGTGAAACGAGTAGGCGCTCAGGTCGCCGTCCGACTGCTCGTTCTTGTTGAACAATTCGTCGTGGTGCCCCAGCTCTTTGAGCACGCGACGCCTCTCTTCGAGCAGCCGCTTCTCGAAATGCTGCAGCTGCTTCTTCGGCATGGGTTTCGGCTTCTTGTCGCTCTTGGTCGTCGCCATGCTACTCCATCCGTGTAAGTGCGATGTGGGCCGAGATCCCGTCGAGGTCCACGGCCTGAATTATTAAGGAATCCTGTAAACTACCCGGGTCGTCCAGCACCTCGGTAGCCAAGACTTCGTTGGCGATCCATTGGCGGTGCCCGTCCAGCGCCTCCTTGACTTCCGCATCACCAGTGATTGCGAGACGGATGCGGTCGCTGACAGCGAGTCCGGCCTCCTTTCGCATACGCTGTACCCGGCTGATAAGCTCACGCGCCATGCCTTCCAGGCGGAGCGCGTCGGTGACGGTCGGGTCGATTGCCGTGACATAGCCGCGGGCTTCCTGCACCAGCAGATCCCCCGATGCGCTCTTGTGGATCTCCAGATCCTCCGCGGACAACTCCTGCGTCTCCCCATCCACAGTCACGGTCAGGGGCTTCCCGGCTTCGAAGGCTCGTAAGTCGTCCGCCGAGAGCGCTCCGATTGCCGCGGCCGCGAGGGGCGTCTTCTTCCCGAACTTCTTGCCCAGCGCCCGGAAGTTTGCCTTGGCCTTGAGCGTCACGAGCGCGTCACCCGACTTCGCGAACGCGACGGACTTCACGTTCAACTCGGCCGCCAGCAGCGGAATGAGCTGCTCCAGCAGCGTGGCGTCTGCCCCCGGCGCGACGCACACGGCGCGGGTGAGCGGCTGGCGTACCTTGATCTTGGCCGCCTCGCGTGCCGCTCGACCCAGAGTCGCCAATTCGCGCACGGCCTCCATCGCCGCCTCGAGTGGGCCTTCTCGTGCGGCGCGGTGCTGCCTCGTGAACGGCGCCAGGTGCACGGACTCGCCAGTCAGCTCCCGATGCATCCAATCGGACAGGAAAGGCGCGAACGGCGCCAGCAGCCGGCAACTCACCGTCAATACTTCATGCAACGTGGCGAACGCCGAGCGATTGTCCGCGCCATCCACCTCATAGAACCGGTCGCGGCTACGGCGCACGTACCAGTTGGCAACCTCGTTGTCGACGAACAGCATGATCGCGCGCGCCGCCGCCGTCGCATCGTAGCGATCCAGGAAGTCGTCGACGGACGACTCCAGCGCGGCGAGCCGCGACAGCATCCATCGATCCAGCAGCGGACGCATCTCCGGCTCCGGATCGGACGACGACGGGGACCATCCGAAGTTGGCGTACTGCGCGAACACGCCGCTGTACACGTTTTTCAGCGTGAGGAAGAAACGCACCGACTGCTCTCGAATGGCGCGCTCGTCGAAGTTGCGCGGGACAGAGACGTCGGCCGTGGAGACCAAAAAGAAACGCACGGCGTCGGCCCCGTAGTCCTCGAGGACGCGCCATGGATCGACCGTATTGCCGAGGTGTTTCGACATCTTCTTGCCGTCGGCGGCGCGGATGTGGTTGTTCACCACGACCGCACGGTACGGCGACGCGCCCGTGTTGTTCGGTAGCGCATCGCCGAGGCCCGCCGCGATCGCAAGCAGCGAGTAGAACCAGCCGCGCGTCTGATCGATGCCTTCGGCGATGAAGCTCGCGGGAAACTGCTTCGGCAGGACGTCGCGGTTCTCGAACGGATAGTGCCACTGCGCAAAGGACATCGAGCCCGAATCGAACCAGGCGTCGATGACTTCAGGGACGCGCTTCATGCGTCCCGCGCACCCGGCGCTGGAACAGTGCCAGCTGTATGCGTCGATGAACGGCTTGTGCGGATCGAAATCCGACGGCAGCGGCTTGCCGATAGAGGCAGCCAGGTCCGCATACGAGCCGATCGCATCGACATGTTGGTCGTCGGCGTCGCACACCCACAGTGGGAGCGGCGTGCCCCAGTACCGGTCGCGCGACAGCGCCCAGTCCACGTTGGTCTCCAACCACTGCCCCATGCGGCCGGAGCCCATTTCCGGCGGATGCCAATCGACGCGCGCGTTGCGCGCCATCATGTCGTCGTTGTACGCGGTCGTGCGCACGAACCAGGACCCACGCGCGTAGTACAGAAGCGGCGTGTGGCAGCGCCAGCAGTGTGGGTACGAGTGCGTGATCTTCGCCGCCTTCCACAAGACGCCCAGCCGCTTGAGCTCCTCGATCAACAGCGGGTCTGCTTGCTTCACGAACAGGCCGCCGACGATCGGCATGTCCTCCGGGAACTCACCGCGGGCGTTGACCGGCTGGAGGAACGCCAGCCCGTGCTGTTTCCCCGTCGCGTAGTCGTCGGCGCCGAACGCCGGCGCCATGTGGACCACGCCGCTGCCGTCCTCGGCCGACACGAAATGCCCGGCGACGACAACTTCGTGCTGGGCATCCACGGGAAACGGCAGCCAGTCGAAGGGCCGGCGATAGCGCCAGCCCAACATGTCCCGGCCGGTCAGCCGGCCGATCACCTCCCAGCGGTCCCCCCAGTCGGCACCGAACACGACCGGCGCCCGCGCTTCGGCGAGAATGAGAGAACCCTCATCTTTGCCTCTGCGCTTGACCTCCACATAGTCGAGATCGGGATGGACAGCGAGAGCAACGTTGGATACCAGGGTCCAGGGCGTCGTGGTCCAAACCAGAATGCGTTTGACGTTTGACGTTGGAGGTTTGACGTTCGACGTCGAACCTCGCACATCCAGCGTCCCACTTCCAACGTTGCTGTCGTCAACCACCTGGAGTGCCACGTACACACTCGGATCCTCGACATCCTCGTACCCCTGCGCGACCTCGTGGCTCGACAACGCGGTGCCGCACCGCGGGCAATACGGCAGGATCTTGTGGCCCCGCGTGAGATAGCCGCGATCATACAGTGTCTTCAGCGCCCACCAGACGCTCTCCACGTACTCGTTGCTGTATGTGATGTATGGATGCTCGTAGTCCAACCAGTAGCCAATCCGCTCGCTCAGCTTCTCCCAGTCATCCTTGTACGTGAAGACGCTTTCCCGGCAGCGCTTGTTGAACTCTGCGACACCGAACGCCTCGATCTGCTGCTTGCCGTTGATCTTGAGCTGCTTCTCGACCTCGATTTCGACCGGCAGGCCATGCGTGTCCCATCCTGCCTTGCGCAAGACATGAAAGCCCTTCGCTGCTCGATACCGACAGAACAGATCCTTGAGAGTCCGCGAGAACACGTGATGAATGCCGGGCCGGCCGTTTGCTGTCGGCGGGCCCTCGAAGAACACGAAACTCGGTGCCCCCTCGTGCGCCTGGAGCGTACGCTCGAACAGCTTTTCCTCCTGCCACCGGGCCATCAGCTCCCGCTCCAACTCATCGGCGGGACGGCCGGGCGCCAGCTCGGCAAAACGCGACTCGGGCCTGGTCAGCGTCATGCGCTACAAGCGGCCGACGACGCCACGTACCAGGGCCGTGAGCGAGGGCTCGGCGGCGTTCGCAGCGGCAACGATCTGCGCCAACGTGGTCGCCGAAAGCGTCTCCGGGACAGCAGCGTCCGTGATGATCGAGATGCCCAACACCCGCATGCCGCCATGTACGGCGACAATCACTTCCGGCACCGTCGACATGCCCACGACGTCGCCCCCCAGCTCCCGGATCATGCGATACTCGGCGCGCGTTTCGAGATTCGGTCCGGGCACCGCGACGTACACACCCTCGCGGAGCGTGGCGCTAATGCCAATGTCGGCGCCTACCGATTTCGCCGTCGCTCGGAGGCCGGCATCGTACGGCTGCGACATGTCCGGAAAGCGCGGCCCCAGCCGGTCGTCGTTGGGGCCGATGAGCGGATTGTCGCCGAGCAGGTTGATATGATCGGTCAGGAGCATCAGGTCGCCCGGCTTCCAGTCAGCGCGTACTACGCCGCACGCGTTCGACACGATCAGGACGGGGGCGCCAAGCGCGCGCAGAACGCGCACGGGAAAGGTCACCTGCGCCAGTGAGTAACCCTCGTAGCGGTGAAACCGCCCCTGCATTGCGATTACGCGCTTGCCGGCGAGCGTGCCGCACAAGAGCCGCCCGGCATGAGATTCCACCGTGGACGTCGGAAAGTCCGGGATTTCGGGGTACGCGATGATCGTCGGGCGTTCGATGGCGTCTCCAAGGTTCCCCAGCCCCGTGCCGAGGATGATGGCGCCGTCGGGCGTGTGCGGCCACTGCTTTCGCACGAACTCCGCCGCTCGCTGCACACGCTCGAACGTGTGGAGCGGCGAAGAGGCTGGGTGCGCCTCGTCCCACGCCCCGGTGTCCACTGCGGTTGCACTCATTCGCGGGAACGCGCGATCGTCGGGGCTGATTCGGCGGCCATGATTTCGGAGAGCTGGCGCTCCACAAACACCCGCATTTGCGCCAGGTAGTTTCGGCGGAATCGGTCGAGCGCGGCAAGCTCGTCCTCGAAGCGCCGGATGTCGGCTTGCGCCGTCGCGACGATGCTCTCCGCCTGTGCCTGCGCTTCGCGCAGCGTGAGCTGTGATTCGCGCTCGGATTGATCGCGAATGTCCGCGCGCAGCTGCTGAGCGCTGACAAGCGCTTCGTTCAGCGCCTTGTCGCGCTCGCGGAACGCCTTGAGCTGGTCATGAAACGTGCGCGCCTTCTGCTCCAGCTCCTGATTGAGGCGTGTGAGGCGTTCCAGCTCGTCCGCCACCTGTTCGCGGAACTGGTCGACGCGCTCGGGATCATAGCCGCGAAGGACGCGGCCGAACTCGTACCGCCGGACGTCCAGCGGGGTGAGATGAAAGGTTTCGTCGGTCATACCGCCCCCGCGGTTCTTGCTCCGAAGAGCACGGTCCCGATGCGCACCATCGTGGCGCCTTCCTCCACCGCGACCTCGTAGTCGTTGGACATCCCCATGGATAATTCCGTCGCAGAGTCATGGCCCGCGGCACGCAGGCGGTCGCGGGCCTCGCGGGCACCTTCAAACACGCGGCGCAGGGTGGCGTCGGCGGCGTCGAAGGGCGCCATGGTCATCACACCGCGCACCCGCAGCCCGACCAGCGTCCGAAGGCGTGCCGCTTCGGCAGCGAGGTCCGCAAGCTCGTACCCCCCCTTCGTCCCCTCGCCCGCGACATTCACCTGTACCAGCACGTCGCAGACGCGCGTGCCCGCGACACCGGTTGCGTCCACGGCATCCGCGAGTTGCGGGCGATCGAGCGAATGGAGCAGATGAAAGCGCGTCAGGTGCTTCACTTTGTTCCGCTGCAGGTGGCCGATGAGGTGCCAGCGGAACGGCAACGGGATGACGTCCATCTTTCCCAGCGCCTCCTGGACCTTGTTCTCACCAACGTCCTGAAGGCCTACGTCCCATGCGGCTTGAAGCGCGTCCGGTCCATGCGTCTTGGTCACCGCGACCACCGTGACCTGTTGGCCGTGCCCGCCGCGTCGTACCGCTGCGTCGATCCGATCCCGAACCTCCCGAACCCGGTCTGCCAGGTCGAGAAACGGCATAAGGCAGCAAGCTACCGGTAGTTACATGCTGAATCAAGCCGAGTGGAGTCGGCGTTTTGCTGCGTCGTCGCGAACTGTTCCGGGCAATTCAACGTGCGACGGAAGTAGCTGTTCACCGGATCGATGGACTCGCGCGGCAGCCGTGATCCCAACCGCGCGCTCACCCACGACGCGACGCGACGCGCGCCGGCGACATCGATGGAGTCGGCGCCTTCGACGTACACCATCCCCCGCGCCGTCCAACTGGCGCCCAGCCGCTCGCGTTCGCGGCTGTTCAGCGTGATCGCCGCCACCACCGGGCGGCCACGGGATCTGGCGCCGTTCGCGATCCGCGCCGCCACCTCCATCCGGCCATCAAACCGCTGCACCTGGCTGGAGTCGAGAAGCATGAATCGGCGTGCGATCTGGGCGCGGTACCAGTGCGTGGGCAGCAGCGGGATCGTGATCACCGTAACGTCGCGCCTGACGTCCCGAACCTGCTGCGAGTACCACAGAGAATAGCTGTCATTGTCCCCCACGACGAACAAAACGCCATTCGCCGGCGTGCTTAGCAGGATGCCCTCAGCCAGTGTTCGCGGCAGCGACGCCTCGGGCTCCATGCGCCGCGTCACGGCGCGCCAATTCAACGCGATGGGCAAGCAGGCGATCAACGCACCTGCCCACGCGGGCCGCGACCTGCGTCGGGCGAATGCGACCGCTCCGATCCCTGCCCAGATCCCCCAGGCCCAGAAGGCGAAGACGAAGAAATAGTCGCGCTCGCGAGCTTCACGCGCTGCAGTCGCCGGAAGGATACCCCAGCCGATGGACGGACCCGGATTGAGATTCAGGTAGACCAGCACGCCGAGCGCGCCGCATACAAGCAGTCCGGCGACGGCAATGAACGACCGCCGATCCAATCGCCAGTGCACGGCCGCCCCGCGATACGCAAGCGCGATGAAGACCACGGTGAACAGCGTTCGCAGCACCGACGGCATCACGGTCGGACCGAGGGACAACGCCCACTGCCAGTCCGCATACTGTCCGAGATTCCCCAGTTGCACCCACAACGCCGTCTTGCGCGGCCACACCGGCGACACGTCGTATTGCCGGCGCGCAACCATGTCCACGAGTGCTTGCCAGGTATCGGGATCGCCCTGGTTGATGGCCGGATCGTGTTGCGCGCGGACGTACAGGAACGCCAGCGCGCTGATCGCGAGCGCCGACACGGTCAACGCCGGCGCGCCGGCGCGGATCCCGGAACCAAGCACCACGACGGCGCCCACAATCGCCATCCAGAGCGACATCCGACCGACGCCCATCGCCAGCAGCAAGACGCCGGCGAGCAGCACGCCGCGACGCCATCGGATCTCCTCGCCCGAATATGCGGCGAGCGCGATGGCGACGGGCGCCGCCACCAGGGCACTGAGGTGCAGAGGCACCGACAGGGCGATGAGATACGCTGTGAGCCATGTCCATCGATCGTCGGGCATGCGGCCAGCGCGCTCCGCCGACCAGATCATGAGCACGCCCAGTGCGAGCGACGCCGCGTACACTTCGGTCTCGGTGGCGTTCAGCCACACGGAGGACATGCTTCCCGCGGCGACCGCCGCGGCGAACGACATGGCGGCGCTGCCCGTGGCCCGACGCACCAGCCGCGCGGTGACGAACGCAGCAAGCGCCGTCGCGGCTGCGGAAAACACATTCGTGGCGACCGCGAACGGCAGAAAGAACCAGACCTTCGCCCACGCGTTGATCAGGAGGATGAACAGCGGCGTGCCCGGCGGATGCGGAATCCCGAGCCCGCGCGCCGCCGCGATGAACTCGCCCGCGTCCCAGAAGGTGACGTCTGGCGCCAGCGTGAATGCGTAGACGAGCAAGAGCACCACGGCGCCACCGGCCGCGGCGTCGAGTCGTTTCACGCGCTGAGCCCGACGGGCGCGAGTTCGGATGCCGGGAGCGGGCCGATGATCTTCTCCTTGAGCTGCGCCGGCGTGAGACGCAGCCACAAACGCGCATTCGCGGCGAGCGAAATGGCGCCCGATTCCTCGGACACCACGACCACGAGCGCGTCCGTCTCCTCCGCCAGCCCGAGCGCGGCGCGGTGTCGCGTCCCCAGCGATCGGTCGAGTACGGAGGTCTGCGACAACGGCAGAATGCACCCGGCGCCGATGATCGTGTCGCCGCGCAACATCACCGCGCCGTCGTGCAGCGGCGAGTGCGGCGTGAAGATCGTCGTCAGCAAGTCGGCGGAGACTCGCGCCTGCATCTCCGAGCCGGTCGGGACATACTCGTCCAACCGGACCTGCCGTTCGATGGCGATGATCGCGCCCACGCGCATGCGACTCAGGCGTTCCGCCGCCTTCGTGACTTCGTCCGCTACCGCTTCATCGCCGAGCTGCGGAAAGAAACGCCGCGTTCTCCCCAGATGTGCCAGCGCCGCACGAAGCTCCGGGTGGAAGACGATGAGCAGCGCGATCGCTCCGTACTGGAACACCAGCCCCAGCAGATACGTGATCATCCCGAGCTTGAGGACGTACGCCAGCGCATAGGCCAGCACGAGCACCACGAGACCCAGCAGGATGCGGACAGCACGGGTGCGGTGGAACAGCAGCAGCACCCGATACAGCACGAAGCTCACGAGCGCCACCTCGAGAAGATCGCGCCAACCTGGATGCAACAGCCGCAGATGCTCGAATCCGTTCACTGCAGTTGCTCTGGGCTATGGGTCACGGTTTTGCCGCACGTCGTGAGCACGGAAGATACGCGCGCCCAGCGCGAGCGTCGCCACGTTCGCCGACGGAAAGAAAAGGAAGAGGGAGAGGGACGGAACGCCGTTCTGTCCCATTCTCCCTCTCCCTCTCCGCCGTTTCAGTTTCCCCCTTCCCGTTCCCTGTTCCCTGTTCTCCTTCATTACGCAGGACTGGGTTCCGGTCCCCCTAACAGTGGCGGGTTGCGCTTCGGCTCCAGCACCGGCGGCACCGGCGCCGATGTCAGCGGTTTCGGGGGCGACGGTGGCGTCCGCGGAGGCAGGGTCTCGCCGCGGGCCAGAAGGTTCACATCGTCGCGGGTGAGCGTCTCGCGATCCAGCAGCGCCTGGGCCACCAGATGCAGCAGATCGATGTGCTCCTGCAGTGTGGCCTTGGCCCGCTCGTAGGCGTGCGAGATGATGCGCTTCACCTCAGCGTCCACCTTCTGCGCCGTCTGCTCGGACACTTCACGCCGATGCTGGATTTCACGACCCAGGAACAGCTCCTGCTCGTTGTCGCCCACCAGGATCGGGCCGATCTCGTCGGACAGACCCCACTGCGTGACGTAGCGTCGCGCGAGCCCGGTCGCCGTCTGGATGTCGCTGGCGGCGCCCGTGGTCACGCGGTCCCTGCCGAACACCAACTCTTCGGCCGCGCGTCCACCGTACATGCGCACGAGGTTGGCCTCGAGCTGCATGCGGGTCATGGAGACTCGGTCGTCCTCGGGCAGCACGAATGCG
>JANNJV010000323.1:0-5005 GCA_031395945.1 Gemmatimonadota bacterium | reverse complement strand
GTCGCCCATTTCGTCCTGCAGGGCCTGGCTCGCGCCGGCACCGGCGTTCAGCTCCTGCTCCACTTCGGCCAGTTCCTCCCTCACTTTTTCCATCGGACCTTCGGTTGTCGGCCAATCGAAGCCGACACCTGCGGCTCTATCCTGAAGGCGGAACGCGCGATGGAGAGAGGGAAGGCCCGTCGGCAAGCCGTCGCCGATCGACGCACGCTTCTTCGCCTTCATTTTTTCCCACGGTTCCCGCGCGCCGTCGCCATACAAGTGCGGGTGCCGCGCTTTCATCTTGGTGATGAAGCTTTCCGCGATGTCGTGCAGCCCGAACGCTCCGCGCTCTTCCGCGATCACGGAATGAAAGAGGATCTGAAGCAGCAAGTCACCGAGTTCCTCGCGAAGCCGAGCGTCGTCGCCAGCGATGAGCGCATCGTCCACCTCGTGCGCTTCTTCAATCAGATAGGGTCGCAGGGACTCGTGTGTCTGCGCCGCGTCCCACTCGCAACGGCGCCGTAAATCGCGCATCAGCGCGAGCGTATCTTCAAGCGACGGTTTCACTTGCTCCAGTCTCCGGTGAACCGGTATACTACCCCGCTCGCAAATGACAGGTCAATGCAACGGCTGATGACGCGCGCCTGGGTCGAGATCGACCTCGGCGCGTTGGCGCGTAATGGAGAACGATACGCGCGCGCTGCGGGCGTTCCGATTCTGCCGATGGTCAAGGCCGACGCCTACGGGCTGGGTGCCATCCGCGCTGCGCAGGCGCTGCTGGACATCGAGCCGTGGGGGTTCGGCGTCGCTACGATCGAGGAGGGCCAGGAACTGCGGCGCGCGGACATCGCGCTCCCAATCCTGGTGTTCTCGCCGCTGTTGCCATCGCAGTTCGACGCGGCGCGCCGCGCGCGCCTGCGCCCTGTGCTGGGCGACAGCGCCAGTATCCTGAAGTGGGGGCCAACGCGGCAGCCCTGGCATTTGATGATCGACACTGGAATGAGCCGCGCGGGCGTTTCGTGGCGCGACATCGAATCGGTGCGCGACGCCGTGGCCGCGCATCCACCGGAAGGGGCGTGCACCCATTTCCATTCGGCGCAGCTGCCGAATGGTTCCAGGGAGGAGCAGGAGACACGATTCGCCGAGGCCGTCGCGCAACTCCCAACCCGACCTGACCTGCTGCACGCCGACAACTCCGCCGCAGTGGAGCGTCGCTCGCCCTCGCCGTTCCAGATTGCCCGGCCGGGCATCTTTCTCTACGGCGTGGGCAGCGGTCATGGCGCGACGTTTGAGCCGAACCCGGTGGTGGCGGTCCGCGGGCGCGTGGTGGACCTGCGCGTAGTGCAGGAGGGCGACTCCGTCGGTTACGACGCCGGCTGGCGGGCGCCGCGGGCCGGGAGGATCGCGACGGTGCCGCTGGGTTATGCCGACGGCTATCGACGTGGCCTGGGAAATCACGCATTCGCGCTGTTGGCCGGGGAGCGCGTCCCCGTCGTGGGCCACGTCACGATGGACATGACGATGCTCGATGTCACCGACAAGCCCTGCAACGTGGGCGACATCATCACCTTCCTGGGCAGCGACGGCGACGCGCGAATCACCGTGTCGGAGCTGGCCGCCGGCGGCGGCTTCTCGCCCTACGAAATCCTTACCGGACTACGCGGGCGGCTTCCGCGCGTCTACGTGGACAACCCATGAGCCGTCGCGCGGCGATCATCGTGCTCGACGGCGTCGGCATCGGCGAGGCGCCCGACGCCAGGGACTACGGCGACGTCGGATCGAACACGCTCGGCAACATCGCGACGGCCCTGGGCGCACTCGACTTGCCGAATCTGCAACGCGCTGGACTGGGCCGCATCGCGCCGCTCGAGGGTGTCGAGATGGTCGCGAGTCCTACCGCGGCGTACGGCATGATGGTGCCGGCCTCGGCGGGGAAGGACAGCACGTCGGGCCATTGGGAGATTGCCGGTGTTCACCTGACGAAGCCCTTTCCCACGTATCCCAGCGGCTTTCCGAGCGACGTCATTGCGGAGTTCTCCAAACGGACCGGACGCAGCGTCCTGGGCAACACGGCCGCGAGTGGCACCGACATCATCTCGCAGTATGGGGAGGCGCACCAGCGCACTGGTGCGTGGATCGTCTACACTTCGGCAGATTCGGTCTTCCAGATCGCCGCGCACGAAGCGGTGGTGCCATTGGACGAGTTGTATCGGGCGTGCGAGATCGCCCGGGAGATCCTGGTGGCCCCGCACGATGTGTCTCGCGTGATCGCGCGACCCTTCGTCGGATGGCCCGGAGCGTACGAGCGAACGCCGCACCGTCGCGACTATTCCATCCAGCCGCCGCAGGAGACCCTGCTGGACGCGCTGGCCGCGGCGGGGGTCGCGCGCGCCGGGGTGGGGAAGGTGGACGACCTGTTCGCGGGTCGGGCCATCACGGCGCGCCACAGCGCCGACAACGCCGAGGGATTGTCACATATCCTCGCCTGGCTGCGGGGACCGTCTGATGGGTTACTGTTCGCCAATCTTGTAGATTTCGACCAGATGTTCGGGCACCGGAACGA
The DNA here is from genome assembly GCA_031395945.1 of Gemmatimonadota bacterium. GTDB lineage: Bacteria > Gemmatimonadota > Gemmatimonadetes > Gemmatimonadales > Gemmatimonadaceae > DASPMP01. Next base: position 2,463 of record JANNJV010000323.1, on the reverse strand, counting down.
TGTTCCGGGGTTTCATCATGCGTTGCGTCAATTTGACGATGCGCTGCCCGACCTACTTGGCGCTTTGCGCGAGGACGATCTGCTCTTCCTGACGGCCGACCATGGTAACGATCCAACGACGCCATCCACCGATCACGCGCGTGAATGCGTTCCGCTGCTCGTGTTCGGCCGTCGCGTCAAGCCGGTCGCCCTCGGGAGCCGGAGCACCTTTTCCGATCTCGGGGCCACCGTCGCGGAATGGTTCGGCATCGCGTTTCGCGGCCGTGGCCAGTCCTTCCTGTCGGCGGTGAACTCTTGACGGTGGCGGGTAAGGCCGGCAAGCGCCCGGGGATGGCTCACGTGGGGCGCGATCTCCAGGCGCGCGAGCTGCGCGAACGAGCCACTGCGGCGATGGAGCAGGCCTATGCGCCGTATTCCAATTTCCACGTCGGCGCGGCGCTCCTGGGGAGCGACGGCAGCATTACGGAAGCGTGCAATGTCGAAAACGCGGCCTTTCCCGCCGGTACGTGCGCAGAACGCGCGGCCCTGGCGGCAGCCATCGCACGTGGTGTGCGGACCTTTCAAAGCATCACGATCGTCACGTCGGCCGAAGTACCGACCCCTCCCTGCGGGATGTGCAGGCAAGCCTTGATCGAGTTCTCTCCCGACCTCGAGATCGTGAGTGTGACGCGCAGTGGACAGGAGGCGAGATGGATTCTCTCGGATCTCCTGCCGTTCGCGTTCACGCCCCGCTCGCTCGATCGAACGAACGACTGAATAGGACGCAAGGATTCTCGTGAAGTCTTGGTTCAAACACGCTCAGCCACTCGTGCTGGCGGCCGCCCTCGCTGCGGCCTTCGGCGCGTGTGATGAACAACTCGATGCGGGACTCGCCTGTCCGGCGCTCTGTCCCGGCCAGCAGCTGACACTGCGGGACACGACGCTGCTCGCGTCGGTGGACCTCGACACGAGCATCGCCGGGTTCCCGTCGCTGGGCGCCGAATTGCAATTTTTCATCGCGTCGATGGGCGACACGCTGCAGACGCGCGCGGTGGTGCGCTACGACTCACTACCCATCCGCTTCCGCGCCAACACCGCCGCAGAGGACAGTCTCATCTATGCGGTCGATACCGGCGCATATGTTCGGCTCACCATCGTCACCGGCGACACGTTGGGCGCGCCAACGACGATCGAGGTCTACGACGTGGATCTCGGCGGTGCTGAAGAGGCCGACCCCGCCGCGGTCGCGTCGGCGTTTACCCCGGATCGCCTGCTGGGAACGCGCACGATTCCGGCCGATTCGTTGCGTGATTCCGTTCGTGTACCAATAGACAACGCGAAACTGCTCGAGAAGATCCTCACGCCCGCGCCAGGCAACCGCTTGCGTCTCGGCTTCAAGGTGAGCTCCACCGGGACGACGCGACTGTTGATGGAGTCCTCGAACTCCTTCGGTGCCGAGCCGACGCTGATCTTCCGACCGTCCGACGTGGACACCGTGCCTATCAACAGGATGGCGCCGATGTCCAGAACGCCCGACAATAATGAGTTCGTGCGCTCGGACATGGCGGACTATCTCGTCGTGGTCACTGCGCCTCCTCCTCCGCAGTTCGACGCCTTGCGCGTGGGCGGATTGCCGGGACGGCGCGGGTACCTGCGGCTCGACATCCCACAGTGGCTGTTGGATAGCACTACCATCGTACGCGCGACGCTGCTGCTGACGCAGCGGCCGAATCTGGCAGCGCCTGAGCCCAACGATTCCGTGGCGATCCAGGCGCTCGGTGTCTCTGCGTCCAATGAGGTGACGGATCTGTCGCGCGCCCTGGTGTTCATGCGCCGATTCCGCGACGCCGACACGGTTCGGGTGGTCGCGGCCGACAGCGGGGTGCGAGAGTTCGAGATCATCAATCTCGTGCGCAGCTGGAAGGGTACGACGGCGGCCAAGACGCCGCGGGCCATTGCCCTTGCGTCGACCGTGGAAGGTCGAAACGCACGCATGATCGATTTCTTTTCGCGCGAAGCGGTCGCCAGCGTGCGCCCGCGAGTTCGGATCACTTACATGCCCCTGGCCGTCGGAGGCCTTCCATGACGCGCGCGCGCAGTCACGTGACGGCCTTGACGCTCGCGATGACGATGTTCGCGAGCGGCCGAGCGCTCGCCCAGGGCACGCTCAGTGCGCAGGGACTGGGTTTTCCGCTCAGCCAGCTGAGCACCCACGCGAAGACAATGGGTGGTGCCCTGGGCGAAGTAGATCCGCTGTCGCCTCTGAATCCGGCAGCGATCGGCCTGCTGAACTACGCGTTCATCATGATTCAGGCCGAGCCGGAGTACCGGAAAGTGCGGGTGGGCGATCGCACGATAAGCACGACGATCTCGCGCTTTCCCCTCTTCATGGGTGCGCTGCCGCTGGGCAGTCGATGGGCGGTGAGTGCGGCCGCGTCCACGCTGCTCGACCGCACCTGGGAGACCACCGTTCGCGACACGCAG
>JANNJV010000320.1:0-1866 GCA_031395945.1 Gemmatimonadota bacterium | reverse complement strand
TGGCGCCAAGTGCCAGTGCTGCCTCACGCTGCGAGCGGGGCACGGCCAGGAGAACCTCGCGCGATACAGAGGCGATGTACGGCAGCACCATGATCGCGAGGATGACTCCAGCGGCGAAGACGCTGTTTCCCCAGCTTGGCCCGCTGAACAAAGGGATAACACCCAGATGCAGCGTGTCCCTCAGGAACGGAACAACATGCTGACGGATGATCGGGATGAGGACGAAAATGCCCCAGAGTCCGTAGACGACGCTCGGTATGGCGGCCAGGAGATCGACAAGGAATGCGACGGGCTGCCGCAGCCAGCGAGGCGCGAACTCGGACAGGAAGATCGACACGCCCAGCGCGAGCGGGGTCGCGATGATGAGCGCGAGAATCGATGTCACGATCGTGCCGAAGATCGCTGAGGCGGCACCGAACTGGCCGCGAACGGGATCCCACTCGCTGGACGTCAGGAAGCCGAACCCAAACTCCCGGAACGCTGGCCACCCGGCCAGCGCCACCTCCCAGAAGATGAGCGCCAGCAGCACCGGCACGCAGATGGCGAAGCCGGTGATGACGATGACGTAGATGCGATCGCCGACGGCGGTGCCGACGATGCGCTCACCCAGCGAGCGCCCGTCGGTTGTTGCGGGCGGCGCCGCGGCCGCCGCGGCGGCCACAGTACCGTCCGGGGTCACGCGCCGCTACCGACCTTCACTGAATCGAGCTGGGCCTTGAGTCGGGTGGCCATAGCTGCCGGCAGCGGCGGGTAGTCCAACGCCCGGGCGGACGCGGAGCCTTCGGTGAGCGCCCAGCGCAGGAACTCGTTCAGCATGCGGCCCTTCGCGGAGTCCGGCTGGTTGCGGTATACCAGCAGCCAGGTGAATGAGGAAATCGGGTACGCGTTGGCGCCGGGCGCATTCACGATGGAGATGCGGTAGTCCGTGTTGGCCGGAATGTTCGGCGCCGCGCCCTCGGCGGCGGCGTAGATCGTCTCCATCGTCGGCTCCACGAACTGGCCCGCGGCGTTACGAACGTTCGCGTATGGCAAGTTGTTCTGCTTCGCGTACGCCAGCTCGACGTAGGCAATGGAGCCTGGCGTCTGCTTCACCTGGCCGGCGACGCCTTCATTGCCCTTGGCGCCGATGCCGGTGGGCCACTTCACCTCTTTTCCCTTGCCTACGACGCGCTTCCACTCCGGGCTCACGGTGGAGAGGTAGTCTGTGAAGATGAAAGTGGTGCCGCTTCCATCGGATCGATGCACCACGAGAATGTCACTGTTGGGCAGGGTGACGCCGGGATTCAGCGTAGCGAGCCGAGGGTCGTTCCACTTCTTGATCTTGCCCAAGAAGATGTCGGCGATGACGTCGCCGGTCAGCTTGAGTCCCTTCTGGACACCCGGCACGTTGTAGGTAACGACGTCGGCGCCGAGGACCGTCGGGATGTGCATGATGGGCCCACCTTTCGCGCGGCTCAGCTCTTCGTCGGACATCGGCGAATCGGAGGCGCCGAAGTCCACCGTCTGCTCACTGATCTGGCGGACGCCACCGCCTGAGCCGATGGACTGGTAGTTGATCTTCACGCCCTTCGCGGCCGCGTAGTCGCTGAACCACTTGTTGTAGATCGGCAGTGGGAACGTCGCGCCGGCGCCGGTAAGGGCGACGCCCGATGGGGCGTTCGCCGCCGCGGAAGTGTCGCCCTGTGGACCGCTGTTATCGGGGGCGCAGGCTGCGACAAGCGCGAGTGCGCTGGCGGCTGCGATGCATCGTGTGGCGAGGGTCACGAAAGGCTCCGTAAGGGTTCGATGCTCAAACCTTTACAGAGCCGGAGAAGCGGTCGTGACAGTCATGTAACGGGCGCGTAACGGACGGTCGCTTGGCAGCGT
>JANNJV010000313.1:0-2868 GCA_031395945.1 Gemmatimonadota bacterium | reverse complement strand
CCGCGGATTCATCTTCGTCTCCGTGGACGAGAACTTCCTGAACGGCTTCATGAATCAGGAAAACGATGCCCGCGGCTGGATGCTGCTCAAGCATCTCGAGGCATGGCGCGCGTTCAACGACTCGGCCGCGGCCTTCAAGGGCAAGGTGGATCTGGGTCGCGTAGCGGTGATGGGACACTCGCGCGGCGGAGAGGCGGCGGCCGTCGCCGCCGCATTCAACCGTCTCCCGTTTTATCCCGACGACGCCACCCTGAAGTTCGATTTCAATTTCGGCATCAAGGCCGTCGTCGCCATCGCGCCCATCGACGGACAGTACCAACCAACGCAGCGCCCCACGCCGCTGGAAAACGTGAATTACCTCGTCATCCATGGCTCGCACGACGGCGACGTGTCCTCGTTCTCCGGCCTGCGGCAATACCAACGCATCGAGTTCACCGACGACGGCCCGTGGTTCAAGAGCGCTGTCTGGATGTACCGGGCCAACCACGGCCAGTGGAACACCGTGTGGGGCAACAAGGACAACGGGCCGGCCAGCGCGCGCATCCTGGACTTACGCGGGCTCGTCTCGCCCGAGGAACAGCGGCAGTTTGGCAAGTTGTACATCTCCGCGTTTCTCGAGGCGACGCTCAACGGCAACGAGACGTACCTGCCCCTGTTCCGCGATCATCGCGTCATCGGCGGATGGCTGCCGAAAACGATGTACGCTACGCGTTTTCAGGATTCCCGATTCAAGGCGCTGGCCAACTTCCAGGAAGACGTGAACGTCGCCACCGGCACCGTCCGTGGGGTGCGGCTCAGCGGCGACAGCCTCGGCACATGGAAGGAAGCCAATGCGCCCCTTCGCTGGCGCAACACCACCGTCGGAACCAACGCCGTCTGGTTGGGCTGGAACAACCGCATTGCTGGTGACGACACCACCAAGGTGGGCCGCCCCGCGTCGTACACCGTCGCGTTGAGCGACTCCGTGCGCGATGCGTGGCGCGTGGGGCCGCACTCGACGCTGCAGTTCTCGCTCGCCCCCACCGAGACGAAACCGGGGCCGCGCAAAGCCGCCTCGGATTCCGCCAAAGCCGACAGCACCAGGAAGGCGCCCAAGAAGCCCACGCCCAAGTCGCCCGCGAAAAAACCCGACAAGGATACGGTGCCGGTGAACCTCACGATCGAAGCGGTGGATGCCGACGGCGACACGGCGCGCGTTCCCCTCGATCGCTACGGCGCCCCCCGCCGTCCATTAGAGATCCAGGTGATGCGGCGCGCGTCGCGCGAGAAACAGGCATTCGCCACACAGCACGAAGTCATCCTTCAGACGTATGTCATTCCGTTCTCGGATTTCGTGCAGGCGCAGCCGCGTTTCGACCCAGCGAGACTCACGGCAATCCGATTCGTCTTCGATCGCCTGATCGCTGGCACCGTGATCGTGGATGACATCGGAATCTCGGCGATCAACCCCGCGTTCCTCTCCGCGTCCGCCAACCGCAATCCCGACTCGCCGTGAGCCCAACCGTGCATCGACACTCGCTCGCCGTCTTTCTCTCGCTCATTGGAGCGGCGGCGCAGAGCCAGCAGGCTGCGCCGACGGTGTTGCAATTGCCGGCGGGAGCGCGCGCGCTCGCCCTGGGTGACGTGTTCATCGCCGGCCGCGGCAGCGACGTGATGTTCTATAATCCCGCGATGCTCGCGCTGGTGCCTGGCCTATCGGCGTCGGTGCAGCGCTATGGTGCAGCGAGCACGCTTGGCTCGGTCTCCAGCGTGTTCAGTGCCGGCCCCATCGCGGCAGGCATTGGCGCACAACTGCTCGACTACGGCGCTGAATCACCGGGCGCTACGCGTTCCACGCTGGCCACGCTGTCCGCGCGCGGCTCGGTCCCGTCAGCCAGCACGGCGACGACACTGGCGATCGCGTCACAATTCAAGGGCGTCCGTCTTGGCGTCGCCACCAAATACGTCGAGGAGCGCGTGGGTCTGGCACGCGACGGCGGCGCTGCGTTCGACGTGGGCGCCGGGCGCGACTTCTTTGGACGCGCTACGCTGGGACTAGTCGCGCAGAACCTTGGTGCCCCACTGCAAGTGAATGGCATGAAACTCGACCTTCCGATGAAGGCGACGCTCGGAGCGGCGGTGGTGTCGCCACCCCTGCGCACCTTTTTCGACCTTGCTGCCACAGCCGCCGTGACCTATCGGCGGGATGGGAAGTGGATTCCGGCGGGGGGCGTGGAGCTGAACTACGTCCCGCTCGACGGTTGGGTGTTCACGGGTCGTGCGGGTGCGCGTCGCACCGCGGGCGAGTTCGGCGCGCGCCCACTGACGCTTGGCGCGGGTGTGTCCTTCGACCGGGTAAGTCTCGACTACGCGTTCCAGTCGTTCGAGGGGCCCGAGGCCGCGCATCGCGTGGGCCTGCGGCTGCGATAAGTCCCCAAAAAAAAGGCCCCGCCGAAAACTGGCGGAGCCGGTGACTCGAGACCGTTTACCAGCGATAGTGCGCGAACGCCTTGTTGGCGTCGGCCATGCGGTGCGTGTCTTCCTTCTTCTTGATCGCGTTGCCCTCGCCCTTGCTGGCAGCGATCACTTCGGCCGCGAGCTTCTCCGACATGGACTTTTCGCCGCGGTCGCGTGAGAACGAGATCAACCACCGCATCGCCAGCGCCGTGCGGCGCTCAGGGCGGACTTCGACAGGCACCTGGTAGGTGGCGCCACCGACGCGGCGGCTCTTCACCTCGACCACCGGCTTGAGGTTGGCGAGCGCCTGCTTGAAGATGTTCACGCCGGGCTGGCTCGTCTTTTCCTCGACGATGTCCATCGCAGCATAGAACATCCGCTCGGCGGTGGACTTCTTGCCCTGATACATCAGGACGTTGATGAACTTTGAGA
>JANNJV010000311.1:0-1579 GCA_031395945.1 Gemmatimonadota bacterium | reverse complement strand
CGTGAGCTGGCTATCCCCATCGACGGCACGCCAGGAAAGAACGACGCCATCACCGACGTTGCTGGCGTGGAGGTGGGACATACCACGCTCATCGCCGGCGCAGGAAAGCTCGTCGTGGGCAAAGGGCCGGTGCGTACCGGCGTCACGGTGATTCACCCCCGCGGCAAGACCAGCATCGATCCTGTGTTCGGTGCGTGGTTCACGCTGAATGGCAACGGCGAGATGACCGGCACCACCTGGGTGCAGGAGTCCGGCATCCTCGAGGGCCCCATCGCCATCACCAACACGCATAGCGTGGGCGTCGTCCGCGATGCCATCATCAAGTGGCAGTCTACGCGTCCCACCATGCAGTCGTGGGGACTGCCTGTCGTGGCCGAGACGTATGACGGTGGTCTCAACGACATCAACGGCTTTCACGTCACGCCCCAGCATACCGTCGCCGCGCTCGATGGCGCCACTGCGGGGCCGGTGCTCGAGGGCAATGTCGGCGGTGGCACCGGGATGATCTGTCACGGCTTCAAGGGCGGAATCGGCACTGCGTCGCGCACGGTTCCCGCGAATGTTGGCGGATACACGGTGGGCGTCCTGGTCCAGTGCAACTACGGCAGCCGCCGCGAACTGCGAGTCGCCGGCGTACCGGTTGGGTTGGAGATTCCGGATCTGCTGCCCGCTCGGGTGCCGGGAGCGTCGGGCGGCAGCGAGGATCTCGGGTCCATCATTGTCGTGGTGGCGACCGACGCGCCCCTGCTGCCACACCAACTCAAGCGCATCGCGACGCGCGTGTCGCTCGGCATCGGGCGGATGGGCGGGTATGGCGGGAACAGCTCCGGCGACATCTTCATTGCGTTCTCCACGGCCAACCCGCGCGCCAGCGTCGACTCCGGCCTCGTGAACGTCTCCATGCTTCCGAACGCGCGCATCAATCCCCTCTTCGTTGCGACCGTTCAAGCCACGGAAGCCGCGATCGTGAACGCCCTGCTCGCCGCCGAGACCATGACCGGCGCAAATGATCTTCGTGTCCACGCGCTGCCGGTTGATCGGCTTCGGACCATCATGTCCAAGTACGGTCGACCCATCAGATGATCAGTCAAACGTCAGGCTTCAAACCTCGAACATTCAACTTCCAACGCCGTTACTGCGTTCGAAGTTGGACGTTGGAGGTTGGAAGTGTGATGTTGCTTTCCTTAGCTGCAGCGACCCTGAGTGCCCAGCGCAGAGCCCCGGTGCTCGAGCAGGTCAAGGTTCCCCACAGCTACTACTGGCGCGAGATGTACGTCCCGCAGGTCACCACGGGACCGAGCGCCGTGACGTGGTCGCCGGATGGACGCGAAGTCATCTACTCGATGCAGGGGTCGCTCTGGCGGCAGCTCGTGGGATCCACCGTTGCGCAACAGCTCACCGCTGGCGACACGTACGACTTTCAGCCGGATTGGTCGCCGGACGGACGCTCGATTGTCTATACGGCTTACGATGGACGTTCCATCGCTCTCATGCTGCTCGACCTCCCCACCGGCGAGGGCCGAGTCCTGCTGGATAATGGCGCGGTGAACGTCGAGCCCCGGTGGTCTCCCGACGGCGC
>JANNJV010000293.1:0-6061 GCA_031395945.1 Gemmatimonadota bacterium | reverse complement strand
ACCTGGAAGCGCTTTTATCTGCATTACAATTTCCCGCCATTCTCCACCGGCGAGACAAAGCCCATGCGCGGCCCCGGCCGTCGTGAGATCGGTCACGGCGCCCTCGCCGAGCGCGCGCTCATTCGGATGATGCCGGACCAAGAGAAGTTCCCCTACACGATTCGCATCGTGTCGGACGTCCTCGAATCGAACGGCTCCAGCTCGATGGCGTCCATTTGCGGTGGCTCACTGGCGCTGTACGACGCCGGCGTCCCGATGCGCGAAGCCATCGCTGGCGTTGCGATGGGGCTCATCAAGGAAGGAAAGAAGTACGCCATCCTCACGGATATCCTCGGCACCGAGGATCATCTGGGTGACATGGACTTCAAGGTCGCTGGCACCCGGAACGGGATCACATCCATCCAGATGGACATCAAGGTCCAGGGTCTGGACCTCAAGATCATGAAGGAGGCGTTGGCGCAAGCCAAGGAAGGACGTCTTCACATCCTGGGCGAGATGGACAAAGCTATGTCCGAGCCCAACAAGGAGTTGTCGAAGTACGCCCCGCGCATCATCACGGTGCAGATCAGCCCCGAGAAGATCGGCGACCTCATTGGTCCCAAGGGCAAAACGATCCGGGGCATCCAGGAAGAGACGGGATCCGAAATCACCGTGGACGACAACGGCGTGGTCACGATCGCTGCTGTGGGTGGGGAAGCCATGGAGCGGGCGCGCCAGATGGTGCAAGCCATCACCGCCGAGCCAATCGTCGGCGACACCTACGAGGGCCCGGTCAAGTCCACGACGCCGTTCGGCGCCTTCATCGAGATCATGCCGGGCACAGAAGGGCTACTGCATATCTCCGAGATGCAGTGGGGCCGCACTGAGAAGACCGAGGACGTCGTCAAGAAGGGCGATCGGGTCAAGGTCAAGCTGATCGAGCGCGACGAACGCGGACGGCTACGGCTGTCCCGACGCGCGCTGCTCCCCAAGCCTGAGGGCATGCCCGAAGGCGACACCGGTGGCGAGGGAAGTAGTGGCGAGGGCGGCAACGGTGGCGGCGAAGGACGCGGTGATCGTGGCGGCAGCCGCGGCGGAAGTCGTGGAAGCAGCCGTGGTCGGGAGCGGTCGCGCGAAAGGTGAGCGAACGCGACAAGGCTGAAGGGCTGCGTCGCACAACGCTTCCAAATGGCCTGACCGTGCTCTCGGAGTACATGCCGGGAGTACGGTCGGTTGCTTTCGGAGCCTGGGTGCGCGCCGCGTCGCTCCACGAGCCGCGGGAGCGCATGGGTGTGTCCCACCTCCTCGAACACATGGTGTTCAAGGGGACCCGTCGCCGCAGCGCCAAGGAAATCGCGCTGTCGCTGGAGCAGGTTGGCGGTTCCCTGGACGCCTACACCTCTCGCGAGCACACAGTGTATCAGGCGAGGGTGCTGGACGAGCACCTGGAGATCGCTGCTGACGTCATCGGCGACCTGGTTTTCGATCCGGTCATTCGCCCGGCCGACCTGGCGCTCGAGCGAAACGTCGTGCTCGAGGAGATCGGAATGGTCGAGGATACGCCCGACGACCTTGTCTTCGAACTCCATAACGAAGCACTGTGGGGCGACCATCCGCTGGGCTATTCAATCCTGGGAACGCGGAAATCCGTTTCGGCGCTCGAGGTGCAGGATCTGAAGCGGCTCCATTCAGCCGCGTATCGCCCGTCGCAACTCGTGGTGGTGGCCGCGGGCAGCGTGGATCACGACCATCTGGTGGAGATCCTCGCACGCACCGGGTGGTCGGAGCGGCGCGCCGCCAAACCCCGCGCCATCACGATTCCGCCAGCACGCCCAAGCGCGCCAAGCCGCCGACACGTAAATCGCGAGGGCAGTCAGACACACATCGTGCTCGGCTCTCCCACCATTGGCCACGACGATCCGCGGCGCCACGCCATGGTGCTGTTGAGCGTCGTGCTGGGAAGCGGGATGAGCTCGCGCTTGTTCCAGCGCGTGCGGGAAGAGCTGGGGCTGGCCTACTCCGTCTACACCTTTCAGACGTTCTACGCCACCTGCGGTGTGCAAGGCGTGTACGTCGGTACGGCGCCCAAGACCGCTGAGGCAGCGCTCGCCGCTATCGAAGACGAACTCGCTCGTGTAGTGGCCGACGGCCTACTCGAGGAGGAGATCGCCCAGGGCAAGGGACAGCTCAAGGGACAGATCACACTGTCATTGGAGAGTCCAACGGCGCGCATGTATCGCGCGGCGTCGGTCGACCTGTACGGTGAGCCATATCGTACGCTGGACGAGATGTTGGCGCTCGTGGACAGCATCGATCCCACGACCGTGCATCAGTTGGCCAAAGACTTTCTGGTGCCGGACAAGCAAACGGTGGTGAGTCTCGGACCGGCGACTGCCAAAACCCGCTCCGCCACCAAGCGGCGAGCCCGGCCGCGCGGGTGAAAACGGCGCCAGCGCAAGATATGTTTCGGGGTTGCTTCACGAGTCATCCAGCGGTTTCTAACTGACATCAAGGCACCAGCTTCGATGAAAATCGGCGTTCCGAAAGAGATCAAGACCAACGAGAACCGCATCGCACTCGTTCCCGCAGGCGCTGAAGCCATGATCGCCGCGGGTCATCAGGTTCTGCTGGAAGCGGGCGCCGGACTCGGCAGCGGTTTCAGTGATGACGCCTTTACGTCTGTCGGCGCGACGATCGCGCCGGATGCTGCCACCGTCTGGCGCGAGAGCGACATGATCATGAAGGTCAAGGAGCCCATCGAGCGCGAATGGCCGAACATGCGCAAGGGGCAGGTGATCTTCACGTATTTTCATTTCGCCGCCGACGAAAAGCTCACGAGAGCTCACATGAAGAGCGGAGCGACGTGCATCGCCTACGAGACGGTGGAGCTGCCCAGCCGCGAGCTGCCGTTGCTGACGCCGATGTCCGAGGTCGCGGGTCGCATGGCGGTTCAGGAAGGCGCCAAGTACCTCGAGAAGCTTTATGGAGGCCGGGGCGTGCTCCTGGGCGGCGTGCCAGGTGTCGCGCCCGCCAAGGTCGTGATCCTCGGCGGCGGTATCGTCGGGATCAACGCCGCCAAGATGGCCGCCGGAATGGGGGCGAAAGTTGTGATCCTCGACATTTCGCTGGAGCGGTTGCGCTATCTATCTGATGTGATGCCCGCGAACGTGGAACTCATTCATTCAAACCGGCACAACATCCTCGAGCAGATCATGATGGCAGATCTGGTCATCGGCGGCGTGCTGATCCCGGGCGCCATAGCCCCCAAGCTCATCCGCAAGGAGGATCTCAAGAAGATGCAGCCTGGCTCGGTCATTGTAGACGTGGCCATCGATCAGGGGGGCTGCGTCGAGACCATCAAGGCCACGACGCACGAGAATCCGACGTATGTCGTGGATGGCGTCATCCACTACGGTGTCGCGAACATGCCTGGAGGCGTGCCGCGCACCTCGACACTGGCGCTGACCAATGCGACGCTGCCGTACGCGCTACAGCTTGCGAACAAGGGATGGAAGAAGGCGCTGACCGATAACAAGGCACTGCGCAGAGGGCTGAACGTACACGACGGCAAGGTGACGTATCCGGGCGTCGCCGATGCATTCGGCCTCGAGCTTCACGATCCGGCGGCGTTCATCACGTGAGCAATCCATCGGGGTTCGCCTGGTTGCAGCAGAAGTTGCCCTTTCTGAAGAAGGGGGCGCTGTTTCCAGCCAACGCCATAGGCGTGGACCTGGGCACGGCGAATACGCTCATCTACGTGAAAGGCGAGGGCATCGTCCTGAATGAGCCCTCGGTGGTCGCGATCGATCGCGAGACCAAACAGATCAAGGGAGTCGGCCTCGAGGCGAAGCGTATGCTGGGCCGTACGCCCGAAGGCGTCATCGCTGTTCGTCCCATGAAGGACGGAGTCATCGCTGACTTCGACGTGACCGAGAAGATGCTTCGGTACTTCCTGAAGCTCATCATCGACAACCACGTCTTCAAGGTGAAGCCGCGGGTCATCGTCTGCGTTCCGTCGGGAATCACGGAGGTGGAGCGACGCGCGGTCCGCGATTCGGCGCTCGGCGCCGGCGCCAAGGAAGTCTTCATGGTCGCGGAGCCCATGGCGGCGGCCATCGGCGTGGGACTGCCCGTCGAGACGCCGACAGGCAACATGGTCATCGACATCGGCGGCGGAACCACCGAAATCGCGGTTATTGCTCTGAGCGGCATCGTGTCGGACACATCCATCCGGACAGGCGGAGACGAGCTCGACACGGCCATCGTGCAATTCTTGCGTAAGAATTACAACCTGTTGATCGGTGAGCCTACCGCCGAGCAGGTGAAGATTCAGATCGGCTCGGCGGCACCGGTTGGCGAAGAGCGGGAAATGGAGGTCAAGGGACGTGACCTCGTTTCAGGTATTCCGAAAACCGTGCGCGTGCATTCCAGCGAGATCCGGGAAGCGATCCAGGAACCAATTCAGCAGATCGTGGACGCAGTCCGGAGAGCACTGGAGATCACGCCGCCAGAACTTGCGAGCGACATCGTGGATCGTGGAATCGTCATGACGGGTGGGGGCGCGTTGATTCGCGGCCTGGATTTGCTGCTGAGCCAGGAAACCGGGCTGCCAATACATGTGGATGAAGATCCGCTGACGTGTGTCGTGCGCGGCACGGGGCGGATCCTGGACGACGAGGAGAAGTACTGGTCAGTCCTTAGCAGCTGAGCGCGCGCATGGCACGTTTGGGCGCGGCACGATTCAGCGGCCGAATCGATACGGTCGTGTTCGCTGCGTGCGTGGTTCTCGCCATGGTGGCCAGTGCGCTGCCCACTCGGATGCGGGATCCGGTTGCTTCTTCACTGCGCCGGACGATCGTGGCGCCGTTGGTAGGGCTGCAGACCAGCGCAGAACGGTGGCGATCGGCGTGGATCGAGAGCGAGCGCAAGACGCTGGAGCGTGATTCCCTGGCCATGCAGCTGGCCCAGGCGCAGGCCCTCTCGGTCGAGAACGAACGGCTGCGCAAGATCATAGGTCTGGGAAGCCGGCTGTCGTGGGGATTCATCCCGGCGGAGGCACTGCATACGTCGGGGCGTGCCGAGGACGTCGTCACTACACTCACGCTCACGGCCGGCAGCAAGGCCGGAGTGGCGCAGTACAGCCCCGTGATCGCGCCCGAAGGCATCGTGGGACTCGTGCAGACCGTCGATCCGACCATGAGCATCGCGATCCTGTATTCCCACCCCGATTTCCGGGTGAGCGCGATGTCACAGGATACTGCTCCGGCGTTCGGCATCGTCTACCCGCACCTGGACGTGCGTCCCGGCCGGCTGGCGGAGCGCTATTTGTTGGAACTGCGCAACGTCCCGTTTCGAACCACGCTCCGGGCGGGTACGCCGATTTACAGCTCAGGATTGGGCGGAGCGTGGCCGCGTGGCATCCTCATCGGAACCATCGTGGACGAAGTGAAGGAATCGGACAGCTGGTCGCGGACGTACATCGTGCGTCCGGCCGTGAACCCCGCCCATCTGACATCGGTGATGGTGCTGACGCCCCAGCGCCGTTCTCAGGGCGTGGGAAACATCTGGGCGAACGCGACACAAGTACAGGCGGCGACTCGTACGATCGTGGCCGCCGGAGACTCATTGGGGCGTGTGGCCGCCCTGGCCGAAGCCTCGGCTCGCCGAGCCGCACAGGACTCCGGCCGGCGCGCGGGGATGGGTGATTCACTTCTGCTCCGGCCTGACAGCGTAACGCTCGACTCCATACGCCGCGCCCGTGGGCGTATTACCCCGCGCGCCGTTCCCGTCGCTCGCGACAGTGCGACCGTCCGGGACTCCATCCGCCGTGACTCCATCCGGCGCGATTCCATTCGGCGGGACTCCATCCGACCGGACTCGGTGTTGCGGGAGCTGCCATGAATTGGGCCGGCGCCGTTCGGACGGGGCTCGTCTGCCTGATTTTGATCCTGCTGCACTTCACGCTGCGCCCGTTACTGGCCTGGCGCGCGTCGATCGATTTTCTCCTCATCGCCCTGGTGTTCGGCGCGGTGCGCATGCGGCCGGCGGGAGCCGCCGTGTACGGGTTCTTGCTGGGACTCGC
>JANNJV010000265.1:0-3919 GCA_031395945.1 Gemmatimonadota bacterium | reverse complement strand
GCCCGGACGGGCTGGTGTACGTGATCACGGACAACAGCAACGGCCGGGTCCTGCGCGTTCGTCCCAGGAAATAGGTCAGGTGCCTCCCGTGATGGTGTAGGTCACGATGCGCGACGACGACGCCACAACGCCGGTGGCGCTTGTGGCGTCGAGCTGATACGTCACGCCGAGGGCTGATGCCGCCAGTCTCGTGAGGCCGGTGACCAGATCCACCGCGATGGTGGTCAACGGCTGGGGACCCACGGCGGTCGCGGCTGCGGGCGCCGCGAGGTTTACCGACAATGTGAGGCCAGCGGGCATCAACGCGTTGAGGCTCGCGGTGATCTTCGCGCCGGACTGATTGGTTGTGACGGCCCACGCGGCGGTGGAGTTCGTTGCGCTGGTGGGCTCGCTGCCGGCAACCGCCGTATTGATGACCAGCGACGGACTGCCGCTGAATGCGATCTGGTTGATGGCATCGACCTGAAACGTCACAGTCTGGTTGGCGGTCTGCGCCGATACCGTGTTGCTCACGCCAGCGAACAACGTCGCCAACGTGACAATGCGTGCTATCGTCATGCTGCAATCTCCATGTGGGATGTGTGATCGATCTTGTGGAAGAAGGTGGCGTCTCCGCCATTGACCTTCACGCGTTCCACGGCGCGTTCTGCGCACTGGAGTGCCTCCAGTGGTGGAGCATGTCGGCCCGCGAACGCCACGCCGACGCTCACACTCAGGTGAACCTCACGGCCGCACACGGTCATGGGGCGTCGGATGGTCTCGTGCAATCGCGTGCAGAAATCGCTGGCGTCGTCATCGCTCGACGTCTCGAAGCCCACGACGCACACGGCCGCTGGCCGAGTTCGCGACACGAGGCTCTGCGGCGGCAGGATGTCGCCCAGCCGGCCGGCGATGAGATCCACGAGCTGATCGCTGCTGCCATCGGATAGCAGTGCGTTCAAACGCTCCGGACCGTCCACATCGATGACGAACACGGCGAAGCGCTCCGGGTCCCCGCGCCGATGGCCAAAGCCGAAGTGGTACAACACGCGCAGGAAGGCGTCGCGGCTGAGAAAGCCGCGCAGCGAGATGAGAGTGCGGGTCATGCGGCTTCTCCACGCGCGAGGTCGCGCGTCAGGTAGCGGGTGGCGTTTTCGGCGTCGAGTGGGCGGGCAAAGCGGAAGCCCTGCGCCAGGTCGCAATCCAGGTCGCGCACCGCCGACCATTGGTCCGCCGTCTCGATGCCCTCGGCGACCACCACCATCCCCATGTAATGGGCCAGGCGGACGATGGAGCGCACGATCTCGCGCTGCTTGGCGCTATGGTCGATCTCGCGCAGGAAGTTGCGATCCAGCTTGAGCCCACTGACGGGCAGGTCGTGCAGGTATGCGAGCGAGGAATATCCGGTGCCGAAATCGTCGATCATGACGCGGACGCCAAGCGTCTTGAGCGCCTCGAGGATGTCGTGCGCCTTCAACGCATCGTGGATGAGTGCTTCCTCGGTGAGCTCCAGGAGCAGGCCTGTTGGCGGCAATCCCGCGTCGGTGAGCGTCTGCGCGACAAAATCGCAGAACCCCTCCGAGTAGAGCTGCGCCGGAACGATGTTGACCGACACCGGGACGAGCGATCCACAGAGCGCCATCCAGCGCGCCGAGTGGGCACAGGCTTCCTCGATGACGCGCTGTCCGACCGACGCAATCAGGCCGGTCTCGTTCAGCACGTCGAGAAACATGGACGGCGGCAGGAGTCCTTCTTCGGGATTCCGCCAGCGCAACAGCGCTTCGAACGCATGGAGCCCACCATGCATCGCGCCCACTATGGGTTGGAAGTGGATGGTGAACTCGTGACGAGCGACCGCAAGGCGGACGTCCCGTTCGCGCAGCAGCTGCTGGGCGGGCTCGCTTTGCATTCCATCGCGGAACGCCAGCGTGGCACTTCCGCCCTTGGCGAGCAATTCCGTGATGGCGAGATCGGCCCGCTGGATCAGCATGCCTGGCCGCATGCCTGGCGTGGCAGTCGCCACGCCGATGCTGGCCGTCACAAAGATCAGCTCGTCGGCGAGCAGCAGGGGCGTCTCCAGGCATTCGTGAAAGCCCGCGGCCAGTGCTCCGGCCGCGGCCTGTGCGCCGGGTCCCTGGAGCAGCACACCAAAGCGATCATTGCCGATGCGGGCGAGTGTTACGCCGTCACCGGTGGCCACCGCGCTCAGGCGGGTCGAGAGTTGGGTGATGCCCTCCACCTCGCCGACGTCCCCGAAGCGGGCGGCGACGCGCTGAAAGCGATCGATGTCCACGACGAGGATCGCCACCTGAGTGGTGGAGTCGGCCGAGAGCGCATCGATGGCCTGCCCGACGCGGACGGTGAAGGCGTCGCGGTCGAGCAATCCGGTCTCGCGATCGCGCGAGCCGCCGGGAACGCCTTCGAGCGCCAGCGACCTGAGATCCATCGCGATGGAGTGCGCGACAACGCTCGTCATTTCGTGCGCCAGTTCCTGATTTGCAATCGAGGTGTCGCTGGCGATGCCGACCCACGCCTGGTGTGAGTCGTCTTCACTGACCGGCGTGCAGACGACGTCGTGCGCCTCCAGGCAGCGGAGCAGCGCTTCATCAGACAGCGGCGGGTGACAGGCGACGATTTGCGGCTGGCCGGGGTCGGTGCGATCCCGGAAGATGTAGAACGCGCGGGTGCCGCGAACAGTGCGACCCAGGTGCTGGATCATCGCGGACGCCCTTTGGAGATGCGCCATGTAACGGGCTTGTATCATGGCGTGCAGAATACGAAGGGCCGGCACACGCGGACCAATACTTCTTTGTTGGCAATCCCATGCGTCGCGTCGTATGTTGGCGATGAACGCCTGTCTGGAGTCGATGGTGGAGTTGCGGCATCTTCGCTACCTGGTTGCGGTTGCCGACGCCGGCACGTTCGTCCGCGCCGCGGAGTTGCTGCGCGTGGCTCAGCCGGCGCTGTCGCGACAGGTCAACGATCTTGAACGCGAGGTTGGCGTCGACCTGTTCAAGGCGGGCGCCCGAAAGGCGACGTTAACGGCGGCGGGCGAGGCGAGCGTCCGGCTCGCGCGCCATGTGATGCAGGACACCGAGCGCGCCGTGGCTCGCGCGCGTCTTTCCAACAAGGGATTGAGCGGCCGGTGCGTGGTGATGGGAGGACCGCTGCCGATCATGACGGGATTTGTCGCCGGATTGGTGGTGCGAATGCGGGCGAAGTATCCTGGCGTCACCCTCGTCGTGCGTGAAGGCGGTGCATATGGGCAGTGGGACGCTCTGACGAATGCAGACGCGGACATCGGTCTAGGCATTCCTCCCGGCGAAGACTATCCGTCGCTTGCCTATGAGATCCAGTACGTGGATCAGGTCAACACAGCCGTCGTGGCGCCCGACCATCCGCTCGCCGGAAGGGAAAGCATTTCGATGACCGATTTGCGCGGCCACCAGTTTCTTTCGCTGGACGGCCATCCGGAGAAGGTCCAGCAAGCCATCACCGCCGAGTTGCGCAGGCAGAAGATCGAGCCAGCCACGGCGCGTGAGTTCGCCAGCTTCGAGTCGCTACTGTCACACGTGGGTG
Organism: Gemmatimonadota bacterium; assembly: GCA_031395945.1. Lineage (GTDB taxonomy): Bacteria > Gemmatimonadota > Gemmatimonadetes > Gemmatimonadales > Gemmatimonadaceae > DASPMP01. Next base: position 361 of record JANNJV010000265.1, on the reverse strand, counting down.
CCGGGCAGGGATGGACGGTTCTTCCCCGACTGATGCTTCGCAAGTGCCGCAAGAACTTGTTCAAGTTTAAGATCGCCGATTCCAGCGGTAACGAGGCCACGGGCGGGTCGCTGTTGATGCGAACCCTGATCTTGCGCCGCCTGCTGCTGTACGAACTCTGCCACCTTGGCTTGTTGTTCTGCCTGAGCTTTTGCCTGTTCACGATTCATGATAGCCTCTTCTCCTGCGAACTCTCTCACTGCCTGATAAACTTCGTCTGGGGTGGCGCGACCCATGAGGTTGGCGTACCTGATCTTGTCGATAGCTTTTATCTGCAGGAAGAAATTCAGCAATTGATTAGCCGCCATTACAAGCTGCTTAG
>JANNJV010000405.1:0-7745 GCA_031395945.1 Gemmatimonadota bacterium | reverse complement strand
CGGAACGCCACACTGGAAGAGCGCCAGCGAGCCGCCGCAGATGGACGCCATCGACGACGAGCCGTTGGACTCGAGAATGTCCGATACGATGCGAATCGTGTAGGGGAACTCCTCGAACGGTGGCAGGATGGCCGAGAGCGCGCGCTCAGCCAGGTTGCCGTGGCCGATCTCGCGCCGCGACGTGCCACGCATCGGTCGTACTTCGCCTGTAGAAAACGGCGGGAAGTTGTAGTGCAGCATGAACGACTTGGTCTGTTCCTTGGCCTCGTCGATGCTGTCCAGTCGCTGCACGTCGTTGGCAGTGCCGAGCGTTGCGACCACGAGCGCCTGGGTCTGGCCGCGTGTGAACAGCGACGACCCGTGCGCCCGCGGGAGCAGGCCGGTGTCGATGGAAATGGCCCGCACTTCGTTGGGCTTTCTGCCGTCCACGCGATAGCCCGAGTCGAGCACCTGTGAGCGGAGCGTGTTGTACTCGACGTCGCCGAGCAGGTTCTTGATGTCGCTCGAGTTATCCGGGAAGTCGGTCAGCAGCTTCTCGGCGAGTTCGACCTTGAGTCGTTCCACCGCCTCGATGCGCGTGTGCTTTTCCTTCTGATTGATCGCTTCGGTGATCTTGCCTTCCGCGAGCTTCTTGACGCTCTCCTCGAGCCCGGCGGGGATCTCCGCCTTCTTCCACTCCATCTTCTTCGGCTTGCTGATCTTCTTGATCAGTTCTTCCTGGACGCCGATGAGGTCCTTGATGCCGGCCTGAGAGATCTTGAATGCCTCGACGACGTCTTCCTCGCTGACCTCGAGCGCGCCCCCCTCGACCATCACGATCGATTCAGCGGAGCCCGCGACCACCAGGTCCATGTCGCTGAATTCGAGTTGCTGGAACGTGGGGTTCAGGACCCAGTTGCCCTGCAACCGGCCCACGCGAACCGCCGCGATCGTTCCCAGGAACGGGATCTTCGACACGTTCAGGGCCGCTGACGCGGCAACCACCGCGAGCACATCCGCGTCGTTCTCCTGATCCGCGGAGATGACATAGATGTAACATTGGACTTCGTTCTTGAAGCCTTCGGGAAAGAGCGGTCGGATGGTGCGGTCGATGATCCGCGCCGAGAGGATTTCACCGTCGCTTGGACGGCCCTCCCGTTTGATGAACCCGCCCGGGATCTTGCCCGCGGCGTAGGTCTTCTCGCGATACTCGACCAGAAGAGGAAAGAAGGGGAGCGGACTTTGATTGTCGCTCACGGTCACGGCGGCGAGCACCATTGTGTCGCCGAACTGCACCAGGGCGGATCCCGCCGCCTGCTTCGCCATGCGGCCCGTCTCGATTACGAGTTTACGGCCGGCGAACGTCGTCTCAACGCGTTGCATATGCTTTTTTGCCTGTGGTAGCGGAGCTGAGCGAGCAGGCTATAGCACCCTTTGCGCGCAGCTCAATACAAAACGCGCGGGCCGCATTCAGTGCGCCCGCGCGTTGGTGTCATTGCCGCCTAATAACGGAGCCCGAGTTCCTGAACCAGCTTGCGGTACGTCTCGACATCCGTACGTCGCAGGTAGTTCAGCAGTCGGCGCCGTTTGCCTACCATCTTCAGGAGGCCCTGGCGACTGTGGTGATCCTTCTTGTGCTCACGGAAATGTTCCGTGAGGTAGTTGATGCGCTCGGTCAGGACCGCTATCTGAACGTTGGCCGAACCGGTGTCGCTTTCGTGCGTCCGGTGCTTCTCAATCGTCGGTGCTTTATCGAATGCCATTGCTTGAAACCGCTTCCTCTATTGCTTGTCGTTTTATCGTAGCATTGAAACGTAGACGGAGCCCTGGCTCATGTAAAGCGGTGTGGGCCCTGAGCCTACCGGAATAATGCGCGTGTGTCGTTGAGCATCACCAGCGCGAACAGCAGCAGGATCGCCACCAGCCCGCCGCGCAGGATGTATTCGCGAGTCCGCAGGCTGAACGCCCGGCCCCGCGCGGATTCCAGGACATTGATCAGCACCTGTCCTCCGTCGAGAATGGGTATTGGCAGCAGGTTCAGGATGGCGACGTTCACGCTGAGCAACGCGATCAGGTAGAACAGGCTTTCTACTCCGGACCGCGCCGCCTGCACTGATGCGCGGGTAATGGCGATGGGGCCGCCCAGCTGGTCCACCGAGACCTTTCGGGTTACCAGGTCCTTTACGGTGTTGACGATAGACGTACCCATGAACCAGGTAGTCCTGGCGCCCAGACCCACCGCTTCCACGAGTGAAACAGGCTCTCGCACCGTGACGTCACTGGGGTACGCTCCCACCTTGCCGACCTTCGCACGCTCGCCCGTCACGGGATGCACCGAGTCCATCTCGCGTGGGGTGACCGTCAGCGTCTGGCGGGACCCTGCTCGGTCGACCACGAAAGCGAGTGGCTTGCCCGCGGCATCAGCGACGAGCAGCACCATATCGGCCCATGTTCGCACCGGCGTACCGTTGATTGAGACGATGCTGTCGCCTGGCTGAAAGCCTGCCTTGGCGGCCGCCTCCCCCGGCACCAGGTCACCCATGACTGGCGGAAGCTGGTAGTCCATCGCCAGTGCGATGTCCTCTGATTTGGGCGTGCCGGCACGATTCACCGGAATCGTGACGGCGCCGCGGTTCGTTTCAAGCGCCACCTCGGTTCCGCTTCCCACGATCTCACGCACCGCCTGTGACCACGTGGCGACCGGCTTGCCGTTGACGCGCAGCAGCGTGTCGCCTGTCCGCACTGCCGCGAGGATGGGCTGGCCGTTGATGGGACGAACGGCGCCGATCACGCGCGTGGGGATCACGGGCCGGCCGAAATGCAGCGCCAGCGCGATGGCCACGACGAGGCCAAGGAGAAAGTTCATCGTCACGCCGGCCAGCAGGATGTACAACCGTGCCCAGAGTGGCTTCGACTCGAACCATCGGTGTTCCGGCACCGGCAGCGGTCCGAACGGAATCATCGCGTTGGGATCGAAATCCGGTTCGTTCTTGGTCCGTTCCGCCAAAGCCTCTTCGCTGCCACCCTCGAGGAACGCGGTCGCCTCGTCGTGCCGCGACGCCATGCGTACGTACCCACCCAGGGGGAATGCGGCGAGTATGTATTCCGTTTCGCCGCGGCGGCGTCGCCAGAGCGCTGGACCGAATCCGATGGAAAAACGCGGCGTGTATACGCCGACCGACTTGGCGGCAAGAAAATGCCCGAGCTCGTGAACGAAAATCACGAGACCGAAGACGAAAATAGGCGCGAGTATCGCAATCATCCGTACCGCTCTCTCACCAGAGTCCGGGCCGCCGAGTCGGCGGCCTGTATCGCATCGCGACTGTCGCCGGCAGCGCCACCCAATGTGGCCAGCGCTGCGGCAATCGCCTGCGGAATATCGCCAAAGGACATCCCGCCGTTCAGAAAGATGTCGACAGCCTGCTCGTTGGCGGCATTGAACACCGCGGGCGCAGCGCCCCCGCTACGTCCTGCCTGGACGCCCATACGCAGCGCCGGGAAATCGGCATGCCGCACGCTCTCGAACGTGAGCGGCGAGAGCGACACGGGATCGAATGGCACCACGGCGTCGTCGTGAATCCGGGCGGGATGCGTCAACGCGTACAGCACCGGAAGCTCCATGTTGGGTGCGCCCAGCTGCGCCAACACGCTGCCATCCACGAATTCCACGAAGCTGTGCACCACGCTCTGCGGATGCACGACGACGTCGATCTGGTCGAAGGATAGTCCAAAAAGGAAATGCGCCTCGATCACCTCCAGCGCCTTGTTGGCAAGGGTTGCGCTGTCGATCGTGATCTTTCTACCCATCCGCCAAGTCGGATGCCGGAGCGCTTCCTCGGCCGTAGCGACCTCGAGCTTCTCGCGCGGCCAATCGCGAAACGGTCCACCGGACGCCGTGAGCACCACCCGTCGCACGTCTTCGATGCGACGCCCCGCCATGCACTGGAGGATTGCGCTGTGCTCGCTGTCCACCGGGACGATCTCGCCGCCGCCATGTTCCATCGCGCGCCGGACGAGGTGACCAGCCATAACGAGGGTCTCCTTGTTCGCGAGCGCGACACGCTTCCCTGCCTCCAGCGCCGCGAGCGTGGCATCCAGTCCCGCCGCTCCCACCACCGCATTGAGAACGATGTCCACGTCTGGCCGGGTGGCGGCCTGTACCAGACAATCGCTGCCCCCGTTTTTCACCAACTCAGCGAACCTCGGGGCAAAGGCGGCGACCTGTTCTTTCAGCAGATCGCCGTTCGCGAAGGCAGTCAACGCGGTGACCCGAAACCGGTCCGTATGGCGCGACAGTACTCGAAGTGCGGTGGTGCCGACGCTCCCGGTCGAGCCGAGAATGGCAACCCCCACCCGCCCGGTCATCGGGGAGCCGGAATCAGCAGCCAACCGAGAAGGAGATGCGCGACCGGAAGAACGAAAAAGAGGCTGTCCAGGCGATCGAGCACGCCGCCGTGTCCGGGAAGGAGCGTGGAACTGTCCTTCACGCCCGCTTCGCGCTTGAGCAGCGACTCGACGAGATCTCCCAACTGCGCCGCAACGCTCACGACAACGCCAAAGACAAGAACTCCAGCCGGGCTAAGGGCAAGTTGCGCGGCCGGTCGAAGCGCGAAGTGCACATAACCCCAGGTCACGAGCACGCTGGCGACGACGCCGCCGATGGCGCCGGATACCGTCTTTCCCGGGCTCACCGCCGGAATGAGCTTTGGACCACCCACCGAGCGTCCGACGAAGAAGGCGCCAATGTCTGTCGCCCAGGTCAACAGCAGTGGCAACCCGAGGAGAACGCCTCCCGCCGCGATCGTGACTGGGCCGAGGCGCGCGCCGCCCACAGCGTAATCGTGGTACCGGATCGCGTAGCCAAAGCTCAACAGGCCACCGGTATACAGGACGCCGAGCACGGTGGTGGCCACCGCTCCAAGAGGGCGCCCTGCCGCGCCGCGCATCCAGATGGACACCGTGAACAACAGCAGCAGGACGACGGCGAAGTACGACAACCGTGGTTCCCACAGGTGCAGAAAACGGGCATGCACGGCGAGTGGGAGCAGGCCCGCGAGCGCGCAGCCCACGTCCTGCAGTGGTGCGTGGCCGGCGGACCTGGCAATCCGAAAAAACTCCCAGGCGGCGATGGCCGACGCTACCGCGAGCAATCCCGCGAGCGCGGGGCCACCAGCCAGCACGATCGCCAGCGCGATGGGCGCCGCGACAACTCCGAACGCGATCCGGCGTGTCAGCTCAGACAAATTCCATCCTGAGCGACTGTCACCCTACACTTCCATGATCTCGGCTTCTTTCGCCTTGATCAGGTCGTCGATCTTGTGAATGAAGTCATCGTGGATCTTTTGAAGATCCTTCTCCGCGTGCTTCACGTCGTCTTCCGACACGCCGCTCAGCTTCTTCAGCACGTCGCGTCCGTGGGTGCGTGCGTGCCGAACCGCGATCTTGCCTTCTTCCGCGAACTTGTGGACCACCTTTGCCAATTCCTTGCGGCGCTCGGTGTTCATCGAAGGGAGCGGCACGCGAATCACGCCGCCCTGCGAGGCCGGATCGAGGCCGAGGTTCGCGTCGCGGATGGCCTTTTCGACGACCTTGGCCTGTCCCTTGTCGAATGGAGTGACGAGCAGCAACCGCGGCTCGGGCGCCGAGACCGTCGCGACCTGGTTCATCGACATGGACGTTCCGTACATCTCCACGCGCACGGTGTCGAGCATGGATGGCGACGCTTTGCCCGCGTGAATGGTGGAGAACTCCCGCCTGGTGCTCTCGAGAGCCTTCTCCATCGACGTCCGCGTGTCCTTCATGATGTTCTGAATGGTCATCGCACGAGTGTGCCCACGCGATCGCCACGTACAGCATCGGCGACCGCGCCAGGTCGGTGGATGTTGAGGACGATCAGTGGCAAGTGGTTTTCCTTGCAGAGCGTGATCGCCGTCTGGTCCATCACCTTCAACTCCGCCATCATGACGTCGCGATAGCTGATTTCCTCGTACAGCTTCGCGTCCTTCTCCTTCTTCGGATCGGCCGAGTACACGCCGTCCACGCTGGTCGCCTTGATGATCACGCTCGCCTTGATCTGAATGGCGCGCAAGACGGCGGCGGTGTCGGTGGAAAAGTACGGGTTGCCCGTACCGGCGGCAAAAATCACCAGCTGATTCTTCTCGAGATGCCGAAGCGCGCGCCGGCGGATGTAGGGCTCGGCCAGCTCTTCCATCCGTATGGCCGTCATCACGCGCGTCTCGATGCCCTTGCGCTCGAGGATGTCCTGCAGCGCCAATGCATTGATGACGGTGCCCAACATCCCCATGTAGTCGGCGCCCACCCGCTCCATGCCCATCTTCGCGAGCTGCGTCCCACGGACGATGTTGCCGCCGCCGATGACGAGGCCAACCGCCGCGCCGAGCTTCGTCACGGCGACGACCTCGTCGGCGAGACGACTCATCGTTTCGAAATCGAACCCAAATCCCTTGTCCCCGGCGAGCGCTTCGCCGGACAGTTTGATGAGGACGCGGGGGTACTTGAGGGTCATCTGGAATGCTCGAGGGCTTGTCAGCTCGTCCGGGGACAAGCTAACAAGCCTTCAAGCCGGTCTTACGCCTCTCCCATCTGGAACCGGGTGAAGCGACGAACCTGGATGTTCTCGCCGGTCTTGCCCGACATTTCCTTCACGAGGTCGCCGACCGTCTTCTTGTCGTCGCGCACCCATGGCTGGTTGAGCAGGCAGACTTCCTTGTAGAACGACTCGACCTTCCCCTCCACGATCTTGTCGACAAGGTTCGCCGGCTTGCCGCTCTGCTTGACCTGTTCGGCGAAGATTCGACGTTCCTGTTCGATCTTTTCGGCGGGGATTTGATCCCGGTCCACGGCGATCGGCGCCGCAGCCGCAATGTGCTCCGCGATCGACTTCACAAGACCTTTGAAGTCATCCGTGCGCGCGACGAAGTCGGTCTCGCAGTTGACCTCGACGAGCACGCCGATCTTGCCGTTGTGATGGATGTAGCTGCTGATCAAGCCTTCGCTGGCGGTTCGGCCGACACGCTTGTCGGCCTTGGCAGCGCCACTCTTGCGCAGCAGTTCGATGGCCGCGTCCATGTCGCCCTTGGTCTCCTCCAGGGCCTTCTTGCAATCCATCATGCCGGCGCCCGTCCGCTGGCGCAGCTCGGACACTTCCTTTGCGCTGATTCCCTTCTCTTTGGTAGTCATTTCACAATCCCTTCATTCGTGGAAACGCCGCCGACCAGGGGGCCGGCGGCGTATAGAAAAGTATTCAGTCCGACAAGCCTCTATTCCGCCGGCGCCGCCTCGGCCTCGGCCTCGCCACCTTCCGCTTCGCCGAGTTCCACTCCGCCTTCCGCGGGTGCACCCTTCATGCGAGCCGCGATGGCGTCCGGCTTGGCGCGACGACGGCGCGGACGACGCTTGCGCTTCCGATCAGTATCCTCGGCCGCCGGCTCCGCGCCGCGGTCGGAGCTGTAGGTGTAGCTCTCGGCGTCCTCGACCTCTTCGCGGACGGGCGCCTCACGGCGGGCCTCGGAGATCGCGTCAGCGATGGCTTTCGTGATGAGCTCCACCGAGCGAATGGGCCCCGGTCAGGACCGCGTTCTTATAAAAGGGCACCATGATTTCCGTGACCAGGTTCGTCGTGGACGGAAGTTTCATGCCGACATCGCTCGGCGTGGGCCCCGCGTTGACGATCATCGCCAACGCCCTGCGCGTCGCGCGCATCGTGTCGCGCGAGGTTTGACCACCAAAAAGTCCAGAGGTGAGGT
>JANNJV010000234.1:0-10720 GCA_031395945.1 Gemmatimonadota bacterium | reverse complement strand
CTTTCCGACGTTGGGAAGTCCGACAATACCAAGCTTGAGCATCGGGGAAAGCTAACGGCGGCGTGAATTCGGTTGCTCATGCCTGGTGAGGCCGACGCACGTTCGGTCGATGCAGGACTTCAAGAAACTGGACGTTTGGTGCGAAGCGCAGCGGCTTGCCCTCAACGTGCATCACTGCTGCGACCCAAAGCGCTTCTCGAGGTACCCGGGAAAGCGATCACAGACGTTTCGATGCGCAGATTCGATCGCGTCGAATATTTCGGAAGGGTCCGCCAAGGAGGGAGCAGAGTTCGCGCGGTATCTAGACATGGCCCTGGCTTCCACGAAGGAACTCGAAAACCATCTGCTGTTCGCTGAACGCGCGGACTTGGTCTCTCGGCGCCGGTTTCTGCTTCTGATCGAGCGCGTGGAGCACGTCCGACGAATGCTCATAAACCTGACTCGCGCAGTCAGAAGCGCTCGTCGAGTTTAGGCGCGTTGGGCGCTTGGCGCTTGGCGCTTGGCGTGTGGCGTTTGACAAGCAGAGGTGTCCCGGTCAACGCCAAACGGCGAACCCCAAACGCCCATCGCCAAACGCGCCGTCTTGGCAACGGAGGCCCGCACAACGCTCACGGCAGCGCTTCCAGTAAGCCACGATCGCGACTATACTTAGCGGTTCACATCTGCCCTCCTCCCGATCGGCAAACTCGGGGGGCGGAACGTCCAAAGGGAGGTTTGCCCACATGCTTCGGCAATACGAGGCGGTCTATATCCTTGACGCTGGTCTCGAGGATTCCGCCATCAACGAGCGCCTCGAGCGCATCCACGCCCTGCTTGGCCCCCCGGCCGACATGCGTGTCGACCTTTGGGGCCGCCGCCAGCTGGCCTACCCCATCGGCCGCAAGGAACAGGGCTACTACGTCGTCGCGCGCTTCGGCGCGGAGACCACCGCGCTCCCCGAATACGAGCGCGCGCTCAGGCTCGACGACGGCATCATTCGCTACCTCCTGACGCTGCACGACCGTGAGCTCGGTGCACCCGAGCTGACCGAGGAGCAGCTCGCGCTCGCGAACGCGCGCCGCGATCAGGACGACGACGACGACGAGGAATAGTCCATGCGCCGCCCAACGAAATCCTGCCCGTTTTGTGAAACCCGCGTGCACTTCATCGACTTCAAGGATGACCGCACGCTGGGCCGCTTCATCACCGATCACGGAAAGATCCTTCCCAGCCGCCTGAGTGGCACCTGCGCGCGTCACCAGCGCCAGTTGGCCAGCGCGGTCAAGCGGGCGCGCTTCCTCGCGCTCATTCCCTACGTCCGCGGACTCCAGGGTTAATACCTCGTGACGCAGGCGCTCCCCACCCCAGCGACGCCGGCCACTCCAGCCGCGACTCCGGCACCACCGGGAGAACGCGGCTGGGGTAAGCTGATCCTGGGATTGGTGACGTTCCTGCTGCTCCCGAGTATTCCGCAGTTTCGCGCCCTGATCCCCGTCGACCAGACGATGTTGCTGTTCGTGCCGGCGCTTGCCGCTTGCACGCTGGTCGGTTGGTGGGCGGGCGGGCGGCTGCTGCTCGCCGTCGCGTGGGTGGTGCTGGCCACGCTCGTCGCCATGCAAGCGCCCCAGGCCAACGACGCGTTTTACAATCTCGCCCGCGGCTGGAGCCTCGTATTGGCCGGCGCGTTCGGCCTCGTATGCCTATTCGGCGCGCGTCGGCCGTTCTTTCCTCGCGCGCTCATGGCGCTCACCGTTTCGCTGGGGCTCGCACTCATGATGAGCGCGCTCGGCCCGGTGTCGGGACAGCACATGAACCGCGCGGTGCACGACGAGCTGACGCGTCGCAACGGCGAAACCATGGCGACCCTGAACCAGTTCATCGGCGACCATCCCAAGGAGTGGAATCAGCTCATCGGCAAGGTTCCGCAAATCGGGCAGCTGCCGGTGGAGACTGAAAAGCAGTTGAGCGTGATCGCGCGCGCGGGTGAGGTGTTGTACCCGTCGCTCCTGGCACTCGAGTCATTGCTGGCGCTCGCCATCGCCTGGTCCATTTACCACAGACTGTCGCGCGCCCGTCTCGGTCCTCCGCTGGGACAGCTGCGCGAGTTCCGCTTCAACGATCAACTCGTCTGGGGGCTGATCGTCGGGCTCACCATCGTGTTTCTGCCGACGCTCTCGTCCGTGCGCATCGTCGGGCGGAATTTGCTTGTGTTTTTCGGCGCGCTGTACGCGCTCCGCGGCCTGGGCGTCCTCAGCTGGTTCATGGCGCCGGGTGCGCTGGCCCTGACCGCCGCAGTCGGATTCGCCATGCTCTGGTGGCCCGTGCTCAACGCCATTGCCGCGATCGGGTTTCTGTTTCTCGCTATCGCCGCCTTTGGACTCGGACTCGGCGACACCTGGGCGGACTGGCGCAGCCGGGCACGCTCAACGACCTGAATTCTCTCCCTTTCACTTTTCACGAGTTTACTACCATGGAAGTCATTCTACGTCAGGCCGTCGAAAAGCTGGGAAAGCCCGGCGACGTCGTGAAGGTTTCGAACGGCTACGCGCGCAACTTCCTGTTGCCGCGGGGCGTCGCGTTCGAGGCGACGCCGGGTAACCTCAAGCGCATCGAGCAGGAGAAGGGTCGGCTGGAAGCCGCGGAGAACGAGCGCCGCACCGCCGCGCAGACCCTCGCCGATAAGCTCGAGCAGGTGTCGCTCACGTTTTCCGCGCGCGTCGGCGAGGAGGGTAAGCTGTTCGGCTCCGTCACGACGGCCGACATCGCGCATCAACTGGAGACGCAGGGCTTCCAGATCGAGAAGCGGCAGATCGACTTGCACGAGCCGCTCAAGACGCTGGGCGTGTTTCGCGTTCCGGTGCGACTCCACGCCGATGTGAAACCTGAGATCAAGGTCTGGGTTATCAAGCAATGATGCCATGAGCTCTGGGCTTTGGGCCTTAAGCCCAGAGCCCAGAGCCCGAGACCCACAGCCCGAGACCCACAGCCCACCGCCCAGACGGCCCCATACGTGCGTTGGAGCGGTCCGTACCTTACACTGTCAAACGTGGCTCCTCCATCGACCAGGCCGGACCCTAACTCCTCTGCGATAGCGGAGTTGGCTCAGCGTGCCGCTGCCGTCGCCCTTGATAACAAGGCGAACGACGTTGTCGTTCTCAGTCTGAAAGGCGTTTCGGACATGACGGACTTCTTCGTCATCGCCAGCGGTACCTCCGACACCCACGTTCGCTCCCTCGGCGAGCACATACAGGAAGAGCTCCGCAAGGATGGCGCGCGCGCCCATCACGTCGAAGGCACCCAGCAGGGCCGCTGGGTCCTGTTGGACTACGTGGATTTCGTGGTGCATCTGTTCCACCCGTCGCTGCGGAATTTTTACCAGCTCGAGCGGCTGTGGAGCGATGCGCAAGTCATCCCCGTCGCCGCTCAGACCGCGCAGGGCGACTAAATGAGCGAACCCGGCGAAGTGGCGTGATGACACGCAGGAGCCTCGAGATTTTCGCGATTGCCCTCGCGACGTCACTCGCCGCGGCTCCTGTCCAAGGTCAGGCCTATTTCGGTCAGAACCAGGTGCAGTACGACCAGTTCGACTGGCGTACGCTCGAGACCGAGCACTTCCTGGTCTACTACTACCCCGAGGAGCGGCGCGCCGCGATGGACGCCGCCCGCATGGCCGAGCGGGCGTACGCGCGCCTCTCGCGCGTGCTCGACCACCAGTTCCGCGAGAAGAAGCCCATCATGCTCTTCGCCTCGCGCACGGACTTCGGGCAGAACAACGTCACCGGTGATCTGGGAGAAGGCACGGGGGGTGTCACCGAATCGCTGCGACACCGCATGCTGCTCAATTTCACTGGCGACTATCGCAGTTTCGAGCACGTGCTCACGCACGAGATGGTGCACGCGTTCCAGTACGACATCTTCGCGCGCGGCAAGGCGGGCAGCGGCCTGCAAAACCTGGCGCAGAACTTTCCGCCCTTCTGGTTCGCCGAGGGGATGGCGGAGTACCTGTCGTTGGGCCCGAACACGCCGCTTACGAACACCTGGCTGCGCGACGCGGCGCTCAACGGGCGGTTGCCAACGGTCAAGGAAATGACGGAGCGTCCCGACCGCTTCTTCCCCTATCGCTTCGGGCACGCGTTCTGGACGTATGTGGGAGATCGGTGGGGCGACGAAGCCATCGGTCAGATCATGAACGCGCTGCCGAGCGTGGGGCTGGAGCGCGCGTTCAAGCGCGAATTGGGTCTCTCCCTGGAGGACCTGGGCGACGAGTGGCGAGAGGCGATGCAGATGACGCATCTGCCGCAAATCGCCAGCATGGAGCGTCCCCGCAAGTTCGCGCAGCCCCTGCTGACCGCGCGCCGGAGTGGCGGCGAGATCTTCCTCGCACCGTCGCTCTCGCCTGACGGCAAGTATATCGCGTTCCTGTCGAACGGCCGCCTGTCACGCGGCGAGGTCTTCATTGATCTGTGGCTCGGCAACGCCGAGACGGGCAAACGCATCGACCGCCTGGTGAAGAGCGCGTTCGATCCAAATTTCGAGGAGCTTCGGCTGCTCTATTCCCAGAGCTCCTTCTCGCCTGACGGAAAATCGCTCGCCTTCACGGCGCAACGCGAAGGGCGCGACGTGCTCTGGATTCTGGACCTGAAATCCGGGAAGCGGCGCCGCTTCGACCTCAAGCTCGAAGGCATCACGGGGCCCAGTTGGTCGCCGGATGGCAAGCGGATCGTGTTCAGCGGCAACCGCGGTGGCATCACCGATCTCTTCATCGTCGGCACCGATGGGAAAGACCTGCGCCAGCTGACCAACGACGTATACGGTGATCTGCAGCCGCAATGGTCGCCCGACGGTCGGACGGTCGCGTTCGCCACCGACCGCGGCGCGGACGCCGATCTCGAGCGGTTGCGGTTCTCGCACTGGCGTATCGCGACGTTTGATCTCGACAGTGGCGTGGTCGAGATGCTGCCCAACCAGCAAGGGCTGAATACCAATCCCCAGTGGTCGCCGGATGGCAAATCGCTGGCGTTCGTGTCCGACCGCACCGGCACGGCGAACGTATTCCTGTACGAGCGTGAGACGCGCCAGCACTTCCAGCTGACCAACGTGGTCGGCGCGATTTCCGCGATCACCGAATACAGTCCGTCCATCACGTGGGCACGCGGCGCCGATCGACTGGCCTTCACCTATTACGACAACTTCGAGTACACCATCTGGCAGGTGAGCAACCCGCGTACTCTCAAGAAGGCGCCGTACATCGACCCGGTGCCCGCGATTGCCACCGTGGCGAACGGCGTGGCCGCGCCGGGTAGCACCCTGGGAAGCACCGTACCGGTGATCGACACACTCGCGGCGTTGCGCGATACCGTGCACCGGCGCGCGATTACCATCGCGGCGCTATTGGACAGTGCGGACCTCGCGCTGCCCGACACCACCAAGTTCACCGACTCCCGGTATCGCGTTCGCTTCCAACCCGACTATGTCGCGCGGCCCAGTATCGGGTACGCCCCGGACAGCTACGGCCGCTCCGTGTTTGGCGGCACGACCGTCATTCTGAGCGACATGCTGGGCAATCACCGCCTGGCGATCGCGGGTGAAATCAATGGCCGCATGAGCGAAGCCCAGGCGTTCCTTGGCTACACCAACATTTCGAAGCGCTTGCAGTTTTCGGGCGGATTCTCCCAGTACCCGTACTATTTCCTGTCGAACGACTCGCTGCTTCCCACGCCCGACGACCCGCGCACCGAAGTGGAGAAGCAGGAGATCACCACGTACATCGCGCGCCAGCTTTTCGCATCGACGTCGTATCCGCTGAATCGGTTCACGCGCTTCGAGCTCGGCGGCGGTTTCAACAACGTGGGGCGCCAGCGCATCTTCCTCCGCCGGCTGGTGTTCGATCGCAGCGCGGTCTCGGAGTTCAACTACGACAGCGTCAAGAAGGACTCGCCGCTCAACTACGCCGAAGCGCACGTGGCGTATGTCTCGGACAATACGCTCTTCGGATACACGGGACCGATCTTCGGGCGGCGCTATCGCTTTCAGGTCAGCCCCGTGGTGGGCGGACTCAATTGGGTGGAGTACCTCGCGGACTATCGTCGCTACGACGCGATCATTTTCAACTACCTGACGCTGGCCACGCGAGCCTACGCGAGCGTCTCCATCGGCCCGGACGAAACACAGTTCCAGAAGTACATCGCCCGCCCGGACTACGTGCGCGGATACGATCGCAACAACCTGCTCTTCCTGAGCTGTCCGCTCATCGGCGCGTCGAGCATCAACTGCAGCGCCGTAAACCTGCTGGGCAGTCGTGTGGCCGTCGTCAACGCCGAGCTGCGATTCCCGCTCATCCGTCGCGTGGAGCTGGGACTGCTGCCTATGGTGCTGCCGCCACTGGATGGATTGTTCTTCTTCGACGCCGGCGTCGCGTGGTCGAAAGATCAGGCCGTGTACGGTGACCGTCCCGCCAATTATGACGCGAGCAAGCAGCGCTATCCGTTGCGCAGTTACGGCGTGGGGTTGCGCCTGAACTTGTTCAACTACGCGGTTCTGCGGTGGGACTACGCGGTCCCGCTCGATCAGCAAGGCGGTAAGCGCGGCTTCTGGACGTGGTCGCTCTGGCCATCGTTCTAACGGGCCCTGGGCTCTGGTAAGCTCTCGGTCGTGGGCTGTGGGCTGTGGGTCAAAGCCCAGGCCCAAAGCCCATAGCCCAGAACCCAAAGCCCACAGCATTACCTTCCATCCCGTGCGAGTTTCCCTCCTCCCATTCGCGCTCGTGCTCGTCGCGTGCGGTCGGTCCGATCGCGACTCGGCGTCCAGCACCCAGTCCGCGGCGCCCTCCGTGGGCTACGCCGGGCCGCAAGCGCTTGTGCTGCGCATCCCCCGCACCGGCGGTCCGCCGCGTGTGCATGCGTATCCCAAGGTCGATTCCGTCTTGTGGAGCTCCATCGGGACCACGCCTGCGCCGGCGCGCCTGCTGGCGTTCGACGATGAGGACGGCAGCGTGGCATACGAGGACGCAAAGGGCCGTCCCATCCTGCTGGATCTGCGCTCCGGATCGAGCACGGTCGCCTCGACGAAGAAACTCACGGGACTCGCGTCGGCGAACGGCAAGACAATTTTCGGGATCGCACCCAATGGAGACGTCGCGCGCCTGACGCCCACCGGCGAATGGATCTACAAGCCGCCCAAGCCCGCGAAGGCAGTGTATCCGCAACAGGACGGCGCATTGCTGGTTGCCGTCGGCACCGGCGCAAATACGCGTCTGCTCAAGCTCTTTCCGCCCGACAAGCGCCTCCTCGACTCTATTCCCCTTCCGGTCGCCTTGCGCACCGTGCGCACGCAGATGGGCGACCGGTTGTACCTGGCGGTCGATTCGGGACTCATCGTCCTGCGCACGCGCACCATGGATTGGTCGCCCCCCGTGCATTTCGACGAACCCATTGCGGTCATGGCGTCCACTCCCAGCGGCGACCGCGTCTTTGTTCTCACGGAATCTCGCAATCAGATTTCCGTCGTGGATCGGTATCGCGACCGCGTCGCCACGGTGTTCGAGTTGCCGGGACGCGCCGAGGATCTTCGTGTCGATCCCTTCGGCCGGTATCTGCTGGCGCGATTCGCCGAGCGCGACTCCGTATGGGTGCTCGCCATCGGGACCCAGCGGGTGATCGGGGCGCTGCAGAGTACGTGGCGCGCCGACTTGCCGTTCGTTGGCTTCGATGGCGCGATCGCGGTGGTGAGCGGCACCGACGTTGGGCTGTACGACGGCGAGACGCTCAAGCTGCGCACGCGAGTTCGCGATGGTGCGCGCGACACCTGGCACCCGCTACTCTGGGACGGATTCCGTCCGCGGGCCGCATCGCTGGATGAACCCGTGCGCTTCGACAGCGTTCCGGTCGATACCACGCGCATGGAGACCACGGTGGCCGCTGACCCCGCGGCCACGCCCTCCGATACCACGGATACCACGGCCCCCAGCGGCTTCGTCGTATCCTTCGCGGCGTTTCTCAACGAGGCGCGCGCCAAGGAGCTGGCGTCCCGCATCCACGTGGGTGGCGAGAATGCGCGCGTCGTTACCTCCGCGCGCGACGGCGCCACCATCTACCGCGTGGTGTTGGGACCGTATCTCACGAAGGATGAGGCCGAGCGCGCCGGCAAGGAATCCGGACAGTCCTACTGGATCTTCGAGGGGAATCCGTGACGTCGGCCGCGCCCCCAACTCCTTTGATCTTCGATTGGGAGGTGGCGGGTCGCGAGCTCGGGGCGAGCCTCGATCGCCTGCATGCGATTGCCGTCATTGGCAGCAACCACATCGAGACGGCAAAGGTCGCGCTGGGCATCGCCCGGCAGCAGTCGCGACGCAGACGCGTGGCGATCGGCGACCTGCTGGGTGACGCGGAGCCGCTCACGGCACTCACGCCGGGCGAAGAATCGCATGGGCTCTCCGACGTCTTCGAGTACGGCCTTTCGCTGGACCGCGTGGCCCGACGCGTGGAAGGCGAGAACGATCTTTACGTGCTTCCCACCGGCGCCTTCATCTCGGACCACGCGGAGGTCATGGCGAACCGCCGCTGGTCCAAGTTGGCGGCGGGATTCAAGGAAGAAAACGGTCTGCTCATCATCGCGGCCAGCGTCTCGACGCCCGGTATCGAAGCGCTGGTGCTGCAGCTCGACGGTGCGGTCCTGGTTGGCGACACGGTCCCCAGCCGCTTGCCCGTCGCGCGCGTGCTCGGCGCGGTTCGCGGACCCGGCGAGCTTCCGCCGCCGCCGCCCGTCGAGAGGCGATCACGCCCGCGTTACGTGGTCCGCTCGCGCCATTCGGCGTGGAGAGTTGTCGGGTCTGCCGGACTGACGCTGGCCGCCGTCATTGCCGCGCTGGGGATGTGGCTCTCGTACCGCCCCTTCGCGCACGCCGAATGGGCTCCGCCGTGGCTCCGCACGCTGGGCACCGGCGCGGACAGCATCGTGGTGATGATCCGCGGCTTCGACACCGCCGGTGTGCTGGACAGTACGTCCGCGGTCGCGACGGCGAAACACCTGGGCTTGTTGACCGCGCAGGATTCGGCGAGCCAGGCTCCCTATGGTATCGGGCTCATCACCTTCAACACACAGGCCGGCGCGCTATTGGAACTGGCGCGAAACGGCGCTACCTTGCGCGCCGGCACCTTCACACCGGTTCTCATTCGAGAAACCCCCTGGTTCAAAGTTGTTGCCGGCGCGTATCCGGATAGCGTCTCAGCCGCGGCGCTGCTGGACACGTTGCGCGCGCGCGGAACGAGCGACGCGGGACGGGCAGTGATCGAGCGCTTCCCGTACGCGTTGCTGATCGCGCGCGCCGTGCCGGACGATGCGGTGTCGGCGCGAGTCTCGGCGCTTCAGTCGCGTGGACTGCCCGTCTATGCGTTGCTGCAGACCGACGGCACGGCGCGCGTGTTCGCCGGCGCATTCAAGACGCCGGAGGAGGCCGCGCTCTTGTATAACGGCCTGCGGACGGCAGGAATTCAAACCTCGCTGGTGTATCGAACGGGGAGAGTGTACTAGTGCGACTTACCAAACTCGAGCTCCACGGCTTCAAGTCATTCGCCGACAATACCGGCTTGACCTTCGAGCCGGGCGTCACGGCGATCGTCGGACCGAACGGGTGCGGCAAGTCGAACGTGTCGGATGCGGTGCGCTGGGTGCTGGGAGAGCAGCGAGCCCGCCTGTTGCGCGGCCAGAAGATGGACGAGGTCATCTTTCAAGGCTCCACCTCGCGCCGGCCCGTGAACATCGCGGAGGTGTCGCTGCACTTCGACAACAGCGACGGCGAGCTGCCGGTCGCGTTCCGCGAGGTGGTCGTTACACGCCGCCTCTCACGCTCGGGCGAGAGCGAATATCTGCTGAACCGCGCGCCCTGTCGCCTGCGGGACATCTCGGATCTGCTGCGTGGAACGGGGCTCGGCGCCGACACCGGAGTCGTGATCGAAGCGCGGATGATCGACGCGTTGCTCTCGGACAGACCGGACGATCGACGCGAGCTGTTCGAGGAAGCGGCCGGCATCGGCCTGTACCGCGATCGTCGCCGCTCCACCGAGCGCCGACTCGAGGAGACCACGGGCGACCTGCAGCGCCTGGACGATCTCATCGCCGAAGTCCAGAGCCAGGTGCGCTCGCTGTCGCGTCAACGCAAGAGAGCCGAGCGGTACTCCGAATTGACGAGTCGTCGCTTCACCGTGGAGATTGCGCTCGCGTCACGTGAAATGGCCAGCTGGCGCGACGAGCTGGCACGCCTGGAGGCCCGCGTGGCCGAACTGCGCGGCATGATCCCGACAGCTGAGGAAACGGTTGCGGATCACGAGCAGGAGCGCGACACGGCACACGACGCGCGCGCGGCGGCTGAAGCCCAGCGGGCAGAGCTGTCCCGGCTGGTCAGCACGCAGCGCGAGCATGTGCAGCAGATCCGCGCCGAGATGGCCGTCGCCGAGGAGCGGCAACGCAACACCGTCGTCCGGCGCCAACGCGCCGAGGCCGAAGCCACGCAGGGTACTCAGCTGCGAGAGCAGCTCGCATCCGATCGCCTCAACGCCACGGAAGAACGTGCGCGGTTCGAGGCGCAGCACGGTGAGGCGGAGCAGACGTTTCAGACTCTGCGAGCGCAGGAGGAAACCAGCCGTCACGCCGTCGCCGTCGCGCGGACGTCGCTGGAGCAAGCGGAGCGCGCACTGCGCGAGGTGCAGGACCAGGCGCACGAGGCCGACCTGTCCCGCGAACGGTC
>JANNJV010000219.1:0-31447 GCA_031395945.1 Gemmatimonadota bacterium | reverse complement strand
GCACCACGCGCGACGGCCACGGGCAGCATCAGGTGTCGGGGCTGCTGGCGCGCGAGGCCTATGACATCGCCGGCGATACGACGCGCTTCCCGGTCGCGCCCTACGGCGCTCCGTGGATGCCGGCGAAGTTCTATCGCGCGGCGCGCGGGAACGCGCAGGCGGGGAGCGTGGGCATGGACGTGGGCGAATTCTCGCCGCTCCGGGGCGAGTCGTACGGTGAGATCGCCGGACGCAGCCGTTCGCAGCACAAGTCACAGGGCTTCGGCGCGCTGGAGCGGAAGGGCCCGGTCATGAACTACCTGCAGCGTGAAGCGACGCGCGTCAATGAGGCGACCGCCGCGACAGTGGAGCGGTCCCTGTTCGACGGCATCGATACGAGCTGGGCCAGGCTGTCTCGCGCTGTTTCGGACGCTGGTGCCCGCATGCTGCTGGATTCGCTGCCGTCGGTGTTCCAGACCGTGCAATCCGCGTTCGACGCCAACCATCCCGAGCGCCTCATTGCGCCGCTCGAGCGTGCGCGGATGTTCGTGCGATCCGTGTGCCCCATGCGCCAGGTCACGCCCTGCGCCCGCTACGAGCGCGTGGGTGGCACGGTTCGGCGGCTGACTCTCAACCCCGACCTCGACGCGAGCATCGAGACGGCGCGCATCCGGATCGAACAGGCGCTCCGGCTGGCCAGCGGAGTGACGCTGGAGGCCACGTCGGTGGAAACGTGGCCACTGCACACCACCATGCCCGTGCTCACCGCGTTGTACAACCGCGGTCGCGACACCATCGCCATCAGCGGCGGGTTGACCACGGGCGCGCGGCCAGGCGCGTCGAGCACACGTCTTGTCCCGCCCGGCGGCGTCATTCGCGACACCCTTTTCGCCATGGTCGACTCGGTGTCGCAGCCGTGGTGGCTGGCGGGCGGGCGGCGTGGCGGCACGTTCCTGCTGCCGGGGCGCGGCGCCGCCGAAGGGTCGGGGAATCTGTATCCCGCAGTGCAGTACAGCATCGATCTCGGAGGCGCCGCAATGGGGGTCATGACGAATGTCGTGGAGCCGGTGATGTTCCGTATCGCGGATCAGGTGAAGGGGGAGTTGCAGCGACCCGTCGCCGCGGTCCCTGCGATCAGCATCGCGCTCGATCAGCCGACACAATACGCCCAGGCACGCGCGCCGATCGATCGCGAAGTGAAGGTCGTCCTCCGCTCGGCGGATCCCGAGCCACGCACCGCCACGGTGCGGATCACGCTTCCCGACGGATTGCGCACCGACAGCGCGACCCGCCTGGTGTCGTTCGCGCGGTATGATGCCGTGCAGACGGTTGCGTTCCGGCTTCGAGGGCGGCTCGCGCCCGGCACCCATGCGATCTCGGTCGTGGCGGAGAGCGGACGAGACACATTCGCGGCCGGCTACTCGATCATCGACTACGATCACATTCGGCGGCAGCGGGTGTACCGGCCGGCGGCGGCGCGCATAGCGGCCGTCGACGTCCGCGTGCCCACGTCGCTGCGCGTCGCGTATGTGCCCGGCGTAAGCGACAACGTCGCGCCGGCGCTAGAGCAGCTCGGGATCCGGACAACGGTCGTTCCAGCGGGAGAAGTCGCGCGAACCGACTTCTCGGTGTTCACGACGATCGTGCTTGGCCCACGCGCCTACGAATCACATCCGGAGCTCGCGGCTGCCAACTCCCGGCTGCTCGATTTCGCGCGCGGTGGCGGCACGCTTGTCGTGCAGTACGGCCAGTACGAGATGACGCAGCCGGGGATCATGCCGTACCCGATCACCATCGCGCGGCCGCACGATCGCGTGACCCACGAGAACGCGCCCGTGACGATCCTCGATGCTAAGGCACGCGAGCTCATCGCGCCGAACCGCATCACCGCCGAGGATTTCGCGGGATGGATGCAGGAACGTTCGCTGTACATGCCGCGCACGTTCGACGACCGATACCGCCCCCTGTTGGCGATGAGCGATCCCGGGGAGAGCGTGAACCGCGGTGCCATTCTCGTGACGCCGTTGGGAAAAGGGACGTACGTCTACACCACGCTGGCATTCTTCAGGCAGCTTCCCGCCGGCAACCCCGGCGCCGCGCGGCTGTTCGTCAATCTGTTGAGCGGCGGGCAGGCGACACCAGGAGCGACGCCATGAACGATCCAGCAGTCCCCGCGACCTCCGAAGCGGATGGAAGGCGCTTCCGGCGCACCCTCGTACGCGTAATGACCATGCAGGTGGCTGCGTTGCTGTTGCTCTGGTGGTTGCAGGTCACGTTTACTCGCTGACGCCGGCACTTCCCCTTTTTTCTCCAGAGAAATGCATCCGCTCAACTGGGTGATCGTCGTCGGTTGGATCGGGTTCGTCGTGTTCATCGGCCTGCGGCGGTCTCGCGGAACGCGCGAGATCGAGTCCTATTTCCTGGCAAGCCGGTCATTGCCGTGGTGGGTGGTGGGCTTGTCCGTCATGGCCACGCAGCTCTCTGCAATCACCATGATCGGCACGACGGGTCAGGGTGCCACCGACGGCATGCGGTTCATTCAGTTCTACTTTGGACTGCCGCTGGCGATGGTGATTCTCGGGGTGACACTGGTCCCGTTCTTACACGGGGCCAAGGTGTACACCGCGTACGAGTATCTCGAGCGCCGGTTCAACGCGCCAACGCGATCGCTGACCGCGTTCCTGTTCCTGCTGTCGCGCGGGATGTCGTGCGGCACCATCATCGCCGCGCCCGCAGTGGTGTTCTCGGCGATCTTCGGCTGGAACATATACTGGTGCGTCGCGCTCATCGGTGTGCCGACTGTGCTCTACACCATGATCGGAGGCGTTCGCGCCGTGGCGTGGGTGGACGTGAAGCAGATGATTCTCATCGTGAGCGCATTGCTCGCCATCGCCATCACGCTGTTGATCAAGATCCCTGTTTCGCCCGGGGACGCGCTTTCGGTCGCTGGGGCCGCCGGCCGGCTGCGGTCGTTCGACTTCTCCTTCAACCTCACCAACACGTACACGTTCTGGTCCGGTCTCATCGGCGGGACGTTCCTGATGCTGTCGTATTTCGGCACCGACCAGAGCCAGGTGCAGCGCTACCTGAGCGCGAAATCCGTGGCCGAGGCGCGCAGCTCGCTGCTGATGAGTGCTTACTGGAAGATTCCGCTGCAAGCGCTCGTCCTGCTGATCGGCGTGCTCGTGTTCGCGTTTTACGTTTTCAACCGGCCGCCGCTGCTCTTCAACCCGTCGCACGACCGGCAGGTGCGCCAGCAACAGCCGGCCCAGTTTGCTGAGTTGTCCGCACGCTACGACGTCGCGCTTCAGGCGCGTGAAACCGCTGCGCGGGAGATTGCCGCCTCCACCGATGCACCGGCGAGGACGCCCGCGGTTGGCAGCTTCAAGCAGCAGGACGCAGCCGTACAGGCGGTTCGCGCGGAGGCGTTGCAGCTGGCGGGAACCGTGACTGGCCAGCCTACCCGCGACGTGAATTACATCATCCCGCGTTTTGTCCTCGAGCATCTGCCCATCGGAATGGCGGGCATATTCATCGCCGCCATCCTGGCCGCGGCGATGAACGCGATCGCCGCCGAGCTCAACTCGCTGGCCACAGCCAGCGTTATCGATTTCTACAAGCGCTGGATGCGCAGTGAAGGGTCCGACGCGCACTACCTGGCCGTTTCGCGCGCAGCCACCGGCGTCTGGGGGCTGTTCGCGTGCGTGATCGCGACGTTCGCGGCCAGCCTGGGCTCGCTCATCGAAGTCGTGAACAGGTTCGGCTCGTTCTTCTACGGGTCGATCCTCGGCGTCTTTCTCCTGGCGATGATTCCAATGGCCAAAGGCGGCGCCGCGTTCGTGGCTTTGATCGCCGGTATGGTCGCTGTGGCCGCCGTGAACTTTGGCGCTCCCTCGGTCTCGTTCCTGTGGCACAACGTGGTGGGAGCGGTCACCGTCGTCCTCGTGGGAACAGCGCTCAGTGCCCGCCGCGCGGCCTAGCGTCCTCATCATCGGTGGGGGTTTCGGCGGTCTGTACGCTGCCCGCGCGCTGAATCGCGCGCCGGTTGAAGTCACGCTCATCGACCGCACGAATCATCATCTGTTCCAGCCACTGCTCTACCAGGTGGCAACCGCGACGCTGGCACCGACGGATATCACCGCCCCCATCCGTTGGCTGTTGCGCAAGCAAACGAATGCGCGAGTGCTGCTTGCCGAGGTCACTGTCATCGATGTTGATGCCAGGAAGGTCACCTGCGACGACGGCGACGAGTATGGTTACGACTACCTGATCCTCGCGACCGGGTCGCGTCACTCGTATTTCGGACACGCCGAGTGGGAAAAGGCCGCGCCCGGACTGAAGAGCGTCGACGACGCAATCGTCATCCGCCAGCGATTCCTGCTGGCGTTCGAGCGGGCGGAGAAAGCGGCGACGGAGGCGGAGCGCCAGCGACTGCTCACCTTCGTGATCGTCGGCGGCGGTCCGACCGGCGCCGAAATGGCTGGGATGCTGCCCCTGATAGCCCGAAAGACGCTCCCGCCGGAGTTTCGCAATGTGGACTCCAGTAGCGCGCGTGTCATTCTGGTGGAAGGCGGACGGCGCGTGCTGCCAACGTTTCCGGAGAATCTTTCGGAGATCGCGCAACGCGAGTTGCAGGAGCTTGGCGTGGAAGTGCGCACGAACGCCGTTGTCACGCGTGTAGAACGCGGAGCCGTCTACCTCGGACAGGAACGCATCGAAACGGAGACGGTCATCTGGGCGGCGGGAAACGAGTCGTCACCTTTGGGGCGCTTCCTGGGGGTGCCACTCGATCGGGCTGGGCGGGTGAAGGTGGAGGCCGATCTTTCCATCGCAGGGCATCCGGAGGTGTTCGTCGTCGGTGACCTGGCGGACATGAACACCGACGGCAAGCGCGTTCCAGGTGTGGCGCCCGCTGCGATGCAGAGTGGTGCGCACGCCGCCAGAAACATCATCCGGACGATTGAGCGACGATTGCCAGCGCCGTTTCGCTATCGGAACAAGGGCGACCTCGCCACCATTGGACGGCACCGCGCAATAGCCAAGCTCCCCGGGCTCGAGATGTGGGGCACTCCGGCGTGGGTGTTCTGGCTCTTCCTGCACATCATGTATCTGGCGGGGTTCCGGAATCGCTTGAGCGTGTTGATCGAGTGGGCGTACTCATACTTCACCTATCAGCGCGGTGCGCGCCTGATCACACGGAGGGCCGAGGCCCCATCGCGCTGAAGGCGTGATTGTACACCGACCCACTCGTCCTTAATTCGGAGCATTTGGACGTGCCAGCGTTTCTCGCAAATTGGCCTAAATCATTGACATAGGCCGTACTCAGGACCATCCTGCCCACGTGACCAACCCCAGCCTGACCGACCACGATGTCGCCCGAGGTGAAGGCGCGCAGATCGCCCGTCTGCACGCCCTCTTCGAGGCGATTTCGCTGGCGATCGCGATCTTCGATCAGGACCAGCGGCTGGTCAGCGCCAACGCGAAATTTCGTGAGCTCACCGGCATGGACGATCGGCAGGCATTCGGCCGGTCCATCTACGATGCATTTCCAAACGCGCTCGCCGATCTCACCGAGCAGATCGACGCGGCACTCGAAGGCCGGCCAGTGGTGGCATACTCGGTGGCCTTCCAGCATCGGGGCGGCACGCGAGTCGTCGAAGCGACGTTCGCGCCGCTCTCGGAACCGGGCAGCGTCGGCTCGCGCGGGATTGTCTTCGCGGGCAACGACATTACCGAACGCGAAGAGCTGCGTGAAAGCCTGGCCCGAAGCGTCTCGCAACTCGAGACCATCTTCGACGTCATTCCGGATTCCGTGCGTGTCGTGGACATGGACGGTCGCACGCTCCGGTCGAATACGCAGGCGCAGGCGGATCATGCGCCGAATACGCCGTCCACGCTTCGGGAGCTGTGGCAGTTGGACCGCCCCAAGACACTGGATGGAACCAGCCTCTTCATGCACGAGCATCCTACCGCGCGCGCGTTGCGGGGTGAGCGCGTTCGTGGCGAGACGTTGGCAGTGCGCCGCGGTCCCGAGAATCAGGTCATCATCGAGGTGAATGCCAACCCGCTATACGACGAACGCGGTCGCATTCGCGGTGCCGTCACCGTCGAGCGCGACGTGACATTTCGTGTGCAGCTCACCAAAAAGCTCGAGGAAGAGGCGCGACGCACCGCCGAACTATATGAGCGGGTGTCCACCGAAGCCGAGCGTTTGGAGCGTATGGTACAGGAGCGCACGGAGGAGCTGCTCGCGCTCCAGGATGCGCGGTCGCGCGAGCGCCGTCTAGCCGCCGTTGGTCAGCTTGCCGCCGGTGTCATGCACGACGTGAACAACGCGCTCAATCCCATCATGGCCGCGGCCTATTTGCTGGAGGCCAACGCCAAGAACCCGGAGGCGGTGCGCGATTACGCCATCCGAATCGCGAAGGCGGCCGAGACAGGCGCCGCCACGGCTGCCCGAGTCGGCCGCTTCATTCGACAGGAGCCGCTGCAGGGTGTGCGCGAAGAGATGGTGGATCTCTCGACGGTGTGCGACGAAGTCGTGGCCATGACGCGGCCGCTGTGGGCCGAGCGCGCGCGCGGTGGCCAGGTGCAGCTCAAACGCGACCTCGCAACGGGCGCGCACGTGCGCGGCATCCCCGGGGAATTGCGCGAGGCGCTGCTCAACCTCGTGCAGAATGCGCTGGACGCGATGCAGGGCGGCGGCACGCTTGGCATCCGTACGGTCGTCGTCGAAGATCAGGTCGAGCTCGAGGTCTCAGATTCCGGTGTCGGAATGACCGCCGAGGTTCGCGAGCGCGCCTTCGAGCCGTTCTTCACCACGAAAGGACAGATGGGCACCGGCCTTGGCCTCGCCGAGGTGTACGGCATCGTGAAACGCCACCGCGGCCACGTGGAAATCGACTCGGAGCCCGGCACTGGCACCACCATGCGCATCCGTTTGCCACGCGCAACGCCGCCCGCGGTCGAGCCCCAGAAGGAAGTCGTCCGCGCTCGCGTGCCTCGTCGCGTCCTTCTGGTGGAAGATCACACGGATAGCCGCGAATTCATGACCGCGATGCTGGAGATGGAAGGGCACCGCGTGACGTCCGTCGGAACCGTGAAAGAGGCGTTGGAAAAACTCGAGTCCGCCGAAGGCGGGGAGTTCGAGGTTCTCGTGACCGACATTGGCCTGCCGGACGCGAGCGGATGGGATTTGATCCCCAGAGCACGGGAACTGCGGCCGTCCCTGCGGATTGGCGTGGTTACTGGATGGGAGGGCCACAACGCGCCCTCAGAAGGCGCGGACTTCATGCTCCGCAAACCGATTCGTACGTCTGATTTTCTTGACCAGGTGGCGGGCGACGCGTGATGCCGGGTTTCGCCCCAACCCGCTGGCTTTCATACCCAGGGTGCAGGTAAGTTCACGTGACTATGACAGAGCAGGCGACCCACACAATCCGCGTGCTGCTCGCGGAGGATGACGACAACGCGCGTACGCTGCTTGTCGACCTGTTGAACACGCTTGGCCACGTGGTGGTGGCCGAGGTGGCGACAGGCCGCGAGGCGTACGAGCGCGCGCACGAACTCGTGCCGGATGTCGTGCTCCTGGACGTCCACATGCCGGACGGTTCCGGCATCGAGGCGGCAGAACGGATCACTCGAGATACGCCCGGAGTGGCAGTCGTGCTCTTCAGCGGCGACCAGTCGCTGGTACTCTCGGACAAGGAAGTCGAAACCACGTCGGCCATCGCGTTTCTGCCGAAGCCTGCGCCGCCGCGCGTCCTGGACTCCACGATCCGGCTGGCCGCCCGACGCGCCAAGGAATTGTCGTCGGCTCGCAAGGACGCCGAGAGCTCGAAGCAGCAGCTCGAAAACCGAAAGGTGATAGAGCGCGCCAAAGGCATTCTCATGCGCCGGACGGGATCGTCGGAACAGGAAGCCTACCGCATTCTCCAGCGCACCAGCCAGGACCGCTCCGTGCCGATGGTGGAGATCGCGAAGGCAGTGCTGGCGTCCGAGCCCGGCATGGCAGAAGAGAAATAGGAGAAACCGCGTCGGACGTTTGACGTTTGATGTTCGATGTTAGACGTCAAACTTCCGGCCTCAAACGGCAGACGTCCGACGCAGTCGCTGTTCTCAGACGTCCGACGCAGTTGCTGTTTGGTAACTCTCCATCCCGCGCCCCAGCAGCAGAGTCCCCGCGACCAGCACAGCCGCCAGCAGAAATGGCAGCTCGATGACCCGGTCGAAGAGAAATCCGTATATCACGGGGAAAATCACGCGCGACGCGCCGCCGAACGTCTGCTGCACTCCCATGTAGAGTCCGCGCTCGCTGCTCTTCACGACGCGCGAAAGCAGCGATGTCACGCACGGGAACGTGAACGCGGTGCCTAGCGGGATGAGCGCTACCGCGAGCGCCAGAGGCAAATACGTGAGCAAAGGGTTGTCGGCGCGCGGCATGAACGGCAGGAGCGCCAATCCCGCGGCCAGCAACACCAAGCCGAGCCGGGACAGCTTGGCCTCGCCGAAACGGTCGACCGCGGGGCCCAGCACCAGCGCGCGCGTCACCACGGATAGCACGCCGATGTAAGCGAAGAAATATCCGATGGTCTTCTCCGTCACGCCGAACCTCACGGCGAGAAAGAGCGCCAGAATCGCCGTCGATCCCTGAAACGCGCCAATGGCAATCGCATAGATCCATACCAAACGCGACGCAGGCTCGTTGGGATGCGTGGCCACGCGCAGCACGGCCTGTCGCGATCGTCCCGCAGGCCTGGGATGGCTCCGCTGCTTCGCCGCCTCAATCATGTCGCGTGATTCGGTGAGAAACTTCCACGCGAAGAGGATGTTCAACACCGAGAGGGCGGCGGCGAGCAACCCCGGCCCCGGTCGTCCCCACATGGAGAGCGCAACCGCTCCCAGCAGCGGCCCGATTGCTACCCCCGCGTTGGTAGCGGCCGACAGCCAGCCCAGTCCTTTGGCGCGCTCCTTGGGCTCGAGCGCATCCGCGACGTAGGCCTGAATGACGCTCACCGTGCCGCCGCCGGCGCCCTGGACGATGCGCGAAAAGAACAGCAGCCAGAGCGAGTCGGCGTACGCGAAAATCAGGTACGCAATCGCCGACGCGGTCATCCCGACGATGAGCGCCGGACGACGGCCGTAGTGATCTGACAGCCGTCCCCACACGGGCGCCATCAGCAGCTGCGCGATGGAAAACGACGAGACCAGCAGGCCCACGACGAACCCGCCGGAACCCATGGCCTTCGCATAGAACGGCAGCAATGGAATGATCATCAACACGCCGATCATGTCCATGAACGCCGTCACCATCAGGACGACGAGTTTGCCCGCCGACGACTTTTCCTGCACCGCGCTGCTCATCCGGCTATTCGTCGACCTTGCCCAGGGCCGCTGGAGGAACCGCGCGCGCGACCACGCCGGCGAGCGCGATGATGGTCAGGAGGTAGGGAATCATCTCGACGAACTGCGACGGGACGAGCTGCGCGCCCTGCAACTGAATCTGCAGCGTTTCGGCGGCGGCGAACAACAGGCACGCGATGGCGACGAGCTTCGGTTCCCAGCGCCCGAAAATCGTCGCCGCCAGCGCGATGAATCCGCGGCCGGCCGTCATCTGGTCGGTGAATTGGTGTTGGTCCAGAGCCAGGTACGCGCCGCCCAGTCCGGCCAGCGCGCCGGAGAGCGCGACCGAGAGCCATCGCACGCGCGCCACCGGCACCCCTACGGAAAGCGCGGCCGCCGGATGCTCGCCCACGGCGCGAATGCGCAGGCCGAAGGGTGTTCGGTACAACAGCCAGCCCACGGCGGGCAGCGCCAGCACGCCCAGCCAGACCAGCGGATTCTGCACGAGCGACGCGAAGCCGGTGCCAGTCTCGGAAAATCCTTCGACGCGCGGGGAATTGGACGAGCTGTCGAACGTGAGTCTCAGGAAAAAACGCGTCAGCCCGATCGCCAACAGGTTCACGGCGATGCCGACGACCACCTGGTTCGCACGATACCGAATGCAGCACACGCCGTAGAGCAGCGCGATCGCCACTCCTCCACCGATGCCCGCCGCGACGCCCGCCAAGGCGCTCCCGGCGAAGTAGCTGCCCAGCGCCGCGCAAAACGCGGCCATGAGCATGTAGCCCTCGAGCGTCAGGGCAATCAGCCCCGCGCGCTCCGACACCACGCCCCCTGCGGACGCGAACAGGTATGGCATCGCGATGCGGAGCGTCTGCGCCAGGAAGGCGAACACCATCAGCCGTTTCCGCCGCTGGCCGACGCCTGTGTCTGGGCATTTGCCGCGCGTCGCACCGACTGCAGGGCGCGCCGCACCTCTGGCACCGCCGTCGCCATGCAGATGATCACGACTGCCTGGAGCACGTCCACCATCTGCTTCGGAACCAGAGCATTCACGGCGAGGCCACCCTGCGACAACGTCGCGAACAACACAGCGGCAATCACGATACCAACAGGGTGGCTGCGTCCCACCAGCGCGACGGCGATGCCCAGAAACCCGGCACCGGCACTGAAGCCTTCCTCATAGTAGCGCTTGTAGCCGAGGACGTAATTCAGTCCGCCAAGCCCGGCGACGGCACCCGCGAGCGCCATGGCGCGCCACCACACGCTCCCAACCCGCACGCCGCCGTATTCCGCGGCCAGCGGCTGGAGTCCCACAGCGCGTAACTCGAATCCGGCTCGCGTTCTGAACAGGAACCACCAGGCGGCAGCCACGACGACAAGCGCCAACACCAACACAGTGTTCGCGGCCGAACCATGAAATGCGGGGAAGAGATCCGAAAGCCGGGGCATCGCGCCGCTCGCGATCTCCTCGGTGTGCAGCGTGTCGTGAACGCTGAGGTGCTCGGAGATCAGATAGTTGAGCAGCGCGAGGACCACGAAGTTCAACATGATCGTGGTGATCACCTCGTGCGCGCCAAAGCGTGACTTCAGCACACCTGGAATGCTTCCCACGATGCCGCCGGCCAGGCCAGCCGCGAGGACGAAGAGCGGCAGCACCAGCAATGCAGGGAGACCGGACGGGAGGACCAACCCCACGAGCGCCGCCGCGAACCCACCCGCGGCCAACTGGCTCTCCGCGCCGATGTTGAACAATCCCGCGCGCAACGCAAGCGCCACCGACAGCCCGGTGAACGTGAGCATGGTCGCCTTGTACAACACCTGGCCAAAGCCGTACGCATTGCCCCACGTTCCTTCGAGGAGCATGCGATACACCGCCGCTGGCGACTGGCCGAAACTGAGAATCAGCAGGTCGCCCACCAGTAGCGCGATGAGTAGTGCGACGACTGGTGGCAGCAGCGCCTCCTGGAGCTTGAACCGATTCACGCCGCGGCTCCCGTCATGTGCGTCCCCAGCTGCTCCGCGGTGGCCGTCGCCCCAGGGACCATCGCGACGATGCGTCCGCGATACATCACGGCGATCCTGTCGGAGAGCGCCAGCACTTCTGGCAGGTCCGCGGATACCAGCAGCACGGCTTTGCCCGCCGCCCGCGCCTCGCGGAGCTGGGCATGGATGAACTCGATTGCACCGACGTCCACACCGCGCGTCGGCTGGGCCGCAAGCAATACACTGAAGTCTCGCGCGCCGCCCATTTCGCGGGCGATCACGATTTTCTGCTGATTTCCGCCCGACAGCGCTCGCGCTGGCAATGTGGGGTCAGTCGGGCGGATGTCGTATTTCGCCACCAGCTCCTGGGCATGGCGTCCGATGCGTTGTGTGTCCAGCCCGCCATGGCGGGTGAAGCGGTGTTGCTGCCCGAGAATGAGATTGGCCGCGACGCTGTACTCCAGCACCAGGCCGCGCTCATGCCGATCTTCGGGAATGTGCGAGAGACCAAGGTCTCCACGCTCGAGCACTGATGCGCGAGTGACGTCGGTCCCGGCCAACAACACCGAGCCAATACGCGCCTTTCGCAGCCCCGCGATGGCTTCGATCAGTTCGGTCTGGCCGTTGCCTTCCACGCCGGCGATGCCAAGGATTTCTCCGGGCGCGATCGAGAATGAAACCTGGTCCACCGCCGTGTCGTGGCGTGCGCTGGCCACCGTGAGGTTGCGTACCTCGAGCGCCGCTGTGGCGCGCGACACTCCCGCCACGGTTGGCATGTCGCCGCGCGCGGCCAGCACCACGTCTCGGCCGACCATCAGCCTAGCGATCTCCGCCGGCGACGTCTGGGCCGTCTTCAAGCGACCCACGGTCTCGCCCTGACGCATCACGGTGATCGTGTCGCTGATCGCCATGACCTCGTCCAGCTTGTGGGTGATCAGCACGATCGTTCCGCCCTCGTCGCGCAGCCGACGGAGCACGCGCCACAGTTCCTGTACTTCAGGTGGCGAGAGCACTGCGGTCGGCTCATCCAGAATGAGCACGCGCGCGCCGCGGTACAGCGTCTTGAGAATTTCCACGCGTTGCGCTTCGCCCACCGTGAGCTCCGACACCTTCGCCTGCGGCGGCACCACGAGGCCGGTGCGGCTCACCAACGCCTGCACGTTCTCCTGCGCCTTGGCAAGATCCAGACGCCCGCCGCGCGAGATCTCGGCACCCAGCGTCACGTTCTCCGTCACCGTGAGGGTGGGCACGAGCATGAAGTGCTGATGCACCATGCCTACGCCGGCGCGAATAGCATCCGCGGTAAACCAGCCGGTGACGTCGCGGTCATTGACCTGGACCGTGCCGCTATCGGGCTGGAACATTCCGCTGAGAATGCGCATCAGCGTCGATTTTCCGGCGCCGTTCTCGCCCACCAGCGCGTGAATTTCGCCGGCCGCGACATCCAGGGACGCTCCACGATTGGCCCGGACGGGCCCGAACGACTTGTGAATGGCCGAAAGCCTGATCACAACGTGTACGGCACCCTGATCTTGCCCGCGATGATGTCCTGGCGCAGTTGCTCCACGCGCGCGCGAATCTCCGGCGGGATGAGCGCGCGATTGTTGTCGTCATAGACGTAGCCGACGCCCTGCTCCTTCAGCCCCAGCTGGTAGACGCCGCCGCGGAAGTTCCCCTCCTTCGTCCACCGGGTCGCCTCGAACACCGCGACGTCCACGCCTTTCACCATCGACGTGAGAATGTGGCCAGGAGCTTCCTGGTACTGATCGGCGTCGACACCAATGGCAAACTTTCCGGTCTGCCGCGCCGCCTCGAATACGCCAAGGCCAGTGGACCCCGACGCGTGATAGATGATGTCGACGCCCTGCTGATACTGGCTCAGCGCCAGCTCCTTGCCCCGCCCGGGATTGCGAAACGCTTCGGGGGTCACGCCGGCGTACTGCGAGACGATGGTGCATTGCGCGCACACGTGCCTGATTCCGGCACGGTACCCCGCCTCGAACTTGTGGATCAGGGGGAAGTTCATGCCGCCGACGAATCCCAGTTTCTTCGTCTTGCTGACGAGCGCCGCGAGCGCGCCAACCAGGAACGAGCCTTCCTCTTCCCGAAACTTCAGCGCGGCAAGGTTAGCGGGCGGCGCGATCGGATTGCCCGCGCTGTCCGCGCCGATCGAATAGTCCACACCGGCGAACTTGGTATTCGGATATTCTACGGCGAGCTGCGTCAGATCGTCAGAAAAAATGAACCCGACACCAACCACGAGGTCCATTCCCTCGGCGGCGAGCAGTCGCAGACCCGCCTCGCGGTCCGAGCCGTCGCCGGGTTCGATGAACCGCACATGCGCCCCGAGCTCTCGTTGCGCCCGCTCGCCTCCGATGTACGCGCCGTCATTGAAGGACTTGTCGCCGCGGCCGCCCAGGTCAAAGACGATGCCGACGTCTGTGCCGCTGACGGACGGCGGCTGCGCCGCGCCCCCTGGCCGCGCGAACAGCAGAGCCACGTGCGCCACCAGCAGCACCGACATGAGCACCAGCAGTTTCCGCATGGGGCAGGAAGATGCGTCCGCGGCCCGGATTTGTCATCCTGCACATATTCCAGTACCATGGCAGTGAATCGCATTCGTGCTCGTTTCCTGGTGGTGGGCTCCGGCGTCGCCGGTTTGCACACCGCATGGCGCGCATCGCAACACGGCAGCGTGCTGCTACTCACCAAGCGCTCCCTGTTCGACAGCGCGACCTCGTATGCCCAGGGGGGCATCGCCGCGGCGCTCGGCGCGGGCGACTCACCCAAGCTGCACCGTCGCGATACGCTCGCGGCCGGCGCGGCCCTCTGTGACGCGGCCGCCGTCCAGGTGCTGGTCGAAGAGGGCCCAGCGCGTGTTCGCGAACTGCACGCCGCAGGAGCCGATTTCGATCTGGAGCCCGAGACCGGTCTATTCCGGCTGGGACGCGAGGCGGCGCACTCGCGCAAGCGCATCGTGCACGCGCATGGCGATCAGACCGGCGCGGAGGTCGCTCGCACACTGGTGAACCGCGTTCGGCGCAGCAAGCGTGTCCGCGTCATGGAAAAGACCCGCGTGCTGGACCTGATTCTGTATCGCGGGCAGTGCGTCGGCGTGCGGGCCAGTGTCGAGGGAAAGGCGACGGAAATCATCGCGGACGTGACGATCCTCGCCACTGGCGGTGGCGGACAGGTATACCGGTATACCACGAACCCTGTGGTCGCGACGGGGGACGGGTATGCCATTGCCCATCGAGCCGGAGTCACTCTCTCCGACATGGAGTTCGTGCAGTTCCATCCGACGGCGCTCGACACGCCGGAAAATCCCTTGGCGCGGATCTCGGAAGCCGTGCGCGGCGAAGGCGCCACGCTCGTGAACGAGCGCGGCATCAGGTTCATGCGTAAGGCGCATCGACTTGCCGAGCTCGCGCCTCGCGACATCGTATCGCGTGCCATCGCGCGACAACAGCGCGCCGGCCACAGCGTGTTTCTCGATGCCCGGAAACAGTCTGCCACGTTCGCGCGCCGCTTTCCGGGAATCCTGGCGCTTTGCCAGGCGCGCGGCATCGACCCCAGGCGCAACCTCATCCCGGTCACACCCGCTGCGCACTACATGATGGGTGGAATCGTGACCGATCTTCGGGGCCGCTCCAGCCTTCCCCGCCTATACGCCGTGGGCGAAGTGTCCCGCACCGGCGTCCACGGAGCGAACCGCTTGGCGTCGAACTCGCTGCTCGAGGGACTCGTGTTCGCTGAGCGCGTCGCGCGCGACATCGTGCAGTCAGACCCGCTGAAGACTCTGCCGAAGCAGGCATCCTGGAGCGTACCGATCCTGAAGGATCGAGGGGCTGCCCAGGTGGCCGCCGACAGTACGAGGGAAGTCATGTGGCATGACGCGGGCGTGGTGCGCACCGCGGCCGGCCTCCGGTCTGCCCAGGAAAAACTGAGGCACATCGAGCGGCGTCTTCCGGTTGGCGCAACGGAGGAGCTCAACCTTGTGCAGACGGCTCGGCTCATCGTCGAGGGAGCCCTGCGGCGCAAAGAATCGCGCGGCGGGCATTTTCGTTCTGATTTTCCGCGAGCCATCGGTGCGTGGCGCAAGAAGCACATCGAGCTGTAGCTCCGTTCTTGGCGCCGCGCAGGACCTGCAAAAGACGCGTGGCGTCGTTCCCACCGAGGCGGTTGTCCGCACCCTAATGCTCTACCGCTCAACGAGTTAGATTGACTCCATGGCTGCAACCGCCAATGCCTCGAGGCAAACCCGCATCGAGGACCTTCAGGCCGAGATCCGCGCCGCGGCGAGCACACGCAACGCCGTGATTCTGGCGCACAACTACGAGCGTCCGGAGGTGCAGGATGTCGCGCACTTCGTCGGTGACTCGCTGGGCCTGTCGCGGGAAGCGGCCAAGACCGAAGCCGATATCATTGTTTTTTGCGGCGTTCACTTCATGGCCGAGACCGCGGCCATTCTGTCGCCGCAGAAGACGGTCCTTCTGCCGGATCTCGCCGCCGGCTGTTCGCTGGCATCCACCATCAACGCGGAGCAGTTGCGCGCGTGGAAGGATGAGCATCCCGGCGCTGTCGTGGTTGCGTACGTCAACACAACTGCGGAAGTAAAGGCCGAGAGCGACTACTGCTGCACCTCTGGCAACGCGGTCGAGGTGATCAACGCGATTCCGCCGGAGAAGGAGATTCTGTTTCTTCCCGACATGTTTCTTGGTGCGCATGTGCGCCGCGTGTCCGGACGAGACAACATCCACGTGTGGATGGGCGAGTGCCATGTACACGCGGCCATCGATCCGGAGGACATCCGCCTGCAGCGCCGGAACCACCCCGAGGCGGAGTTCCTCATTCATCCGGAGTGCGGTTGTTCCACCAGCGTCATCGAGGCGATGTCTGCCGGCGAGGTAGACCCCGAGGGGGTCCAGATCCTCTCGACCGAAGGCATGATCAAGCGGCCCCGGGAGTCGGCTGCCGACGAATTCATCGTTGCGACGGAGGTCGGCATCTTGCATCGTCTGCGGCGGGAGAATCCGGGCAAGCGCTTTTTTGCCGCGAACGAACGCGCCTCCTGCGCGTACATGAAGGTCACGACGTTGCCCAAAGTGCTGGACTCGATCGAGAATTTGCAGTATCCCATAACAGTGCCAACGGAAGTCGCGGCGCGCGCGCGAGGTGCGATCGAGCGGATGATCGCGATTGGCGGACGCAGCGGGCCGGCGCTCTCGCCGGTGACGGAGACGATCGATCCAGGGGAGTGAGCCGTCGCGGCTCGAATAATCCGGGGAGTGGGGGGGGACATGGAGTCACCGGGAATGGACCGTAATTCCGAGCGTCGCAATATTCCGCGCACCATCACGCCGCTCTCCACACCCGCATATGATGGCGACTCGCTGCTCCGGTTCCCCCTGAAGGGGCCCGAGCTCCAGAAGCTCGTGCGGAGCGCGCTGGATGAAGATCAGGCGTTCAACGACATCACCACCATTGCGACAATCGTGTCGGACCGGCGCGCCCGCGCGACGCTGGTCGCGCGGGGGACGGGAACGGTCGCCGGTGTCCCTCTCGCGGTCGAGGCGTTCCGTCAGCTGGATCCCAAAGCCACGCTCCGTGTCGAGTGCGAGGACGGCTTTGGTGTCACCAAGGGCGACACCATCATTTTCGTCACGGGACACGCCCGCGCGCTGCTTGCCGCGGAGCGTGTGGCCCTCAATTTCATGCAGCGGCTTTCCGGAATCGCCACGCTGACCTCCAAGTTCGTCAATGCGGTGTCCGGCACGAAGACCAAGATTCTCGACACGCGAAAGACCACACCCGGTTGGCGGCTGCTGGAGAAATACGCCGTGCGCGCGGGCGGCGGCGCCAACCACCGCATGGATCTCGCTGACGCGATTCTGATCAAGGACAACCACCTCGCCGCCTGCGACGGCGATATCGCGCTCGCCGTGAAGCGCGTACGCGAGATGACGCCGGGTGGTCTGCAGATCGAGGTGGAATGCGAGCGGCCGGAACAGGTGCAGGCGGCGGTGGACGCCGGCGTGCACATCGTCCTGCTGGACAACATGTCGCTCGACAATCTGCGCGAGAGCGTCCGCATCGCGTCGGGCCGTGTCAAAACCGAAGCGTCCGGCGGGGTCAACCTCTCTACTGTGCGGGCCATCGCGGACACCGGCGTCGACTGGATTTCCATCGGCGCATTGACCCACTCTCCGCCAGCACTGGATCTTGCCCTCGACTTCGACTGAGTCGGCACCCGTCCAGGACGTGGTGCCCGCCACGTGCGATTACTGCGGCGCGACGTCAGTGTACTGGGTGAAATGCAAGCTCATCTGCCGGAAGTGCCGGCAGATCGTGAAAAGCTGCGCCGACCTCTAACCGCAGGAATCAGCAAGCGCGCGGCACGCGGGCGCACGCTAATCTGGAATGGTGTGAGATCCAGCAGCTCGCCATCGGCCTGGGCGCGGCGCGGCGGTGTCGTCTCGAGCCGGAACTCCTTGCCCGCGACGTAAAACACGCAGGGGTCGAGATGCGCAGTCCCCGACAGCATTCGCCGAAAGATGCGAACCGCGTCGCGGCGGTTGCGTGGAGAAAACAGGCACGCGTGCAACAATCCGTCGTCGTGCATGATGCCGTCACCCAGCTGGACCAGTCCGCCCAGCACCGCCCCGAGATTGGCGATGAGCAACGACGCGACTTCGCGCTCGTAGACCGTTCCATCCACGGTGAGCTTCACCTGAAAGCGGTCGAGCTTCATCATGGCCCGGGCAGCCGACCACACGTACGCCCAGATCCCCACGCGATTCTTCATCATCGGCGACGCGCCTGCGATCATCGCCTCGTCCAGCCCGACACCCACGCCGATGGCGAAGTGCCGACCATCCTGCAAGCGTCCCAGGTCGATGTACGCCTCGTCTCCGTGCAACAACGCGAGTACGGCGCGGCCCACGCGCAACGGAATTCCGAACGATCGCACCAGCACGTTGCCTGTCCCGCCCGGCAAAACGCCAACCGGGGGACCGCCGTCCACCAGCGCCGTGATCACCTCCATGGCCGTGCCATCACCGCCAAGGGTAAAGACAGCGTCGTATTGACGTGCCTGCGTGCGCGCCAGCTCGGTGGCGTGTCCGGCGGCCTCCGTCACGAGGACGTCGCACTCCACGCCCGCGG
This sequence comes from Gemmatimonadota bacterium, assembly GCA_031395945.1. Classification (GTDB taxonomy): domain Bacteria; phylum Gemmatimonadota; class Gemmatimonadetes; order Gemmatimonadales; family Gemmatimonadaceae; genus DASPMP01. Next base: position 12,976 of record JANNJV010000219.1, on the reverse strand, counting down.
AGCGAAATGCCCGCAAGGCTGAGTCGCGTGCGGCGATGGCGCGTCGCGCCCCGGGATTGACGATCAGGAGTACGCGTCGAATCGCCTTGATGTCGCCGACGCTCACGCCGAACTAGTTGAGGTGCAAGTCACGCCCGGAACCTGAACGATTCAATCTGGCGAAACCAGACCCTAGCTCCGCCCGACACGGGCGATTTGCTTACACGCGGGTGGACCATCGCAGCGCACCGGAACATTACGTCACCATGGACCGTAGAAAATTCGTGCAGGTAGGCGCGACGCTCGCCGCGGGAGTTGCCGCCGCGCCCGCGCTGCAGGCATGCAAGCTCGAGTCGCGGCGCGACCTGGCCGACGACGGCTTCGTGTCGATTCGCAATAACTATTTCCGCGATCAGTTGGCGCTCAACCCGGTCACGTCCACGTACCTGGGTGGCGACGGCTGGGATCCTTCGCTCCGCGTCCTGAACGGCCGGCTGCGCGACTATTCGGCCGGAGCGCTGGCCGACGAAGCGCGCGAGTATCGCAAGCTGGATCGCGCCCACGGCTCCATCGATGCCGCGTTGCTGTCGCCGCAGCGCAAAGTGGATCACGCGGTGATGGCGGCACAAATGGCGTTCCTCACCGACGCGCTCACGCGGCGCTATCACGAGCGCGCCGTCGACACGTACGTCGCTGAGCCGTTCCGCGGTGTGGACTGGCAAATCCAGCAGATGCGCGCGTTCCCCGATGGCAAGCTCGGCGACGAAGCGGAGTGGCGGCTGGTCGTCACGCGGCTCGCGGCCATTCCCGCGTATCTCGCTGTCGCCAGGGAGAACCTCGCCGCGGGCCGGCGGTCCGGGAACCTTCCCGACCGCCGCATGGTCCAGCGCGATGGCATCGCCGGCAGCAGGGACAACGCCACCTATTTCCGTACATCGCTGCCCGCGCTGGCCAAGGGATATCTCGGCGACCAGCGTTTCGCCGGCTCGGTGGCGTCAGGCGTCGCTGGCGCGGGCGAGACCGCCGCGAAGGCCTACACGGATTTCGCGTCCTGGCTCGAGAAAACCTTTCCCGCGAACGACACGCAGGATCGCTTCGCGATCGGCGAAACGGCGTACGAGTGGCGCGTGCGCACGGTGTTGCGCGACCCACGGTCAGCCAATGAGCTGTATGAGTACGGCGCCCGCCAGGTGGAGGAGTACACGCGGCGGATCGCGGAAGTCGCCGAACGGATCTCGCGTGAACGTGGCATCACGCTGCCGTTCGGAACCGATCAGGACCGCGCGTGGAGCATCCGCCGAGTCATGGAAGACCTGTCGTCGGAATCCCCCGCGAACGACGACGAGCTGCTGCGGTGGTACCGCGAGACCGGCGCGCGCGCCGTCACGTACGGCCGCGAGCGCAACATATTCGACGTGCCAGCGGACTACCAGCTGGAGGTAGTCCCCACGCCTCCGGTGCTTCAAAGCACGATTGACGCCGCGTACTATCCGGCGCCCCCGCTCAAGAAAACCGGCGTAGGCCGTTTCTACCTGACCCCGACCGGCAACGATCCCGCGGCGCTGCGCGAACACACGCGCGCCTCGGTCGCGGACACCGCCGTGCACGAAGGATTCCCGGGGCACGACTGGCACTTCAAGTACATGACCCGAAACGCCTCGGAGATCTCCAACGTCCGTTGGCTCACACCAGGCGCCGTCGAGGATTCGTCGTCGATGTGGAGCGACTCGATGGCGACGGAAGGGTGGGGACTGTACGCGGAAGAGCTGATGGCGGAAGCATCGCCCGAGCGGCCATATGGCTTCTACTCCGCGAGCGAGTATCTGTATGAATTGCAGGGACAGCTGTTGCGTGCGGCGCGCGTGCGCATCGACGTCGGTCTCCACACCGGCCGCATGACCTTCGACCAGGCCATGAACTACTTCACGGAGAAGGTGAACTTTTTTCCCGGCGCCTGCGCGCGCGCGAGCACCGATGCGGCGGCCAAGGCGGTGTGCGATGGCGCGATGCGCGCCATTTATCGCTACAGCAAATGGCCTACCCAGGCCATCACGTACAATCTCGGCAAGAACGCCATCGCCGAGTTGCGGGAGTCGTACCGTTCCACCAAGGGCGCCAACTACTCGGCGCGCGAGTTCCACGAACGGTTCATGCGCATGGGCACCATTCCGCCGGGATTCTTCAGGGAGCTGATGCTGTCCGGCTAGCTCGGCCCAACTGCTCGAAGAGAGTAATGGCGTCTGTCGTAGGCGCGTCGCAGACGTAGCCGCGGCAGATGTACGCCGTTGCCTTGCCGTCGCGCATCTCGCGGTTGGCCAGGAGCGCCACCCCGTCCGCGTCCAACGCTGTGCCGCCGGCGAGCACGAGCGATGGCGTGTACGTCCGCGCGGTCACGCGAGCGAGGGCCTGGAAATCGCTGCTCGGCGGATTGCCGGCGAGCGCTACCTCCACGGCGCCGTACACCGCGAGGTCGGCAGCGGTGAGCGCGTGACCGAATGCCAGGGGATAGCGCGCCATCGGTTCGGCGACCGTCTCGAGCACGAAATTGGCGCGCCGCATCAGATCGGCGTCGCCCATCAGATCGCCAATGCGCAATAGAAGCTCCACGGCCAGCGACGTACCTGACGGCGTCGCGTTGTCGGTAAAATCGCGGGGGCGCGTGAGCAAGTCCTCGTGATCGGCGGACGTGTCGAAGAACGCGTTCGCCGTCTCGTCCCAGAACCACTGCAGTGTGGCGTCGCAGAGCGCACGGGAGCGATCCAGCCACGCGCGATCGAAGGTCAGTTCGTAGAGCGCCAGAGCGCCCAATCCGATCGACGCATAATCCTCGAGAAATCCACCGATGCGACTCACGCCATCCTTGTGTGAGCGGAACACGCGTCCGTCGCGTACCATCTCACGAAACAGAAACTCGCCATTGGCCAGGGCCAGCCCGCGATGCTCGGGGGACTCGGTGAAGCGCGCGAACTCCGCGACCGCTCGCAGCATCAGACCATTCCAGGCGGCAAGGATCTTTTCGTCGCGCGCGGGCCGCACGCGCTTGGCGCGCGCATCCAGCAACGCACGCGAGGCTCGCTCCAGCGACTCCGGCGCCCGCCCCTCGCCGGCAACGTGGAGAATGTTGTGCCCTTCGAAATTCCCGTCCGAGGTTACTCCCCAGTACGCCAGGAGCGTGTCCGAGTCGGGACCGAGCACCTCGCGAAGCTCCTCTTCGGTCCACACGTAGAACTTTCCTTCCTCGCCCTCGCTGTCGGCATCCAGCGTCGAGTAAAAGCCACCCGCCGGCGACGTCATCTCGCGCGCCAGCCAATCCACGATGCCGTTACACACTCGCTGAACGTCATGCGCATCTCCCTGAGCGGCTTGCAACAGGTGGACGCCGACGCGCAGCAGCAGCGCATTGTCGTACAGCATTTTCTCGAAGTGCGGCACCAGCCAGTGCGCGTCCACGGAGTACCGGGCGAACCCGCCGCCGATCTGGTCGTAGATGCCGCCGCGCGCCATCCGCCGAAAGGTGTGACGCACCGCGTCAAACGCGGCTTCGTTGCCCGTGCGTGCCCACTGCTCCAGCAGGAACTCCATCGCCATCGCCTGCGGGAATTTCGGCGCGTCACCAAAGCCGCCGTACCGCTGGTCATGGGCGCCAAGCAGGGCCCGCATGGCCCGCTGCAGCAGCTCGGTGGAGAGCGTGCCGCTGCTGCGAGCCCTGTCCCTGCTCGCCGAGTACATCTCGAGCATCGAAGATGTCACACGCTGGACGTCCTCGGGCCGATTGGTGTACGCGTCGGCCACCGCATGCAACACGCGCCGGAAGGAGGGCATCCCCGGCCGATCCGTGGGCGGGAAATACGTGCCGCCCCAGAACGGTTCGAGCGCCGGCGTGAGAAAGACGGTCATCGGCCACCCGCCATGGCCATTCATCGCTTGCACGGCCTGCATGTAGATGGAGTCCACGTCGGGGCGCTCCTCGCGGTCCACCTTCACGTTCACGAACAGATCGTTCATGATGCGGGCGGTCTCGACGTCTTCGAACGACTCGCGCTCCATCACGTGGCACCAATGACACGCGGAGTATCCCACGCTCAAGAGGATGGGCTTGCCATCGCGACGCGCCCGATCGAACGCCTCCGGGCTCCACGCATACCAATCCACGGGGTTGTGCGCGTGCTGCAACAGATAAGGACTGGTTTCGTTCGCGAGACGGTTCGCCATGCGTCAATTTCCCCGCTGACCCCGTTGACCCGGCCATGGCTACCTGACCACTATGAGCGGCGTCCCGCCACACACAGGATTTGTCCGCCGGACTTCACGCAAACTACCATTCCGTGTCCAAGCGAATGAGCGAGCACGACCGACGTCAACCGTCGGATGCGGCACGGCCGTCCTGGTATCGGCGCATACCATGGACCGCTGTGGTTGTTACGCTCGCGGTGCTTCTCGCGGGCGGGTTTGCCGTTGAGCCAGTTCGCGACGCCGCTACGCTGACCGACGTCTCGGAGGTGCACCTGGTGCGACCGTTGGGATACGTTGCGATGGCGCCCATTTCGAATGTGCTGGACATGCTGACGCTCTTGTCCACGCGCCAGCACATCGCGTTGTTCGTCGGCGTGATCGCACTCTTCACGCTGGCGCGGACCATTCGATCACGATGGGCGGGCTCCAATTGGCGCAGGAACCTTCTCGCCACCGGCGTGCTGCTTGGCACCGTGGTGATTGCGTATGTCGCGGCGGTGCTGCTGCCGCGTCCGATGGCGTATCTCGCCTCACGCGACTCCAACATTCTCAGGGTGGACTTTCACTCGCACACCTCGGCATCCAGGGACGCGCGCCGAGGATTCGGCGTGGAACAGAACCGGGCGTGGCATCGCGATGGTGGCTATGACGCGGTGTACGTCACCGATCACGCGACGGTGTCCGAGGCAGAAAAGGGCCTCGCGGCCAACCCGCCAGCGGGGCTGGAAAATCCCGTGATCCTCCAGGGCATAGAAGTCACCTGGACAGGCGAGCACGTCGCCATCCTCAACGCCCAGCGGGTCTACAAGGGTCTGCTCACGGAGAATCTCCGCGACGTCGATGAGCAGGGGCTCCTGATGTCGAGCGTGGTGGCCGGTCGCGAGCCCGTCGTCGTCTGGAATCATCCGCGGGACATCGCCCGTTTGACACCGGCATCTGGTCCCCGCTCGGCGGGCGTGCGCGCCGTCGAGATCGTGAATGGCTCACCGCCCGGCATGGACAAGATTCGTCCAAGGCGCGCCCAACTCCTTGCGCTCGCCGAGCGACACAACCTCGCGCTCACCGGCGGCAGCGACAACCACGGTTGGGGACGCACGGCACCCGCCTGGACGCTGTTGCGCCCCGTGAACTGGCGCGGCTCGGATGGCGACGCGCTGGCTCTTCGCATCGAGCGTGTCTTGCGCGAAGGAGGCATTCGCGGCACGCGCGTCATCGAACGAGTAGGCGCGGACCCGGGCGCCAGCATACCCGCGCTCGCGCTCACCATAGGGTCCGCGCCCCTGAGGATGTTGACAACGCTCTCGGGCGACGAACGCGTGATGTGGGTGATCTGGACGTGGTCCATCGCGGCTGCGGCGTGGTGGCTGCGTCGAAAGCGGGTGTCATCCTGATTGCGAGCCCCGACACATCATACCGGAACGCGATCCTCATCACGATTGCGGCCGGTGTCGTCCGGCTCGTACTGGCAGCGCTCACACCACTGTTTCCGGACGAGACCTACTACTGGGAGTGGTCGCGCCATCTCGCGGCCGGCTACTTCGATCATCCGCCGGTTCTCGCGTGGCTCATTCGGGCAGGGACTGCCGTCGCTGGCAACACACCGCTGGGTGTGCGTTTTAGCTCCGTCCTCGCGGGAATGCTCGCAGGTCTGCTGATCGCAGCGTCGGCCAGGCGGTTATCCGGCGACCGCGCAGCCCTGATCGCCGCGATGGTATTCGCCGTCATGCCACTGTCTGCCGCCGGACTGGTGCTGGCTACGCCGGACGCGCCGCTTCTGGCAGCGGCCGCCGCAACCCTGTACGCGGTGGTGCGTGCGTTAGGTGAGCCTGCGCATTCGCGGCGCGCGTTCACGTGGTGGTGCGTAGCGGGCGTCGCGCTCGGTGTCGCATTGTGCTCGAAATACACCGCCGTCCTGCTACCACTTGGTATTTTCGTCGCGCTGGTCGCCCGCCGCGATCTTCGCGAGCGCTTGCGGGAACCCGGGCCGTATGTGGCAACGCTGTCGGCCGTGCTCGTCTTTCTTCCAGTGATACTGTGGAACGCGAGCCACGAGTGGGCGTCGTTCGTGTTTCAGCTGCAACACGGCTTCGGGAGCACGTCCGGATCGGTGATCCGCCGCGAGCTCGATCTCGTTGGCGGTCAACTCGGCCTCGTCTCCCCCATCCTTTTCATCATGATGGTCGTCGCGGTTGTGGCGGCGTTGCCAGACCGCGAGCCGTCGGCGCGACGTCACGCGGCGCTCGCGTTCACCGCAACGATTGTCTTCGCGTTTTTCGTGTATTCCGCTACCCAACGGCGCGTAGAGGCCAACTGGCCCGCGTTGGCGTATATCCCCGCCACACTGCTCGTCGCGGGCCATGCCGGTGGCGGCGCGTGGGACCGATGGCTGCGCTCGGGCCTGGCGCTCGCAGCCGCGATCACGCTGGTGGCGTACGTGAACACCGTCGTCCCCATTCTTCCCGTGCCGGCTCGACGAGATCCGGTCGCGCGGGCCGCGGGATGGGATTCTCTCGCGGCCGCGGTGAACCGCACGTACGGTCGCCGGCGCACCCTCTCGTCGTATCGCACATTTGTTGCGGCGGAGCGTTACCAGGAGGCGTCTGAGCTGGCGTTCCATCTCCCCGACAATCCCGAAACGTTTTCGCTCAATCTCACGACGCGACCCAACAACTACGATCTCTGGCCAGCATTCACGGATCGCGCTCGCCCTCGTGATGGGATCATTCTCGTCGTCGACGACGTGGAGGGAACGCATCCCGCGGCGGCGATGCTGGCACCGCACTTCACCGGCGTGACGCGGGGCGAGCAAGTCATCCTCGCGCGCGGCGGCGATCCGGTGAAATACCTGCGGATCTGGCTGCTGAATGGGTGGCGTGGCACCTGGCCGCAGCCAACGCTACGTTCTCGTTCATGACCGATACGAAGCCGCGCGTCGCTAGCGATCTGGACGGTTATTTCACAAAGGAAGAGCCGCGGATTCGGGCGGAGCTCGACGAGTTTCTGCGCATCCCCAGCGTCAGCGCTCGATCGGAGCACAACGCCGATACTGCCCGCTGCGCCGAGTGGCTTGCCGGTCAGATGCGGGCCATCGGCATGCAGGCATCGATACACACCACCCCCGGGCATCCCATCGTGGTGGGCGAGTGGCGCAAGGCTGGGGCGTCGGCTCCCACAGTGTTGGTGTACGGCCACTATGACGTGCAACCTGTTGAGCCGCTCGAGCTGTGGACCAGTCCACCATTCGAGCCCACCGTCCGTGACGGAAAGCTGTTCGCTCGCGGCTCGGTGGACGACAAGGGGCAGTTGTACATCCATCTCAAGGCGGTGGAGGCGCTGCTCAGGACGCGCGGAGCGCTGCCGGTGAACATCGTGGTCCTCGCCGAGGGCGAGGAAGAGGTGGGGAGCGACAATCTCGCCGACTTCGTCGCGAAGAATGCGAAGCTCCTCGCGGCCGACTCCGTGGTGATCTCGGATTCGTCGATGTTCGCGCCGGGCCAACCGTCCATTCTGTCGTCGTTGCGCGGGTTGTCGTATTTCCAGATCGACGTGGTTGGTCCCGCGCAGGACTTGCATTCGGGAGGCTACGGTGGCGCGGTGGTGAACCCAGCGATGGCGTTGGCGCGCGTCCTCGCCACGATGCACGACGCGAAGGGGCGCGTCGCCATCAAGGGGTTCTACGATCGCGTTCGCACGTGGCCAAAGAAGGAACGCGATGCCATGCGCAAGCTGCCCTTCAGCGAGAAGAAGTTCCGGCACGAGACCGGCGCGTCCGCGCTGGGCGGAGAGGCAGGGTTCACCGTGCTCGAGCGCCTGTGGATGCGGCCCACCTGCGAAGTGAACGGACAGCTCAGTGGTTACACGGGAGAAGGCGCCAAGACCGTGCTGCCATCGAAAGCGATGGCGAAGGTGAGCTGTCGCCTGGTGCCGGACCAGGATCCCCGGCAGATCGCGAAGCTGTTCACCGCGCATGTGAAGCGCGTGGCGCCGAAGGGTGTGAAGGTCAGCGTGCAGTACATCCACGGCGGAAAACCATGGAAAGCCGAGCTCACCGGCCCGCTCTACGACGCGGCGCGCCGTGCCCTCAAGGCGGCGTTCGGAAAGGCGCCCGTGATCGTGGGCGAGGGCGGCTCCATTCCCGTGGTTGGCGACTTCGATCGTGTGCTGAAAGCACCGGTTCTGCTGCTCGGCTTTGGATTGCCTGGCGAGAACGCGCACGCGCCGGACGAGTGGATTTCGCTCGAAAATTTCACCAAGGGGCTGCGAGCAGTGGCGACGCTGTACGACGAGATCGGCCGCGCGCCCAGGTAGCGAGAACGGGTTCTTCAGGGATTCCGGGACCATCCGCGATGAAAGGGTTTCCTTCCATTCCCGAAATTCCCGAAAGAACCCAAGAGAACCAGCGAGTTAGAAGCGCCACTCCCGGATGATGAAGGCGCCAAAACTCGTGACGGCCGGAATCGGCTGCATCGACAGGCTTGGCGGCTGCAGGATGTACCTGTTCTCCATCGCCGCCTCGTAGCGCCAGCCCTTTGGCGTGCGGTACTGCGCGCGGATGCCCGGCGCGGCGCGGAACTGCAGTTGGGCCTGGAGCGCCATGAAGAAGTACGGACTGAAATACTTTCCGGCCTCCACCCGCGTTCCCTGCAGGAAATTGCCGACCGCGCCGATCTCCGTCGGCACATCCGCGGGCTCGATGTTGAACACGTCGGCGCCCAGACTGCGCGTCGCGTCGCCCTCGACTTCGTCCACCATGACGCCGAGTGCCACCGCCACCATACGCTGCATTGCCAGCGCCGCTCCCACGCCGATCAGATTCCCCGTCGCGGTCGCGCCCGTGAGCCCGGAGCCCTCGAGCTGCAGTAGCGACGTGGAGCTCTGTCCGAACGCCAGATAGCTGAGCAGGTCCGACTGCGAGATCGGCGGCTGCGCGTCGCTTTCCAGCGTGAGCTTCGGCTTTCGCATGGTGCCGCCAATCAGCACCTTGATGTTGAACGCCTGCCGGCCCGCGAGCGCCACCTCGTACTCACCGGTCGCCTGGAGCGCGGGATTCATTTCCGGCCCACCCACGAATGTGGCCGAGCCGCGCTTGATCTCGAAGCGCTTGCTCAGGAACGTGTACTCGCCCCGATCTGTGGAAATCACGCCGGTGAGCGCCAGCGCGTCCGCTTCACGGTGCACGCGCACCGGCTCCTCCGTGAACATCTCGATGTTCGCGTCGCGCGAGCGCAGCCAGGTGTTGCGGTTCACGGCGACATCGACGTCGATGCGCAGATTCTCCAGCAGCGGTGAGCTCGTGGGGAACAACTCGCTATCGTTCGTGATCGCCGTGTCCATGACGGAGAAAATCGCGGGATCTCCGGGGTTCACCAGACGCTTGTTGGTGGGTTCCGGGATGTATCCCACGCCCTGCCGGATATGCACAAGCCCGGCGATGTACGCGCCCTTCCAGGGCCCGGTTAGGCTCAAACCCACGTTGGCGTCCAGCCGGCCGTGCTTGTTGTGCAGAACTTCGGCGCCCGTGCCCGCGAGATGCAGATCGAATTCGGGCTCGCGCCAGTTTCCCACGTACATCCGGCCGGACAGCTTGATCGGCCCCCTGCCGCTGCGTCCCGCGATGGAATCCACGAACACCGTGTCGCGTGCCATGCGCACCGACGCATTGATTGCTTCCACGGTGACGCCCGTGGGAACGATCTTCATGGAGCCACCCGTCCACGTGAGCGCGCCCGCAAACACCGGGCGACGCAGTGTACCGCGCATGGTAAACGTTCCCGCCGCGTTGCCCCGAACCTGCGCGACCATGTCGGTGACGGCGGGAATCAGGTCGAGCGGCAGACTGTCGCCGGTGACATCCACGCGCATGGCCTGATCGAGCAACCGTGGCCCCGCCACGCCGGACATCGCGAGATTGATCGGCAACACGGCGTCCGCCGTGAGCGCCGGAGCGCCGGACGCGCGCTGCGCTTCCACGTGCACCGTCAGCGAAGCGCCCGCGTAGCGGAAGGTCGACTGGAAATTCGGAATGACCGATCCGTTGTAGTTGCCATTCACCAGGCCAGCCGCTCCGCGGAATCGCGGATCGCGCAGTGTGCCCTCGAGCACACCGCGCGCGGTCAGAATGCCGCGGATGGGAAAATCGCTCTGCGCGAAAACCGCGACGTCTGCGATCTGGAAGTTCTGGATGTCCAGCACCAGGTTCGCATTCCCCTCCGTGGGCAGCATGCCGTTCGCATAGACCATCCCGCCCTTGTTACTGCGCAGTTCCACGTCGTGCACTTCCATACCCGCGGGATGCCAGTGCAGCGTTGCGGTGCGGGCCAGCGTCCACACGGTGGTATCCATACGCAGCGCAAGGTTGCGCACCTTTACCTCGCGCTTGGGCCCCACGACAAACGACCCGCGCATCGAGTAATCCCGTTCGTCTCCCTGCCGAATGGCCAATTGGATTTCGCCGCTGGGTCGGCGATAACTGATACGCCCTTCCAGCGTGTCGAACGCAAATCCTTTCACGCTGAGCTCACGCCCCTCGACTCCCACCGCGATCGTGGACTGCGACGTTCGCGCACTGGTCCAGGCATACTCGGCGCGCAGCGTCTTCGCGGCGTTGCCTCGCGCCACCAGGTCGTCCGCGGTCAAACGTCCCCGCACGTCAAAATTCTTGATACTGCCACGCAGCGTTCCGGCCGCGTACAGACGTCCGGACAGCGCGCTGTTGGCCAACGAGGGGGGGAGGTTGACCGCGACGCGTTGCATCGGTCGTCCCGTCGCTGTGCGCTCTACCTCGGTCGCACGCGCGATGCGCGCAGAATCCTCACGCGCCCGCGCCATGGCTCGCGCCACCAACGCCGAGCGCGGTCGCGCGACGCCCGGTGTCGAGCCGCCCGGAATCCAGCGGTTGTACGCGCCCAGCGAGTCGATGGCCAGGCTGTAGCGTAGTTCGCCCACGCGTCCGGCGGCGAGCCCGAACGTGCCCGACGCGTCGATACGGGTGCTGGGTCCGTGAGCCGTCAGGCGCTCCACGCGCGCGAGCCCGTTCGCCATGGCCACCCGCACACTGCCGCTGTCCACGCGCACACTGTCCCACGTGGACGTCGCGAAATCAGCCGCGAATGCGCCATTCATGGTGGCCAGCTGGAATCCCGATCCCTTCGCGCGCACCGCCGCGGTGAGCGACGTGCGTGGTGCCGTCGCCATCACGGCGTTCAGGTTGAGCAATTCCATCCCGCCAGTGAGGTCGTAGCTCTTGCCCCTGCCCTCCGCGTCGATTCTGCCCCTGAGGTTGATGGAGCCGCCATCGGACAGACGCAGCGCGGTGGCGAGACGCAGATCGCCGAGCGAGCCCTTCACGCTGATCGGGCCAAAGGCGTTGCCGCGTAACCCCAGCGCCGGCATCAGCAGGCCCACCTCGGCCAGTGCCAGCGGACGCGCCCGCACGTTGACGTTGTACGAGTTGGTGCCCGCGAAATTCAACCCGACGCTGCCGGCGAGATGCGACACGCCGCCGCGGTCCCGATGCTCCACGTCCGCGGTGATGGCCAGCGCGGTTTCGATCGATCCGTTCAGCGTCATGCTGCCGATGAGCACTCCGCCTATGGGCTTGATGGCGTCGCTCATCTCGGGGTTCAGGGATTTGAGCAACGCCACCTGCAGCGGTTGCGCGCGGAAGCGCAGATCGCGCATGCGAATGTCACCGTTCACGTAACCGATCGCGCCCGCACCGATCACGCGGCTGGTGCCGTCCTGCTGGTCGTGGAACGCGACGTCGCCGGACATGCGCATCGCGTTGCGGCCGCCCAGGATGGAGAGCCGTCCGTCCAGCGTTCCCCGGCGCGGAGCGTTGAAGTCCGGCACGATCTGCTCCACCAACTTCGTGTTCACGTTCTCGAACCGGATATCGGTATCGTGAATGGCGAACGTGTCAGCGAAACTGATGGCAAACTTTCCACGGAGCCGCGCGCCCTGCGCGCGAACGTCGGCATTGCTGATCCAGTACTCTTCCGTCGTTCCGCGCCATTCCAGCGCGAAATCCAGCGGCCCGCCGCCATCGGACGGCAGCCGGGGGAACACGAAGCGGAAGTCCGCCATCGAGCCGGGTCGCGCCCTCGCCGCGAGCGTCATGTCACCGCCACTGAACACATACCGGCCGCTGCCCAGCAGAGACGATCCCGGCATCCGGACGGCGAGATCGCTCCACCAGATCGAGTCGTTGTTGAATCGCAGTGTGCCCAGCATGTCCTTCACGACAGCCGTGGGTGGCCGGAAGGGAAGCGCGACCATTTGGAGCGACGCAACCTGTGCTAGGCGGTCGTGGTAGCCCGGCTGTGCAATGCGCAGCAGCGGCGCGCGGGCCGACAGGTCCTTCAACTCGATGACCTTTTGAAATCCCTTGCCGGAGCGAATGACCATGATGCGCTTGCCGCCGCCGAGCGCTTTCTGAATGGAGGAATCCTGTGCCGCGCGGGACAGCGTGGAATCCGGTCGCCACGGTGTGCGCATGACCAGGCGGCCGTCCAGCAGGGTCAGATCATGCAGCACGATCCACGGAAATCCTTTGCTGCGCACCGCGCGCGACTTGGTCGTATCCGACGACGGGAAAATCCGCTGGTAGTTCCATTTTCCGCCGGGCGGCCGGTCCAGCAGAATGGTCGGGCGAACCAGTGTCACAGAACGCAGATCGATCCTTCGGGTCAGCAGCTCCAGCACGCTGTAGCGCGCGCTCACGCGTTCCGCGGCGAAGAACGGCTGCCCCGCGCTGTCGCGGACG
>JANNJV010000200.1:0-3503 GCA_031395945.1 Gemmatimonadota bacterium | reverse complement strand
CGGTCGTTATCCGGAATCGCTCGCGGCACTGGGTGACGGTCTCGAGGGTGTTTCCTACGCACTCATCTCAGAGGCCGTGTTCGAACTGCGTGCGATGAGGGGTGAGACGCCGATCGTCTTGCGCTCGGATGGGGCCGTGGATGCCTTTCTGGGGACGGCCCCGGACTTCATTCAGGGCGGCGGGCGATGACGCGACGATCGGGGTTTACCATTGTCGAGCTGCTCATGACACTGACGATCGTCGGGCTGCTCTCGGCGATTGCGGTGCCCAAGTTCCGGGATTTCCGCCGCCGGGCCACCGCCACACAGATCATGGGCGACTTCGACGCCATGCGGCACGCGGCGTTGAGCTTCTATGTCGACAGCGGCTACTTCCCCAAGGAAGTGGGGAAGGGCTCGCTGCCACAGAATCTCAAAAGCTATCTGCCCATGCAATACAAGATGAAGAAGCCCCAGTGGGAGCTGGACTATGAGAACTGGGAGCTCAAGACGCAGTCGAAGTACACCAAGACCGGGATCGTCATCGGCGTGTCCTTCACCACGGACGACCAGGCGCTGGGCCAGACCGCGATGAAACTCATCGGCAATGCCCCAAGCTATTCGGTGGGGAAGCGGTACACGTTCCTCATCTCGGCGTTCTAGGATCAGGAAAACGAAAAACGCCCGAGCTATGCGGTGCATAGCCTCAGGCGCTGATTGTTCGTTCGTTAGCTCCCCAGGTAGGATTTGAACCTACGACCCTCCGATTAACAGTCGGATGCTCTGACCAGCTGAGCTACTGGGGATCGGTGGCGCTGAAGCGTGAAAATTAGCCGGCAGCACGGTGCGAAGCCAGCGTCCGGTGTGTGACTTCTCTACGGCGGCCACCTCTTCCGGCCGACCTTCCGCGACGATTTCGCCCCCACCGCTTCCGCCTTCCGGTCCGAGATCGATCATCCAGTCCGCGAGCTTGATGACGTCGAGGTTGTGCTCGATGAGTACCAACGTGTGGCCCGCGTCGACGAGGCGGTCGAAGACCTGCGCGAGCTTCTGGATGTCCTCGAGGTGGAGCCCCGTGGTCGGCTCATCCATCAGGTACAGCTTGCGTCCGCTCTTGCGGTTTGCGGTGGCAAGCTCGCGCGCGATCTTGAGGCGTTGTGCCTCGCCGCCGGAGAGTGTGGTTGCGGGCTGACCCAAGCGGAGGTATCCCAATCCAACCTGTTGCAACTGCCCGAGCGCCTGTCCGAGCTTCTCTTCCCGGGGAAACGCCCGAATGGCTGCGTCCACGGTGAGCTGAAGAACTTGATGAACGTTGCGGCCGCCGACAGTCACCTCGAGGACGTCCTGGCGAAAGCGCTTGCCACCGCATTCATCGCAGGGAACGAACACATCGGCCATGAACACCATTTCGACTTCGAGATAGCCAGCGCCCTCGCATTTCTCGCAGCGACCGCCCGCGACATTGAAGCTGAACGTTCCAGGGGTGTAGCGCCGCTGCCGCGCCAACGGTGCATCCGCGAATATCCTCCTGATCTCGTCGAATGCCTTGATGTAGGTCACGGCGTTGGAGCGCGGCGATTTGCCGATGGGACTCTGATCGATGCACACGACGTCGTCGAGTGCGTCGTAGCCCGAGATCTCGTCATACGAGCCCACGCGTTCGCCCAAATGGCGCTTTGCCGTGTGCTCTCCATGAATCTGGGTCTCGAGCGCGCGCAACAGAACGTCGTACACTAGCGTGCTCTTTCCTGAACCGGACACGCCGGTGATGGCCGTGACCGCGCCCAGCGGAATCTTGATGTCGATGCCCTTAAGGTTGTACTCGCGCGCACCAGTGAGGGTGAGCCAGCGCGGGCCGAGTTTGCGGCGTGTCTTGGGAAGCGGGATCGTCCTGGTGCCAAGGAGATATTGCCCGGTGAGCGGACTCTCGTTCGCGCGCGACATTGGACCGGCAAATACCAGCTGTCCGCCGCGCTCGCCACTCGCAGGGCCGAGCTCCACCATAAAGTCGGCCGCGCGAATGGCCTCGAGGTCGTGTTCGACGACCAGCACGGTGTTTCCGGTGTCGCGCAATCGCAGCAACAGGCGCAGGAGACGCCCCATGTCGCGCGGATGCAGTCCGATCGAGGGCTCGTCGAGCACGTAGAGCGTATCTACCAGCCGGGCGCCGAGCGAATTCGCCAACCCGATGCGTTGCGCCTCGCCCCCCGACAACGTGCGCGTGGCGCGATTGAGCGTCAGGTAGTTCAATCCCACATCGCACAGGAACTGGACGCGGTCGCGCGCCTCTTTGAGGAGATGATCGGCGACGCCGCGCTCGAAGTCCGTGAGGTGTACCGTCTGGAGCCACTCGATGAGGCGGTCCACTGGCAACTCCGCGATTTGTGCGATACTCATCGAGGCGACGCGGACCTGGAGCGCGTCCGGTTGCAGCTTGGCGCCCCCGCAGGTGGGGCACACCTTGGCCGACTGGTACCGCCGCAGGAAGACGCGGATGTACTGCTTGTAGCGCTTCTCCTCGAGGTCCCGCAAGAACGGCAAGATGCCTTTGTAGCCCTTGGCCCTACCGCGCAGCAGCTTCTCGCGCGCAACCGTCGAGAGATGCTGCCACGGGACGTCCATGGGGATCTTCTCACGCCGCGCGAACTCAGCCAGTGCGCGGCGCTTGTTCTCGTAGCGCGGCATCGTCCACGGGTCGATCGCGCCGTCGCGCAAGGTGCGCTGCACGTGCGGAACGATCAGCGCCTCATCGTATTCGAGAATGGCGCCGAAGCCGTTGCATTCCGCGCAGGCACCGCGCGGGCTATTAAACGAGAACAGCTGCGGCGTTGGCGTCGGCGCGCGAGTGCCGTCGTCCGGGCATTCGAATCGCTCCGTGAACCGGAGCAACGTCGTGAGCTGCTGGGCCGTGGGAGGGCGGATCGGCTGCTCGCGAATGATGACACAGTCCCCATCGCCCTCTCTGAACGCGGACGACACGGCGTCCGCGAGTCGTCCGCGCACGGCGTCTTCAACGACCAACCGGTCCACGATCACGAACAGTTGCTTCGTCTCGGTGAGGTCGTTCACGCCGCCCTTGAGATCCTCCAGGTGCAGCGTCCGTCCATCGGCGTGCACGCGGACGAAGCCCTGCGCTCGAAGATTCTCCACCACGACCTCGTGGGTCACCGTGGCGGACAACTTGAGGGGGAAGCCGACGGAGTACCGCGTACCGGCGGGCAGACTCAGGACCGCATCGGTGACCGACTGCACCGTATCCGGCCGAAGCTCGCGGTCGCAAACCTTGCAGTAGGTCCGTCCGACGCGCGCCCACAGCAGCCGCAGATAGTCGTAGATCTCCGTCGCGGTTCCTACGGTGGAGCGAGACGTCTTCGTCGGATTCTTCTGCTCGATGGCGACGGCGGGGGACAGCCCTTCGATGACGTCGACGTCGGGTTTCTCCATTCGCTCCAGAAACTGGCGAGCGTATGCCGAGAGCGACTCGACGTACCGTCGTTGGCCTTCGGCGTAGATCGTATCGAAGG
>JANNJV010000154.1:0-1691 GCA_031395945.1 Gemmatimonadota bacterium | reverse complement strand
GACGACCAGCGCGGCGCCGTTGCCCGCGGCCTGCTCGATCAGCCCGCACGCCTTGTCCAGGGTGCGCTCGAGGTCGAGAAACACCGGCGCAGCCTGCACCGCGGCGATTCTGAATGGTTCTGTCATTCGACAAAACTATGCGCGGGCCGAGCTATCAGCTTTGTAGTAATCGACGGATCTCGACGTCTTACTTCCTGCTCCGCTGCGCTGCCCGTACGTTAGGAACCTTCCTAAGCCTTTGCGCATGCAACTCCGTCTCGCAACCACCGTCGCGGCTGGGCTCATCCTCGGTGCCCTCACTGCGGCTCCTTCAGACGCGCAACGCGTCGAACGCCCCAACATCGTCCTGATCTTCCCCGACAACCTGGGATGGGGCGAGGTCGGCGCATACGGCAGCGTCCGCGGCGTCCCCACGCCCAACATCGACGCGCTCGCCCGCGACGGCATCCGGCTCGACAACTTCAACGTCGAGTTCTCCTGCACGGTCTCGCGCGCGGCGCTCCTCACGGCGCGCTACGCCATCCGCTCCGCCGCCACCCAGCCCACGGGCATCACGCAGTGGGAGGTCACCATCGCCGAGGCGCTCAAGTCCGTCGGTTACGCCACCGCGCTCTTCGGCAAATGGCACCTGGGCGGCAGCAACTGGATCAACGGCCGCACGCCCATCGACCAGGGCTTCGACGAGTGGTACGGCATCCCGAACACGAGCAACGAGGCGCAGTTCACCACCACGCCTGGGTTCGACTCGACGCGCCAGGAAAAGCCGTACATCTGGGAGCAGGTCGCCGGCGGGCCCGCGAAAAAGGTGAAGGTCTTCGACCTGGAGTCACGCCGCACGGTAGACCGCGAGGCCGCGCTCAGGAGCGTGAGCTTCATGGAGCGCAACGTGCGGGCGCGGAAGCCGTTTTTCCTTTTCTACCCGATCACGCAGGTCCACTTTCCCACGCTGCCGCACCCGGACTTCGCCGGCAAGACGGGCGCGGGGGACATCGGCGACGCGATGGCGGACGTGGACTACAACGTCGGCATCGTCGTCAACGCGCTCAAGCGGCTGGGCATCGAGCGCAACACGCTGGTCTTCTGGTGCACCGACAACGGCGCCGAGGGACGCCGCCCCTGGCGCGGATCGTCCGGCCCCTGGCGCGGCTTCTACAACTCGGTGATGGAGGGGGGCATCCGCACCCCGTGCATCATCCGGTGGATCGGGCGCATCCCGGGCGGCCGCGTCTCCAACGAGATCGTGCACGAGCTGGACTTCTTCCCCACGATCGCCGCGGCGGCCGGCGCAAGGGTACCAACGGACCGCCCGATCGACGGCGTGAACCAGCTCCCCTTCCTCGAGGGGAAGCAGCCGCATTCCAGCCGCGAGAGCGCGCTGTTCTTCACCGGCCGTCAGGTACGCGCCGTGAAGTGGAAGGACTGGAAATTCCACTACGCGTTCATGCCCGAGCCGCGCGTCACCGAGCCCCCGCTGATGCGGCTGTTCAACCTGCGCTCCGACCCGCGCGAGGAGTCCGACATCAAGGACGCCAACCCCTGGGCGCTCGGCCTCTTCGACAAGCTGGTGGCGGACTTCAACTCCAGCGTTGAACGGTCTCCCAACGTTCCGGCTGGCGCGCGGGACCCATATGAGCCAGGGCGGCGGCCATAGCGCAAAACCGTTCTCGGCTGGCGCGCGTGCACTAACAAAA
>JANNJV010000097.1:0-2046 GCA_031395945.1 Gemmatimonadota bacterium | reverse complement strand
CCTACACGCAAAAGCTCGTGCACTGCCGATGGAGCGGTGAGGGCTGCTGGATTCCACTCGGTGACTTCAAGCTCGACGTCGGCTACGAGAACCACACCAGCCATCCCGCGCCCGGTGAGATCCTCTGGTATCCCGGCGGGTTCAGCGAGACGGAACTGATCTTCGCGTACGGCGACGTGATGTTTTCGAGCAAGCTGGGTCAGCTCGCGGGGAACCACTTTCTCACGATCGTCGAGGGTGCGGACGCGCTCGCGGAGATGGGAAGAAAGGTGCTGTACGAGGGCGCACAGGACATTGAGTTCTCCGTGTAACTTCCAACCTCAAACTCCCCACGTCAGACCTCGAACGCCGTTCGAAGTGCGTTTGACGTTCGACGCTTGATGTTGGAGGTTTGACGTTCCGCATGGACAACATCACGCATACACTCGTTGGCGCCGCGCTCGCCGAGGCCGGCCTGAAGCGCCGCACCGTCCTTGGCGCAGCAACGCTGATGATCGGCGCCAACTTTCCCGATATCGATGTCATCGCCGTTCCCCTGGGCGCCAGTATCGCATGGCGCCGCGGAATCACGCACGGCTTCCTTGCACTGGCGATTCTGCCCTTCGTTCTCGCCTGGCTGATGCGCCTGTACGACCGCGGCGTCCGGCTACGACGAGATCCGTCCGCGACGCCCGCGGACTACCGCCAGCTCGTCGTTCTTTCCGCCGTCGCCATTTGGACGCATCCGACGCTCGACTTCATGAACACCTATGGCGTGCGCTGGCTGATGCCCTTCGTGAACAAGTGGTTCTACGCGGACGGATTGTTCATCGTGGACATCTGGCTCCTGATCGCGTTGGTCCTGGGCGTGTACCTGTCGCGTCGCTTGCGAGAGCCGCGCCCAGCCCGCGTCGCCCTTGGAGCGCTGACCGCCTATACAGTTGCGATGCTGCTGATCACGGGGATCGGCCGCCGCCAAGTGGAGTCCCGCTACCCTGGCATGCGGACGATGGTGTCGCCAGGGGCGGTTACGCCTTGGGAGCGCCAAGTCCTGGTGGATGAGGGACTGGCGTACCGATTTGGGCAGTATTCCCCGTTCCGGGGCCTTACAATGGGGCCGAGCACCCTTGCAAAGGGGGAAATGGACCCCGCGGTCCCGCTTGCCATGGCGCTCCCGCAGGCACGAGCGTTCGTGAACTGGGCGAGGTTCCCCTTCTATAGGGTTGTGAGGGAAGGAGAGGGCACGGTGGTCCGGATGGCCGATATCCGGTATTCCGGGGCGGCGTGTCTGGGTTGGGCTTCTTTAGAGGTGAGACTCCCGTAAACGGGGTGGCTTTTCTATCTTTCAAAGCTCCCAAAGAGTTGTTATCTCGTTTCTACACTTTCCGTTAGATGCCAAAGAGTCGCCCGCGCTTAAAGATCATTCGCCGTTTCGGCGTTCAGCTTCCCGGCCTTACCCGTAAGTCGGCAGACAAAAAGCCGTATCCGCCGGGCCAGCATGGCCAGGCGAAGACGGGCCGCCGGAAGACCAGCGAGTTCCGCCGCTTGCTCGAGGAGAAGCAGAAGGTCCGCTTCAACTACGGAGTCAGTGAAGGCCAGCTGCGCCGGTACCTCGGACTCGCACGCAAGATGCCGGGCCGCACGGGCGACAACCTGCTGGCGGTGCTGGAGCGCCGCCTGGACAACGTCGTGTTCAGGATGGGCTTCGCGCCCACGATTCCGGCTGCGCGCCAGCTAGTCTCGCATGGCAACATTCGTGTGAACGGCAAGAAGGTGGACCGCCCCAGCTACCTCGCCGAATCGGGCGATCAGGTGGCCGTGGCGCCGGGCCGCACGCGCGAGCGCGTGTCGCTCATCGAAACGGTTGAGAAGGGTCCGCAGCTGCGGCTGCCGAGCTACATCGCGATGGATCCGTCGGACAAGTTCGAGGGCCGAGTGATTGGAACGCCAATGAAGGCGGATGTTCCGTTCCCTGTCAACGGATCAGCGTTGGTCGAGTTCTACGCCCGATAAGAAGCGTGCGGTCTCAGGTCCGAGAACCGACAGGACCTGAAAGGAGTCTGGTGG
>JANNJV010000084.1:0-16130 GCA_031395945.1 Gemmatimonadota bacterium | reverse complement strand
GGTGCGGCCGCCGGATCGCGACGTGGCCGCGGACTTCCGCCGCGCTATCGCAGAGCTGCTGCCGGTGCTACCGGCCGATCACTCGGATCTCGCCAGGATGGCGGCAACGGTCGCTGACCACGCCATTCGGCAGATCGAGCGTTACGATCAGGCCTTGGTGTCGCTGGCCCGAGACGCGGAACCGGCGGAGTTGGACCGGCTCACAACCAGGCTCGCGCTGCTTGGCGAGGCGCACTCAGACGATGAGGCCAGCGATCGACGGGAGCTACGCGAGCTATTGCGGCATCAGCTGGACGTGTTGCACCGTATGCGCGCGAAGCACGAGCTGGTGTCGAAGCAGCGTCAGCGCACGTTCGACCTGCTGCGCGGATTGTGGACGCGGTTGGCGGGGCTGTGCGACGCTCACGAAGCGGGCGGCGAGTCCAGCATGCGAGCCCGCAATCTCATCCGGCAGATTTGCGGAGACCTGGCGGCGGAAGTCGAGTCCGGGCAGGCGCCTGGATCCCCCCCCGTGGAGAACGCTACCGTCCTCCCGATGTCCTGGGGACACTCGAGCGTAACGCGCTGACCCGCGCACGCAGGGCGTCCGGGTCGTTCCGCATGAGCTCCGCGCGCCGGCCCACGGCGAGCGCCGTTTCCGCCATTTCACGAAGCGCGCGCTTCCGGATGAATCCCATGGATGCGATGCGCGACCCCGGCGTGACGAAGTCGAAGTATTCGAGCAGGGTACCTGCGCGGCCGGTCCGCGTATTCCGATACGGCAGAAAGCGCGCGTGTCCTACGGTCGCCTTGGTGGTGGACGCGCGTACCAGCGTCCAGTCCACGCGATATCCGCCCTCGACCGCGTCCACGCTGACGCGATTCTGCACCGTGTATCGTTCGTCGCTGACGATCGGGAGGGCCACAACGTAGTCGACGTCCGACGTCGCGGCGTCGATCGTTCGCGAAATGCGAGACTGCTTGACGCTTGGGATGTAGCCGCTGTGCGCGTCATAATCCGTAAACACCGCTGTCGCTTCTTCCGGCGACGCGTCGATGAGCACGTAGACCGTCACCGCTGGCCACGGTGACCCTGGCCGCTCGCGGGACTGCACCACGTGCCCGCCGCGATCGAGCGTGTCGCGTTGCGCGACAGTGAGCGTGTCCTGCGCGCCCAGCGCTGCTGCGGACAACCAGCATGTGACGGCGAATGCGCGTACCGCGAACGGTCTCACCAACAGCTACGGCGCCTCGCCTTTCTTCACGGGTAATGATCGCCGCGCCCACTCCTGATAGGACCCGTCGTACAGCCGCACGGGGTACCCCAGCAGGCGCGCGCCGAAATAGGTCATGCTCGCGCGGTAGCCCACGAGACAGTACGTGATGACGGTATCGCCAGGCGCCACGCGATCGGCGAACAGCTTCCGCATTGCCGCCGGCTCGACAAACGTGCCGCTATGCGCGTCACTGAACAACTGCTCCCACTCCAGGTGCCGCGCGCCGGCGATGTGTCCTTCGCTCGGCAGCCCACCCCTGGAGCCGCTGCCCAGGTATTCGGGCGTCGTCCGCGTATCGATGAACGCGAATCCCTTTCGGCCGGTGCGCGCGTTCACGTAATCGGCGTCCACGGTGACGACGCGCGGCTTCGGCGTCATGCGGCCCGCTGTGATCGGCGTGCGGTCGCGGGACACGACTCGGCCCTCGGCCGTCCACTTGGACAAGCCACCGTCGAGCAGCGCGATCCTGGGGTGGCCCAGGTAGTCGAGCGAGAGAAATACCCGGGACGCCATGGGCGCAGCGCCGTGTCCGCCGGCATAGATGACGACGTACGAGTCGTCGGAGATGCCCAGGTGCTCGAACGTCTGCCGCAGTTGTTCCACCGGTGGCAGCTCGGTGCCGATACCGTCGCGGTCGATGCGAATGTCGGCGTAGGGGAGCGGGCGTGCTCCGGGAATGTGGCCGGCATTGAAATCCGTGGAGTCGTGCGGCACGTGCAACACCACGAGCTTCGGGTCGCCGATGCGCTTCGCCAACCATTCCGTGGACACGAGCATCGGTGCGTCCGTCGCCCCGACAACCTGTGCGGTAGCAGATTGTGTTGCAGCGAGCGCGACGGCGGCAAGCATGGTGTTGCGCACGGTGTTGCGCACGGTGTTGCGCACGGTGTTGCGCACGGTGATACGGGACATGACGGACCTCGAGCGTGGGATGGTGTGGGGCACCCGCTTCAGGATGCCACGCGTTTCCGGGGCGCGCCAGTGCTCCAGAAGCGTCCCTGGCTCGCACAAATGAGACACTCGCACATGCGACATGCGTTGCTTCGGCACGTAACGATCCGCCCAGACGGGTTACTCCTCTCGCAGTGATTCGAGCGGGTTGACGGTCGCGGCGCGTCCCGCCGGGATCAGGCACGCCACGAGTGCCACGGCCGCCAGCAGCGCGGGCACGACGGCGAACGTGAGCGCGTCGAAGCGCGTGACGCCGTACAGCATGCTCGTGAGCAGCCGGGTGAGCACCAGCGCCCCGCCCAGTCCGATCAACACGCCAACGCCGGCGAGCGCCATGCCGCGCCGTACCACCATGCCGAGAATGGCGATGCGCTTGGCGCCCAGCGCCATGCGGATGCCGATCTCCTGCCGCCGTCGGGCCACGAGCAGCGACACCACTCCATAGATACCGATGGTGGCCAGCGCGAGCGCCAGCGCGGCAAAAAGCGTCAGCAGCATCGTGGTGAAGCGTGGCTGCGATAGCGAATCATTCGCGACGCCGGCAAGCGTGCGCACGTCGGCCAGCGGCAGGTTGGGATCCAGCGATCGCAATGCGTCGCGGGCGTTGCCGAGCACCGCCAGCGGGTCACCAGCGGTACGGATCACGAACGTGAGGTCGCGCCGAACGTTGGCGCCAGCGCCTGCCGGCGACCATTGCGCGTGGGGCACGTACATTTCCGCGCGCGAAGTCTCCGTCACGGCATTGTGGCGCACCTGTCCGATGATGCCCACCACGGTGATCCAGGGGCGCACGTCGCTGCCAAGATGAAAGCGCTTGCCGATGGCATCCTCCGCGGGCCAGTAGCGATTCGCCATCGTCTCGTTGATGACCGCCACCAGCGGCGCGTTCTCGTGATCGCCCTCGCCGATCGTGCGACCGCGCGCGAGGCGCATCCCCATGCTCTCGAAGTAGCCCGGTGTGACCACCTGCCAGTCGCCATTGGGATTCTCACCCGGCGCCCGCACCCGTCCCTCAAGGGTGATGGACCAATCACCGATGGTGCCGGTGAGCGGCAATAGCCGTGTGGCGCCCACGGTCTGCACGCCGGGCAACTCGGCGAACCGCTGCCGTAGCGTGCGGTAGAATGCGATGACCTGACCGGGCTCCGGATAGGCGTTGGCGGGAATGACGGTGCGGAGCGTCAGCGCCTTGCCTGTGTTGAAGCCGAGATCGATGCTCCGCAACTCCACGAAACTGCGGACGAGCAGCATGGCGTCGATGAGGAGCACCACCGAAAATGCCATTTGCGCCACCGTCAAGGAATCACGGAAACGCTGTCGCGTGCGTCCCGACGATCCGGTGCGGCCGCCCTCCTTGAGCGCACGGCTCACTTCGGGGCGCGAGAGCTCCAGCGCCGGCGCCAGACCGAACACGATGCCGGTGGCGATCGTGAGCAGCAGCGTGAACACCAGCACGCCTCCGTCCAGCGACACTTCATCCACGCGCGGAATGCCGGCTGGATGCGCCGCCAGCAGGGCCTGAGTACCGCCGTACGCCACGGCGGTGCCGAGCGCGCCGCCTACGAACGCCAGCAGCACACTTTCGGTCAGCAGTTGCTGCACGATGCGTCCTCGCGAGGCGCCCAGCGCCGAACGCACCGCAATTTCACGATGCCGCTCGTCGGATCGTGCGAGCGTGAGGTTGGCCACGTTCGCGCACGCGATGAGTAGGATCACACCCACCGCGCCCAGCAGCACCCACAACGCATAGCGGACGTCGCCGAGCACGAGGTTCTGCAGTGGTTGCGCCGTGCGGCCTCCGAGATCGCGGTTGGTCCAGTTGCCGTCGCGCACCCAGCGCTCCTCGACCACGGCCATTGCACCGCTGGCGCGCTCGGCGTCCACGCCGTCGCGCAGGCGCGCGAAACCCAGTAGGCCGTGATTGCCCCACCCAGCCAGGTTCTCCGAATTCAGGTCCATCGGCGTCCAGAGCTCGCTCGGGCGCGCGTCCGCGAAGTCCATGGGAAGCTTGAAGGCTGGGGGCAGGACGCCAACCACCGTGCGCGCGCTGCCGTTGACCTGGATGGACCGGCCGACGATATCGCGGCTGCCGCCGAAGCGGCGCTGCCAGAGCGCGTGCCCCAGGACCACCTGGTCGGCGATGGCTGGCGCGCTATCGCTGGCGTTGAAGAGCCGTCCCACCTGGGCGGAGACGCGCAAGGTCTGAAACAGGTTCGGCGTCACCGCCGCCGCGATCACCCGCTCGGGCTCCTGCCCGCCGGTGAGATTTACGCCAGTCGCGGTGTACGCCGCGACCTGCTGGAACGCGGGGACGTCGGCGCCATAGCTGAGGATCTCAGGCGCGGACAGCCACGTGGTCTCACCCTTGTCCGCGACCCGTCCCCAGATCATGACCAGCCGATCCGCATCGCCATAGGGAAGGGGGCGGAGCAGCACCGCCTTGACGAGGCTGAAAATGGCGGTGTTCGCGCCGATGCCCAGTGCGAGCGTAACGATGGCGATAACGGCGAAGCCGGGCGCGTGCCTGAGCCGGCGAAGTGAGTGGGCAAGGTCCGGCAGCAGACGATCCATGGCACGCACCGTTGGGAAGGACGCCGGTATGACAGCGGCGTTGCGGCGAAGGTTTGACAAGTTGCCAGAGAGCCGTGACCGCAGTTCCTTACCAGCGAATGCTGACACTCATAAAGCTTCTCAGATCGCTTGCGAAGACGCTGCACTCAGACGGCACGCCCGCGCAGATCGCGTACGGCATGGCGCTCGGCGCCGCGCTGGGGATCACCCCGATCGCGAACGCCCACAACCTCGTGGTGCTCCTGCTGCTCGCGGTCCTGAACGTGTCGTTCGCTGCCGGGCTGCTGGCGTGGGCGATCTTCGTCCCCATCGGCTTCATGTTCGATCCCGTGTTCGACTGGATCGGACGATGGCTCCTGGTGGACGCGGCCGCGTTGCGGCCCCTCTGGACGTCGTGGGACAACATCCCTGTCCTCGCGCTGAGCAACTTCAACAACACCATCGTGTTGGGCAGCGTGGTCGCATGGCTGGTGCTCTTCGCGCCGATCTACTTCGCGTCGCGATACGGCGTGGTAAAGTATCGCGCGACGCTCGGCGAGCGCGTCAGGAACTCGCGCTACTACAAGCTCTTGGAAGCCTCACAACTCTACCATGTCTACCGCTGGTTCCGTCCGTAGCGACGAGAAGCCGCGCCGGGTTCGCATCTTCCGATGGCAGGGGATCATTCCGATCACCCTGGCGCTCGCGCTATTCGTCATCGGCTGGATACTGTTCGCCGATGTTGTGGTGCGTGGCACGCTGAGCGAGGCGGGCTCGAAGGCGCTGGGCGCGCAGTTGGACATCGCCACCATGAAAATCCGCACGCGCGCTACGGCGGTGGACCTGCGCGGCATCGCGCTCGCGGATCCGTTCGATCGCAACAAGAACCTCGTCGAGATCGGACGCCTGGTCGTGGAACTGGAGCCCAGGCCGCTGCTCGAGAAAAAGATCGTCGTCAAGCGTCTGAGCCTCGCCGACGTTCGCACCGGCACGGCGCGCGCAACACCGGCGCAGCCTGTGAGCGGCGGCGGGTTCGCCCCCCGCGCGATGGCCGAAGTGCGCAGGTTCGCCGCGCAATTCCGGGTGCCGCTGTTGTCGCTCACGCCCATCGACACGCTCAAGTCACTGATCCTCGACCCGACGCAGCTGAAGGCGGTACAGGCGTCGCTGGCACTCGCGCGGCAAGCCGATTCCGCCAGAGCGTCCATCGAAGGCGGCTACGCCGGGCTGAGGATTCAGGAGACGGTGGATTCGTCGGCGGCGCTGATCACGCGGTTGCAGGGCACCAACGTCAGGACGCTCGGCGTCGACGGCGCCCGGACCGCTGTCGCCGATCTTCGCCGCGCCGTCGCGCGAGTGGATTCCGCGAGGAGTCGCGTGGACCGTCTGTTGGCCGATGCGCGGCGGAGTGTGGATTCGCTGCAGAGCGGCGTGCGCGCCATCGATGACGCCAGGCGCGAGGACTATGATTTCGCGCGCGGGCTGCTGCAGCTCCCCAGCTTCGATGCTCCGGACATTGGCTCAGCCCTGTTTGGCAAAGTCACGATCGACAAGTTCCAGCAAGCAGTCTACTGGGCGACGCTCGCGCGGCAGTACGCGCCACCCGGTTTGTTGCCGCGGGAGTCTCCTGGTCCCAAGAGGCTGCGCAACGCTGGAACGACCGTGCATTTTGTGACGCCCGAGAGCTATCCACGATTCCTGCTGCGGCGCGCGGACATCTCCGTCGTGGCAGGCGGTGCGTCGCCCAGCAGTTACGTCATGGCGGCCAGCGACCTAACGACCGACCCTGCCGTCACGCGCAAGCCGATGCTGTTCGCTGTGCGTCGCGGATCCCGGGGCGGTGACGTGGACTCGCTGCGCGTGACCGGCTCGCTCGATCACGTGACCGCGCGCACACGCGAAGTGATGAACGCACAGGCTGGCGGCGTGAAGCTGCCTTCGCTCGCCGTGCCCGCGCTTCCATATACCATGCAGCCCGGCCGCGGCAGCAGCGAGATGCGCTTCACCTTGGACGGCCAGCAGATTGTCGGACGCTGGTCCGTGCGATCCACCAACCTGACCTGGACCGTCGATTCCGCTCGCGCGCGAAGACTCAACACCATCGAAGCGCTGGTCGCGCGTGTCCTCACGGGCATTGACCAGCTGGAGCTGACGGCTGATATCAGCGGCACGCTCGAGACGCCGCGCATGGCTGTACGCTCGAACCTCGACCGCCAAGTAGCAGAAAGGCTGCGCACGGTTGCCGGCGAGGAGATTGCGGCCGCCCAGCGGAAGGCGCGAGCGCAGGTTGACAAAGTCGTGGAAGAGAAATCCGCCCCCGTCAGGGCGAGGATTACTGAGCTTCGTGCTGAGAGTGAACGACGCATCGGGGACGCGCGCGCCCGGCTGGACGCCGAAAAGCGGAAGCTGGAGGATCGACTAAAGTCGCTGGGCGGCGGCCTAATTGGTTTGCCAAGTTTTCCGGGGGCCTAGGAATTCACAATTGCATGAGACGTATCGTCATACGCAACAACATCTTAGCCTCGTCTTGCGGCGATGTGTACGAAGCAGTACTGTAGGCATCCGGCGGCGCCGCCTCTCCCTCCTCTCGTCGTCAGTGTGTCCGGCCATGGATTCCGCAGGATCGTCCCAGCGCCTGGTTCAGTTCTTTGAGCGCGATCTTCGCCACAATGACTCCGAGGCGTCAGTTGCCTCCGAGCCGAAAAGGGGGAGGCATCGTGTGAGCCGCGAGTTGGATCAGGAGGTCTTCCAGTTCGTCGTGGAAGAACGCAAGGGCGGACGCACCCCCGAGCAGATGCTCGTCGAGTTGAAAGCCTTGCTCGCGCGCGCAGCACCCGAGGTGCCAGGGTCCCAGCGTCACGCGCTGCTGGCCACAGTCACTGGACGCGCGATCACCGTATTCTTCGATTCGAAGAAGGCGGACACGTAGGGAGCAGTCCGGCTGAAACAACCACGCGCACCGCGGTCGTAGTAAGGCATATTTCGTCCATCGGACATCCGCTTTCAACCGGAACGAAGTGATGCCAAAGCAGGTGCGAGTCATTGAAGTGCCGAACGCGCCGCAGGCGCCGCAGTCGCCGGATGTGTATATCGGGGGCCGCGGACCGGGCGGCGGCATCCAGGTGATCCGGGGCGGATCGCCCCAGGCGACGTACGAAGCGCTCCGGTACCAGCGCACGGAATTGAACGAGCAACGCGACCGCCTGGAGAGTCAGCGGGAGAACATCGCCGAAGAGCTCCGACTGCCAAACGTGAGCGGGACCGACCAAAAGGCGCTGGAAGCGCGCCTCACGCAGGTAGACGCTCGCATTGCCGCCGTCGAGACGCAGATCGCCGAAGCAGATGCAGCCGTGGCAAAGGCAGCCGCGGTTCCGGGCGCTGTCGTGCCGCCCCCGCGGTACGTTCGGGACGGCCCGCCCGAAGAGTTCTTCGTCCTGGCCGGCATCTTCATGTTCATCGTCGTGCTACCGCTCACCATTGCGTACGCGCGTCGCATCTGGCGCCGCGGCGCCGCGACGGTGGCCGCGATCCCTCAGGAGATCTACGATCGGTTCAATCGGCTGGATCAAGCCGTGGATTCGGTGGCCATCGAGGTGGAGCGCATCGGCGAAGGCCAGCGATTCCTGACCCGGTTGCACGCGGAACAGCAGAAAGGATTGAGTGCCGGTCCGGCTGAGCGCATCGAACTCGCCGAACGCGAGCGGGAGCGTCAGGCCCGGAAGTAGCTGGCGGAACCGTGCGCGATCCCCACATTGGGGGGATGATGCATAGGGGCAGCACCGCGCTCAAATCGCTCCCGCACGTCGGTCGCGCGAGTGAGCTTACTCTCTTGGGAGACTGGCTTGCCGACGTCGGGAGCGGCCAGGGCGGCGTTCAGATCATCGCGGGCCAATCGGGAATCGGGAAAACCCGGATGGCGAAAGCGCTCGGTGAGCGCGCGGAACGCGAACACTGGTCCGTGACCATCGGACGCGTGTATTCCGTGGAGAGCGGCGTTCCGTACGCCGTATGGTCGGATGCGCTCATGAATCTGTTGCGCGGGCTCGATGCCGGCGCGCGCAACGTGCTCACCCGCGGCGGTGACTGGCTGGGAACGATCTGTCCGCCGTTCGCCAAAGAAGCGTCCATCCAGCCACAGGACGACTCTCGTGACGGAAAGGCGCGACTCCTGTGGAACTGCGCGCAGTTCCTCACGCGACTGGCGGAGAAGCAGCCGGTCCTGATCATTCTCGAGAATCTGCACGTCGCGGATCCGGCGTCGCTGGAGCTACTGCACTTCGTGGCGCGACAGGTGGGACGCGCGCGAGTCGCCATCCTCTGCACGTACAACGAGACCGAGCTGGATCGCAATCCCGCGCTGCGCGACATGGAGCAATCGCTCCTGGCCCTGGGCGGAGCCCGGCTCATGCGCCTGGACCCGCTGACCCAGGAGGACATCGAGCAGCTGGTGTGCGAGGCATTCTCGGTGAATCACTCCTCGGCAAGGCAACTGGCCCGCCGACTCTATTCGTGGACGCGGGGCCACCCGTTCTTCGTGGAGGAAACCCTCAAGTCGCTGGTCGAATCCGGACGGTTGTACGAGCGCGGGGGCAGCTGGCTGGGGTGGGAGGTGGAGGAGCTGGGCGTTCCGCGCTCGGTGCGATCGGCGGTGAGCAAGCGGCTGGAGCAACTGGGTGCCGATGCCCGTGCGGTGGCCGGCGTGGCGGCGGTGATCGGTGCGCGCTTGCGATTCCGGCTGTTGCGCGACGTGTGCGAGCTCCCGGACGACGCGGTGCTCGCCGCCATCGACGAGCTGTGCCGATCGGGGATTCTTGTGGAGTCCACGCGCGCCGAAGAGGGTGACTACGATTTCGCGCACGCCATCATTCAGGACGTCATCTACGATTCGCTGGGCGTGGCGCGCACTCGGATGCTGCATACGAAGGTCGCCCGCGCGCTCGAGGCGTCCTTTGGCGCCGAGGCGCTGGCCCACGCCGATGTGCTGGCGTTCCACTTCGCCAAGGCCGATCCGGAATCCGCGGGTGGAAAAACGGCGCTGTACCTGGCGGCGGCGGGCCGCGACGCCCTGGCGCGGCATGCCGATCGCGCCGCCGCCGATTATCTGAACGCGGCGCTGGAGCGCAACTCACCGAACCTGGACGCGGAGTCGCTCATCGATGACCTGGCGCAGGCGCGCCAACGATTGGGTGAATACGAGGCGGCGCTGGGACTCTGGCAGCGCTCCCGCACGGACGCGGAGTCGCGCGGCGACCACGCGCGCTCGGCGCGCATCGCGCGGAAAATGGGCCTGGCGTGTTTTTGGAGCGGCCGGTTCGAGGAAGCGCTGGCGCATTTCGACGCCGGGCTGCTGGCGGCGACTCGCGCGGGTGAGGACGCGGAGCGGGCGCAGATCCAGCTGAATCGCGCCACGTTCTGGCAAACGATCGGCAAACCGCGCGAGGCGGAGAGCGATCTGAGCGCGGCGCTGGAAACGGCGCAGCGTCTTGGCGAGACCGCGCTGCTGGCGCGCGCGCACCGCGCGTTGCTGTTCCTGCGCGCCTTCGTGGGTCCGCCGGAGGCATCGCGCGCGCACGGCGAGCGGGCGCTGGCGCTGGCGGAGGAAATCGGCGACCGCAACGTCATGTGGTCTGCGCACTGGGGTCTCGCGACCCTCGCCGGCCTCACTGGCGACGGCGATGCCGCCATGCGACATGTGAAGCAGTGCGAGCAGCTCGCCGATGACCTGGGGTCGCCGCTGCTGCGTCTGTATTCGGACGAGATCGCGATGCAGTACGCCTTTGCCTCCGGCAACTGGGACGAAGGCATCGCGCTGTCGGAACGGACCATCGCCACTGCCCGAGCGGCGAATCAGCGCCTGTAGCTCCCGCGACTGCTGGTGTGGGCCGCGCAGTTCTATACGGCGCGCGCCGAGTACGACCGCGCGAAGCAATACCTGGATGAAGCATGGGAGATCGGCGTAGCGCGGGCGGCGCGCGGCCGTCCCATCGAGGTGCATTCGCAGATCACCGTGTACGCGGGCCTGGCCGCGTACTATCTGGCGCTGGGCGAGTTCGCGCGCGCCGTGGAGATCGGGGAGCAGGGACTGGCGATCGCCGATCGGACGGGATACGTGGTGTGGGCCACCTATCGGCTCATTCCGGTCACGGCGGAAGCGGCGTTCTGGAAGCGCGACGGCGAGCGCGCGATGCACCTTCGCCAACGGATGCAGGACGAGTCCGAGCGCCTGGGGAATCGCCTGGGTCTCGTCTGGGCCGGGGCGGGGGATGGGCTCATCGCCCGGTTGAACGGCGACTTCGCGGCGGCCGCCGAGTTGCTTCGGACGTCGATTACCGACCTCGAGAAGATTCCATGGATCTACGACGCTGCGCGGCTGCGACGCTGGCTGGCGGACGTCCTGATCCGGACCGGCAATCAGGAGGAGGGCATCAAGGAGCTTCGGAAAAGCCACGAGATCTGTGCCTCGTTGGGCGCCAAGGTGGAGCTGGAGCACGCGCGTGAAATGATGAAGACACTTGGCCTGCGGCTGCCCGCGCGCGAGGGTGTGAGTGGCAAACGCGTCGCGAAGCTGACGGAACGCGAGACCGACATCGCGCGACTGGTGTCGGAGCGAAAGTCCAACAAGGAGATCGCCAGCGCGCTGGGCATCTCAGCGCGGACCGTCACCACACACGTCGCCAACATCTTCAGCAAGCTGGGCGTCACGTCACGCGGCGAGCTGGCCGACCGGATGCGGGAAGGCGCTGCGACTACGTAGCTCCGGGCGCGTCATACGTAGTAATGGGCCGGGCGCTACGTCGTCCTCCCGATAGGGCTTCCAGGCGGAATGGCGCATCGTGATGCGTCAAATTCACCCTTGGAGGTCGTCATGTTCCGTCGCATGTGTTCGGCGCTGTGCCTGCTCGCGGCCGTGTGCATACCGGCGTCGTTGGAAGCGCAGCAGCCGCAGGAACTGGTGCGCAGGCTCGATCGTTCGGGGCCCCGCTTTGGCGTCACGTGGATGAGCGGCAGCATCGTGGACTCGCTGCAATCGCGGTTCGACATCGATGTCGCACCGGTCATCACGCAGTTCGGTTGGCAGTACGAGCGGCAGTTCGCCAGTCTCGAAAACGGTCCCGTGGCACTGAATGAGTGGATTCTCCTTGTCGGCGGCCTCGATCAGGGGGCGTTTCTGCCCAGCCTCACCTGGCTCGTTGGCGTTCGCACGCCGGGGAACTTCGAAATTGGTGTCGGGCCCAATGTCACACCAGCGGGCGTCGCCCTGGCGTTCAGCATGGGCCTCACGTTCAAGGCGGGCGCGTTGGCGGTGCCCGTCAACATCGCCATCGTGCCGTCGCGGTTCGGCACGCGGTCGAGCATCCTCACGGGGTTCAACATGTATCGATGAGATGTCATATTCGCAGACATGGATTTGTCTCCGCCATACGAGCTTCGAGGACACCGGCCGGGGGACATGGGGTGGATCGTCCACCGGCACGGCGTCCTGTATGCCGACGAATACGGATGGGATGAACGTTTCGAAGCGATGGTCGCGCGCGTAGTGGCCGACTTCATCCAGAACTACGACCCGGCGCGAGAGCGGTGCTGGGTGGCCGTTCGCGAACACGAGATCATCGGCTCGGTGTTTTGCGTTCGGGAATCGGACACCGTCGCGAAGTTGCGGCTGCTGCTGGTAGAGCCGTCCGCGCGCGGCATTGGCCTGGGCGGCCGCCTGGTGGATGAGTGCATCGCGTTTGCTGGGAGCGTCGGGTACACGCGAATCCGGCTCTGGACCAACAACGTTTTGCATGCGGCCAGACGTATCTATGAGAAGCGCGGCTTTCGCCTCGTGGAGGAGAAGCCGCATTCGATGTTCGGCAGTGGCCTGCTGGGACAATACTGGGAGCTGGAGCTCTAGATGCAGCAACGTGTGATGCTCTGCGTGTGTCTCGTCGCAATGGCGTGCGGCCGCGCGGACGGCGGCAAACGCGACTCCGCATTTGCATCGGTCCAGCAGCGCGGGGAGACCGTGATGGGGGTGGACCAGTACACGTCGCAGCACGTCTTCGAGGACCTCGCGGATGGCGGGCGTATCGTGTTGAACCGCGACGACGCAGCGGATACCGCCGCGATTCGGACCATCCGTGCGCACATGCGTGTCATCGAGAGCGCGTTCCGGCGCGGCGACTTCTCTCTGCCTGGCATCGTACACGCACGCGAGGTTCCAGGCACGAGGATCATGGCGGACAATCGAACCGTGATTACCTACACCGCCGTGGATCGGCCACGCGGCGCTGAAGTTCGCATCGCCTCCGGTGATGCCGGCGCGGTCGCCGCGGTGCATCAGTTCCTGGCATTTCAACGCACCGACCACAAAGCGGCCGGGCACGAAGCCCACCCGACACCCTAGGCCGGTCGGTCCTTCGGTACCACGGCCAGGGTGCAGCGCGAGACGCAGATCGGCCGCTGTTGTTCGTCCACGATGCGCACCTCCCAAACCTGCGTACTGCGTCCCACGTGAATCGGGGTGGCTGTGCCGGTGACCATGCCGTCGGTCTTTGCGCGGAGGTGGTTCGCGTTGATCTCGATGCCGACCACATTGAATCGCTCGAGGTCCACGTTCATTGTCCCGGCCAGTGAGGCGACGGTTTCTGCCAGGGCCACCGACGCGCCCCCGTGCAGGATACCGAACGGCTGCCGCGTCCGTTCATCAACCGGCATCGTGGCGACTACGCGCTCCTTGGTGAGTTCCGTCAGCTCGATGCCCAGCGTGTCGCCGAGGTTCTTCGTGCCGTTTGCGCGAAGCTGCTCCAGGAAGGCGCGATTGTCTGGCATGTGGGTTTTGGGCTGTGCTATGGGCTTTGGGCTAGGAGTAAGTTACCCCCCACATGAGCATTCTCGTTGAGGCGTGCGTGGACTCCGTGGCATCGGCCCTCGCCGCGGAGCGCGGCGGCGCCCGCCGCCTGGAGTTGTGTGACAATCTGTTCGACGGCGGCACTACGCCCAGCGCGGGCATGATTTCCGCGGTGAAGGCGGCGGTCGCCATTCCGGTGGTGGTGATCGTGCGCCCACGCGGTGGAGGCTTCGTCTACACGCACGACGAGATGGGCGTCATGCGGCTGGACATCGAGGCCGCTCGCATGCTTGGCGCGGACGGCGTGGCCGTGGGAGTACTGACGCGTGACGCGCGCGTGGACAGCGACCAACTGCGAGTGCTCGTGGACGCGGCCGGGCAGCTTAGCGTGACCTTCCATCGCGCCTTCGATCTGACGCAGAACCGCGAGCAGGCGCTGGAGGCGCTCGTGCAGCAGCGCGTGTCATGCGTGCTCACGTCGGGTGGAGCGCCGTCCGCCCTGGAGGGCGTGGAAGCCATCGCGTCCTTGGTGAAGCGGGCGGCGGGCCAGATTCGGGTCATGGCCGGTGGGGGTGTGCGTGAGGAGACCGTGCAGGAAATCGTGCACCGGTCCGGCGTTGCCGAAGTGCACGTGCGCGGCACTCGGCCAGCGCTCACCCGGATGTCACCGACTCGAGACTCCATCCGGCTGCGAAAGGCGCTGCCGGCAGACGAAGGCACGTGGGAAGAGACAGACGAGCGCCGCATCAGGGAATTTGTCCGACTGGCGAACGGCTGACCGAATGGTATCATAGGGCGCCTCCCACCAAGAGAGTTTTCCGTCATGGAAACCCGCCCAGGCACCGATCCCGGCGCCAGCTACGATCCGAAGGTGCAGACGCCCCCCGCTGAGAAGGCGTCGGTCGTCGAAGACTTCATCGACATCTTTCACGCGCCCACGTCGGTGTTCGCGCGCCGCGCGACCAGCGGCTATGGCATGCAATTGCTCATCGTGTCCATCATCTCCGCGCTCTTCATGTTCGCGAATCGCGGCGTGATATCGCAGATCATGGACGCCGAGTTTACGCGCGCGACCGCCAAGATGATGGCCGAAAACCCGCAGCTTACGCAGGAACAAATGGCAGCGGGCCGCGGCATCCAGAACGCCATCGGATCCACTATCGGCTACATCGGCACGCCGATCTTCATCTTCGTGATGGCATTCCTTGCCTGGCTGGTCGCGAAGCTGGTGTCGGCGAAGGTGACCTACTCGCAGGCCGTGATGATCACCACGCTGGCCTGGATCCCGCGACTGCTGGGATCACTGCTGATGACCGTTCAGGTGGCGCTCATGGACACGTCGAACGTGACCAACATGTTCGCGCTGTCTGCCAGTCCCGCGCGCTTCATGGACCCCGACGCGACGAACCCCAAGGTGTTTGGCCTGATGGGCAGCCTCGAGGTCTTCGCCATCTGGTTCGCGATCCTGATGGGGATCGGCATCTCGGTGATGGCCAAGGTGCCCCGCGGGCGGGGCTACCTGGTGGCGGCCATCGTATTCGTCATCGCGACGATACCGATGTTGATGCGCTAGACCGCCATAGGACTACGCGCCCGCTCCGCCGTCCGAGCGGGCCGTAGCCCTCGGGTCACCCGCCTGCGAAGGTGTCGCACGCGGACGAGTTCCCGCTCTCGAATCCGCGACGGAACCACTGCGCGCGCTGCTGCGCAGAGCCATGGGTAAATGAATCGACGTTGACGCTGCCTGTGGTTCGGCGCTGAATCCGGTCGTCGCCAACAGCGCTCGCGGCGCCTAATCCTTCGTCGATGTCTCCCGGATCGAGCTTGGCGCGCTCGTTCGCCGAGTGCGCCCAGACGCCGGCATAGCAGTCGGCCTGAAGCTCCAACATTACCGACAACTGGTTGGCTATTCCCGGGTCGCTGCCCTGGCGCTTCCGCACTTGGGCGTCCATGCCGAGCAGGTGTTGCACGTGGTGTCCGATTTCGTGCGCCAATACATACGCTTGGGCAAAGTCGCCGGGGGCCCCGAAGCGACGGTCCAGCTCAGAGAAGAACCCGAGGTCGACGTACACCTTCTCGTCGAGCGGACAGTAGAAAGGTCCCATGGCCGATTGGGCGGCGCCGCATCCGGACACCGTACCGTCGCGGAACAGCACGAGCTTGGCCGGACGGAACTCGCCACCCGCTCGCTGGAAGGCGCCTTGCCAGGTGCTTTGCGCGTCGTCGAGCACGAAAGACACGAACTGCACCATTGGCTCTTCTACCGCCGAATCGGCCAGGGCCACCTCGCCCCTTGATTCGACGGCGGGTTGGTCGCCACTATCGCTGAGAATGCCAGGGCCGAAGATGAGCGAAAGAATCAGCATCACCAGGCCGCCACCAATGCCGAGCGGGCCGCCCATGCCGCGGCCGCGCCGGTCCTCAAGATTGGTGCTCCGTCCCCCAGGGGTCCATTTCATGGCTGGATAGTAGAGCAAAAGCTTTGCCCGTCGTGACGGGACCGCTTCGGACCCGTAACTTTGCTGCGTCGCGAAGCCACCCGT
>JANNJV010000055.1:0-5508 GCA_031395945.1 Gemmatimonadota bacterium | reverse complement strand
GCATCGCGGCGGGGCCACGATCTGCATGGTCACCCACGATCCCCGCTACTCAGCGCATGCGGATCGTGAGATCCACCTCTTCGACGGACGCGTGGTTGAAGAGCGTCGCGGAGCGCACACCACGGCAGTCTGACGACTGCTGTGGGCTATGGGCTGTGGGCTCTGTGCCCACAGCCCACGACCAAATAGCTCAAAGCATTGTCCTGCTGAAGAAGGGGTGGTTTGACCACCCGTAGCTGCTGCCTTGCCTGAGTCATCGCACGCTTATAGCCCACAGCCCACAGCCCACAGCCCAAAGCCCACAGCCCAAGAGCCATGGACGCGCTGATGCAGGACATTCGCTTCGCGATCCGAACGCTGATGAAGGCGCCGCTGTTCACCACACTCTGCGTCCTCTGCCTCTCCATCGGCATCGGGCTCAACGCCAACATCTACAGCGCGGTCTACGCGGTCTTCCAGCGGCCCTTCCCCTACGCGGAGCCCGAACGACTGGTCAGCGTCCAGGAACGGCACCTGAAGCGTGGCTTTGAAAACCAGACGATGTCCTACACCACGTTCAAGGACATTCGAACGCAGGCATCGTCGTTCGACCAGGTCGCCGGCTTCTCCTTCCGAAGCATCACGATCAGCGATACCGATGAGCCGGTGCGGTTGCAGGGCGAGCTCGTGTCCTGGAATCTCTTCCCGATGCTCGGCGTCCAGCCGCATCTGGGACGCCATTTCCGCCCCGACGAGGATGCCGCCGGCTCGCCCGACGTCATCATGCTGGGTTACGGCATCTGGGAGAAGCGCTACGCCGCGGACAGCGCGATCATCGGACGCGTGCTCCCGGTGAACGGCCTGCCGCACACCGTCGTTGGCGTGATGCCCAGGGGGTTCAAGTTCCCCGAGCAGCAAGAAGCGTGGGTGCCAATGGGAGCGCGGCTGGAAGGTCGCGCCCGCGACGCATGGGACGTCCAGATGCTCGCGCGACTGAAGCCGGGCGTGGACGTCGCCGCGGCCAACGTGCAGCTCGAAGGCATCGCCAAGCGGCTCGCGACGTTGCGCCCAGGTGACCTGACCAACTGGACGTCGTACGCCGCGCCCATCCGAGACACCTTCATCGACGGCGACACCAAGCTTGTGATCGCCGCCATGATGGGAGCGGTCACCTTCGTCCTGCTCATCGCGTGCGCCAACGTCGCCAACCTGCTGCTGGCTCGCGCCACCACGCGTGGACGCGAGATTGCTATCCGGTCGGCGATTGGCGCCGGCAAAGGACGCATCGTTCGCCAGCTGCTCACCGAAAGCATTCTGCTGGCCCTCATCGCCTGCCCCATCGGCATCGGAATCGCCTACTGGCTCCTGGATGTCATCATCGCGAGCATCCCCGATGGCGACATGCCCTATTACTTCGTCTTCGAGATCAACGGGGCGGTGCTGCTGTATACGGTGGGAATCGCGCTGCTCACGGGCATCATCTTCGGTCTCGCTCCCGCGCTCCAGGCCATCCGCTCCAACCTGCAGACGGCGCTGAAGGACGGCGGACGCGGCTCGGGCACCGGCGGCACGCGCCAGCGTCTCCGCACGGGGCTGGCCATCGGCGAGGTTGCGCTGTCGATGGTGCTGCTCATTGGCGCGGCGCTCTTCGTTCGCAGCTTCGCGAACCTGCAGACCAAGGACGGCGGACTGAGCGTCGCCAATGTCATGACCCTTCGCATGTTTCTCCCCGGGGCCCGATATGACTCCGGCAGTGTCATGAGCGCCCGGGTCGAGGACGTGTTGCAGCGCATCGAGACCCTTCCCGGAGTGGTCTCTGCCACCGCGTCGAATCAGATTCCGTTGGGCGGCGGCGGATCCGGGGGCCAGATAGAGATCGAGGGCAAGCCGGTGGCCGATCGCGCCGACGCACCCTCCGTGGGATGGACCGGGGTGAGTCGCAACTGGTTCGCGACGCTCGGAATTCCCGTTATCAACGGCCGTTCCTTTGGCGCCGATGAAGCCCGGACAAAATCAGCGGTCGCGGTCATCAACGAATCCATGGCGAAACAGTTCTGGCCAACCACTGATCCCATTGGCAAACGCTTCAAGCTGCTGGGTGATTCTTTGGCAGGATGGCTCACCGTCATCGGTGTGTCGCGCGACTACAAGACCAGCAATCTCGATGACCCGGGGCCGATCGGTCCCAATTACGTCGTCTCGTATCCGCATCTGCCGACGCGGAACACGGGTGTGCTCATCAGGACCAGCAGCGTGCCCGCGCAGATCACGCCGGCGGCGCGCAAAGCCATTCGCGAGTCCGATCCCTCACTGCCCGTTTTTGAAGTACACACGCTGGAGGAAGTGCGGCGCCTGGGCTTCTGGGCGCCGAGACTGTTCGGGTGGATGTTCGCCATGTTCGGTATCGTGGCGCTCGTCCTCGCCTCGGTCGGCGTCTACGGGGTCATCGCCTACAGCGTCAGCCAGCGGACGCAGGAAATCGGCGTCCGCGTGGCTCTGGGCGCGCAAGCCGGCGACGTCATCCGACTGGTGGTGCGACATGGTGTCATGCTCGCGCTCGCCGGTATCGCCATCGGTCTGGTTGCCGCGTTCGGAGTCACGCGACTGATCCAGAGCCTGCTGATCGACGTCAGCTCTACTGATACCATGAGCTTTGTTGGTGTAACCGTGTTCCTGGCGACGGTCGCGATGCTCGCGAGTTACGTTCCGGCGCGGCGCGCGACGCGCGTGGATCCGCTCACGGCGTTGCGCAGCGAATAACCTCAATCGGGATGACGCATGTTCGGTTTTAATTCTTCAAAGGTCTCGACGCTCGCCGCTCCAACGGTCATGCCGCTGGGCGTGCCAATCGTCAGTCTGAAAGATCTCGAGAAGGTGTTCGAGACGCCCGCGGGCAAGATGTACGTGCTGCGACGCATCAGCTTCGACATCGCGCAGGGAGAATTCGTCTCCGTCATGGGTCCATCGGGCGCGGGCAAATCCACGCTGCTCGCCATTCTCGGAATGCTCGACCACCACTGGAACGGCGAGTATCGCTTCCTGGGCGAAGCGGTGCATCGCATGAACGCGAAGCAGCGGGTGGCCCTGAACAAGCAGCACATCGGCTTTGTCTTCCAGCAATACCATCTCATCGACGACCTCACGGTCGCCGAGAACCTCGATATCCCCCTGTCGTATCGGAACGTCAGGAAGTCGGAGCGCGAGGCCATCGTCGCGGACGCGCTCGACCGGTTCGGCATGGTGGCGAAGAAGGACCTCTTTCCGCGACAACTGTCCGGGGGCCAGCAGCAGCTGGTGGGCGTGGCGCGCGCGATGATCGCGAAGCCACACCTCATTCTCGCCGACGAGCCCACGGGAAATCTGCACTCATCGCAGGCGCGCGAGATCATGGAGCTCTTCACGAAACTGAACCAGGAAGGCACCACGATCATCCAGGTGACCCACTCCGAGGAGAATGCGCGGTACGGCAGCCGCGTCATCAACCTGAAGGACGGCTGGCTGGACGGAGAGTAGTCATGGATACGCTGCTGCAGGACATCCGATTCGGCGTGCGCCAGCTTTGGCGCTCCCCTGCTTTCACCATCGCGACAATAGCAACGCTCGCGCTTGGGATCGGCGCGAACACCGCGCTGTTTACGCTGGGCAACGCGATCCTCACCAAGCCGCTGGCGGGCGTTCTCCAATCGGATCGCCTTGTCTGGGTCACGGCCGCCCATCGCAGCGGACAACCCGCGACGATGTCGTATCCCGATTTCGAAGACTATCGCGCTGGACTGAACCATCTCGTGGATCTGGCGGCGGTGTCGGCGGGAGGGCAGTTCGCGCTCTCCAGCGGAGGCGATCCGGAGCGTGTCCGGGGCGAGATCGTGTCCGGCAACTATTTCTCGATACTCCGGACGCCATTCGCTCTCGGCCGCGGATTCATACCGGCCGAGGATAGCGTCGGCAACCCACGACCCGTGGTGGTGTTGAGCTACGATCTCTGGCAGCGCCGCTACAACGGTGACTCTGCGATCGTCGGCAAGTCGGTGATCCTGAATGGGCAGCCGCTGACCGTCGTGGGTGTCGCTTCGCGCGGGTTCAACGGCGCCGATATCGAGCTGCCACGTCATGTCTGGCTCCCGATGGCGCTGCACGACATCGCAAGGCCGGATTTCGCTGGCACCATGAGCCGCCGCGGCACGTGGTGGATCATGCCGATCGGTCGCCTCAGGCCGGGCGTGAACCGTGATCAGATCGAGCCCGCTGCTCGCACCATCGCGACGCGCCTCGCCGAGGCAGACTCGGCACGCGTCGCCGCGCGCTCCGTCGGAAGGGTCGCCTTGAGCGCACAGCATGAGGGAATCACGGCTCGCGTGTGGTCCGCGAAATCGGGCCTGCCGCCGGGAAGCCAGCCCCAAGTCACTCCCCTGACCATTCTCTCGGGTGTCGTCACGGGCCTCATTCTGCTGATCGCGTGCGCGAACGTGAGCAACCTGTTGCTGGCGCGCGCCGTCTCGCGCCGTCGCGAGATCGCCGTTCGACTCTCGCTCGGTGCCGGCCGCTTACGACTCGTGCGCCAGCTGCTCACGGAAAGTGTGCTCCTTGCTGGTGCGGCCGGCGCCATCGGCCTGCTGGTGGCGTTCTGGTCCACGGACTGGCTGCTCTCATCCGGTGTCTTGCCATTGATGCTCGATATCAAACCCGATGGAACGGTCATCACGTTCGCGCTCGCGGCGGCTGCCTTGGCCGCGATGCTGTTTGGACTCGTGCCGGCACTCGAGTCCACGCGGGTCGATATCGCGCGAGCAGTGAAGGACGCGCAGGGCCGCGATCCGCGCCGCGCCCGACTTCAGAACACCTTTGTCGTCACCCAGATCTCACTCTCGCTGGCACTGCTGACCACCGCCGGTCTTTTTCTCCGTAGCATGTACAAGGCGCGCGCGGTGGATATCGGATTCGAGGCGTCGTCACAGGTCCTCGCACTCTCGTTCGACCTTGGGCTGCAGCGGTATTCCGACGACCGCGCCAATGCCTTCATTGCGAGCCTCGACCAGCGTGCGCGCGGCATGCCTGGCGTAGAGCACGTTTCGTTCACGGACGTGGCGCCACTCGGCAATCGATACATCGCGGGCGGGATCATCGTGGAAGGCCAACGCGACACGTCGGGTGGCGCGGAACGCCAGGCGCAGGACATGATCGTGGGCCAAAGTTCTGTTCGCCCGCAGTACTTTCAAGTTCTCGGCATGAAGCTGGTGCGCGGACGCGACTTCACGACGCGCGACGACAAGACCGGCCCGTCCGTCATCATCATCAGCAATCGCACAGCGAGGGACCTGTGGCCGAACCAGGATCCGCTTGGAAAGCGCGTGAGCTTGCAAGGCGAGAGTGGCCCATATCTCACCGTGGTCGGTGTTGTGTCCGACGTGATGTTGGGCGGGCCAACGGAGTCGAACCGCGCCATCGTTTATGTCCCGCAGTTGCAGTATCCGGGGACGAAAGCACTGACGATGCTCGTGCGTACGAGCGGCGAGCCCGGACCGCTTGCGG
>JANNJV010000048.1:0-2730 GCA_031395945.1 Gemmatimonadota bacterium | reverse complement strand
CCATCGCGGGACATCCCGAATAAGTGGGCGTGACCGTAATGGTGGTGGCATCACTCGTCACCTCGACGTCGCGGATGATCCCCAGCTCGACGACGCTCAGGACTGGCACCTCAGGATCCATCACGTCGTTGAGTGCGGCCAACACGTCCGCACGGGACACGACTGGCACCACTCCCCCTCCCCTTACCACGATGCACCGGGATACTGACGCTGGAGTGTCTGCATTTCGGCGAGCATGTGGCTCAGGTGCTCGGTGTGCCGGCCTGCGCGTCCGCCCCGCTGCATCCACTTGGTCTCCGGCATCGTGATCCCCGCGCGCTGCAGTATGTCGGACACCTGGACTCTCCAGCCTGCCTCCAGCGCGGAGCTGTCCACCGCGACTTTCGCGGCCACGAGCCGCTGCTCCATTTCATCGGTGGCGAACAGCTCGCCTGTATAGCGCCAAAGGTCATTGACCGCGTCCTGGAGCCGGCGATGACTTTCCTCGGTACCGTCGCCGAGTTTGAGCATCCATTCACCGCTGTGGCGCACGTGGTATCGCGACTCCTTGTGCATCTTGGTAGCAATCCCGGCGAGATCGTGATTGGCGCTGCGCTGAAGCCCCTCCGCCTGGAGCATCGCAAACGTGCTGAAAAGGAATTGCCGCGCGATGGTCACGGCAAAATCCCCATTGGGAAGCTCCACCAGCAGCGCGTTCCGGTAATCGATACCGTCGCGGAGGTAGGCCAGGGCGTCGGCATCGCGACCCGTGTTCTCCGCCTGCGCCGCCACTGTCAGCAACAGCGTCGCCTGTCCCACCAGATCCAGCGCGATGTTCGCGAGCGCGATGTCTTCTTCGAGAATCGGCGCATGGCCGCACCACTCGGAGAGCCGATGGCCCAGTACCAGCCGGTCGTCGCCAAGGCGCAGGAGGTACTCGGTCAGGTCCGGCTGCATCACATCTTCACGCCACGGGGCACTTTATAGAACTGCGGATGCCGGTACGGTTTGTCGTTGCCGGGATCGAAAAAGGGCCCCATGTCCTCGGGCGTCGATGACGTAATGGCGCTGGTGGGCACGACCCAGATGTTGTTGCCCTCGCCGCGACGGGCGTAGACGTCGCGAGCATTCTGTAAGGCATGCTCTGCGTCCACCGCGTGCACGCTGCCCGCGTGTTCGTGCGGCGCACCATTCCCCGGCTGCACGAATACCTCCCACAGCGGCCACTGCGAATCGGCTTTGGGCTCTGAGCTTTGGGCCGAGCGCTTGCCGCCGTTCACGCTGCCTCGGGTTGGGCTGTGCGTTTCTCGGCAAATGCCGTCGCGGCCTCGCGGACCCACGCGCCCTCAGCGTGCGCCTTGTTGCGCGCCGCGAGCCGTTCGCGATTGCACGGACCGTCGCCCTTCACGACGCGCCAGAACTCCTCCCAGTCGATGGGACCGAAATCGTAATTCTGCGTCGCTTCGTTGAACTTCATTTCGGGATCGGGGATCCGGAGATCGATGGCCTTGGCCTGGGACACGGTGAGATTGACGAATCGCTGACGGAGCTCGTCGTTGCCTTTCCGCTTTACGCCCCATCGCGTCATCTCCTCGCTGTTCGGCGAATCCTTGTCGTGCGGGCCGAACATCATGAGCGAAGGCCACCACCAGCGGTCGAGCGCATCCTGTGCCATACGACGCTGCTCCGGCGTCCCGCCCGCGAGCGTCGTCATGATCTCGAACCCCTGCTTCTTGTGAAAATTCTCTTCTTTGCAAATCCGAACCATGGCGCGCGCGTACGGTCCGTACGACGCTTTCGCGAGCATCGTCTGGTTCACGATCGCGGCGCCGTCCACCAACCAGCCGATGGCACCGATGTCGGCCCACGAGAGCGTCGGATAGTTGAAGATGCTCGAGTATTTCGCCGTGCCGTTGAGCAGTTGGAGCACCAGCTCATGGCGATCGACACCCAGGGTCTCGGTGCCACAATAGATGTACAACCCGTGGCCCGCCTCGTCCTGCACCTTGGCCAGCAACCCCATCTTGCGCCGCAGTGATGGCGCCCGCGTGATCCAGTTGCCCTCGGGGAGCATGCCGACGATTTCCGAGTGTGCGTGCTGCGACATCATTCGGACAAGCTGCTTCCGGTATCTCTCCGGCATCCAGTCCTTCGGCTCGATGGTCTCGCCGCGCGCGATGCGCGCCTCGAACTCGGCGTTGCGGGCACTGTCGTCTGCGGTAACCGCGCGGTTGTCCATGAGTCGGAATCTATTGGCGCATAGAGGCTTAAACAATTCAGGCGAAGCCAGGTATTTTCCCCGGATGAGCACACCCGATTCGAAAGATCCGCGACTCGACGGTCACGTGACGGTGGACGTCCGCGACGCCATCGCGAGCGTGACGTTCGCGCACCCGAAGAGCAACTCCCTGCCCAGCGCGCTCCTGCGGAAGCTCGCTGACGAGATCTCGAAGATGGCGGAGCACTCGGGCGTCAAGGTGATCGTGCTTCGGAGCGAGGGCGAGAAAGCGTTCTGCGCAGGCGCGTCATTCGATGAAATGAAAGCGGTCAGCGACGCGACGAGCGGCCGAGAGTTCTTCGGCGGCTTCGCGAAAGTGATCCTCGCCATGGTTCGCGCCCCCCAGTTCGTCGTGACGCGCGTGCAGGGGAAGGTCACTGGCGGTGGCGTGGGATTGATCGCCGCGTCCGACTACAGCATCGCAGTAAAGGACGCATCGTTCAAACTCAGCGAACTCGCTGTCGGCCTTGGAC
>JANNJV010000041.1:0-2347 GCA_031395945.1 Gemmatimonadota bacterium | reverse complement strand
GTGATCTCGCGCATGTCCTTCGAGTATTCCAGAGTCTGGAAGGGGAGCGTGGTCGGGGTGAACCGTCCGCTGGCGGCGGCGCTCAGCGCGGTGGCGAGCCGCGCGGCGTCGAAGGCGTTGTTGCGCGTTCGGCGCGTCGGGTCCACGAGGAAGAACGCCGAGCCGCCGGTAACCGTGGTGCGGTACCAGAAGCGGTTGTCGGCCAGCCAGTTAGGGCGGACACCAACGCCCGTGACCAGCGGGGCTGCGTTCGTGCTGAGATAGCGCTCGGCGCGGGCGTAGTCGGCGGCGGTGACTTGTCTGGGTTGCTGCGCA
The DNA here is from genome assembly GCA_031395945.1 of Gemmatimonadota bacterium. Taxonomy (GTDB): domain Bacteria; phylum Gemmatimonadota; class Gemmatimonadetes; order Gemmatimonadales; family Gemmatimonadaceae; genus DASPMP01. The sequence goes on along the minus strand of JANNJV010000041.1, from coordinate 2,032 downwards.
GAAAGAGGCGCGGCGATGAGGACGAGGGCGAGAGTTCGTAGGCGCATGGATGAAAATTGCCCGGCGAAAGGTCTCCGGGCAACTGAAGGCGACGTTTTCCTGAGTTGGCCAGCGTCCGCTCATCACCTCCGCATGAACGCATCGACCTCTGCCACGAAGCGCGTGGGCTGATCCAGCTGAATGAAATGATTGCTGTCCTCGATCTTCATCAAGCGCGCGTTCGGAAGATTGGCCCAGGACTGCCGCGTCCCGGCGTCGAACTCCGCGGGTGACATGGGAAGGTTCGCGGGGTAGATGTAGAGCAGCGTCACCGGCACGGTGATGCGCGTGAGCTCGGGTCGCATGTCGGTCACTATGAGCTCCCGAAATGCGTTGGCGACGGTGCGCCGGTTGCTGTCGCGCAGGCCCTGCAGCAAGACGCTCCGCATGGCGGGGACGCGCGTCATGGCTGGGAACATTTGCTCGAGCATGCTGTTGGATGCCAGAATCGTGTCGCGCGCGCGATCGGCGATCGCCCGCAGCCCCTCCGGCGTGGCACCGGCAGGCCCGAACATCACGCCCATGTACGGCGTCATGTCCACGACCATGAGCCGTCCGACGCTGCCCGCGTGGCGCGCGGCCAGCATCATTCCGATCGTGCCACCCATCGAATGGCCGATCACAGCCGGCCGCGCGAGACCTGATTCGCGAACGTAGCGCGCAATCTCTTCTGCCACCGGTGCGGCGACCGAACCGTCGGCGTTGGCGCCCGGGGCCAAGCCGGCAAATCCATTCACCTGCACCAGGTGCAGCCGGTATCGGTCGTCGAGCGTTTCGGCCACGCCGGCCCACACGTCGCGATGCGAAGCCAGCCCGGGGATGAGGATGAGGTCCGGCCCCGTCCCGCGCGCGACGACGCTGATGCGGTCGGAGACGAACGCGCGGGCGGAAACAGCGACGCCTTCACGCGCCGTTGCCGGCGCACACGCCGCGAGAGGAAACGCGGCGCACGCCGCGAACAGCAAAGTCCTGCGTTTCATGTGTGTCCCCCTGCCGACAAGGCTCTGATGCCCTGAAGCGAATCACCTTTCGGCGCGGTTTTCAAGGTCGATGCAGATTTGACGCGGGCTCGTCAGCAAATCTTCACGCATCAGTTTCCCATCCCATGGCATCGGCCTTTACGCACGCCGCGGCAGCTCTCGCGCTCGGGACCGCGTTTCGCGATCCGGGAAAACCCCTCCGTTTCTGGATCCTCGGTGCCGCATGCGCGGTCTTCCCGGATCTGGACGCGATCGGCTACTACCTCGGCGTCCCATACGGCAGCGTCCTTGGACATCGCGGCTTTACGCATTCCATCACCTTTGCGGCGCTGCTCGCTTCCGCGGCGCTTGCCATCGCTCGTTTCACGCTGCCGCGCGAGCGACGCTGGGCATGGGTGTTCTTCTTCCTCGCCACCTGCTCCCACGGCTTGCTCGACGCGATCACGACGGGAGGTGGCGGGATCGCGTTCTTCGCGCCCTTCGACAACAACCGCTACGCGCTGCCATGGGAGCTCATCGAGGTATCGCCCATGAGCATCCGCCGCTTCTTCACCGCGCGTGGCGTGCGCGTCCTTGTCAGCGAATTCATCGTGGTCTGGACTCCAGCGGCGCTCTTCGCCTGCGTCGCCATGCTCTCGCGTCGCGCCATACGAGTAGCCCGGGAGCGATCACAGACCTGAGGCCGCGCCCGGCGCTGGACAGTGCATCCATCGCGGGCCATGTTCGTGACTGCTAACAGTAGAACCGGGCCCGCACCGGCCGCATCCTGGACGGACCGTGGCACGTCGTGTCGGTGTTCGTCGCGGGATTGTAGGGGACACCGGGGCAACCCGACAGCAGCACGGCACCGCCCAGACCTGCCACCATCCAGATCTTGCTTCGCATTGTGGTCCCCTCTAGATGAACGTGTCCCATCAAACGACCCTCCGACACGACGTGCCACGGTCCGTCCAGGATGCGGCCGGTGCGGGGCCGGTTCGACTGTTAGCAGACACGAACATGGCCCGCGATGG
>JANNJV010000024.1:0-21134 GCA_031395945.1 Gemmatimonadota bacterium | reverse complement strand
AGGTGTCGTCCGGGCAGCCGCGGTCGTGTTCTTCGCCTATATCGGGTTTGACGCCGTTTCCACGGCCGCGCAGGAAGCCAAGAACCCGCAACGCGACATGCCCATCGGCATACTTGCGTCGCTGGCCATCTGTACCGTGCTGTACATCCTGATGGCGCTCGTCATGACCGGTATGGCGCACTATACCGAACTCGCCGTTCCGCATCCGGTGAAGGTTGCCATCGAGAAGGCAGGGCCGGCGCTCAATTGGCTTGGATATGCGACCAGTATCGGAGCGGTTCTGGGATTGGCCTCCGTCGTGCTCGTCATGCTCATGGGGCAGCCGCGAATTTTCTATTCGATGGCGCGAGACGGCTTGCTGCCAGCGGTCTTTGGCAAAGTCCATCCGCGCTTCCGGACGCCTTACGTCACGACCATCCTGACCGGCACGGTGGCGGGCTTGGTCGCGGGCTTCTTCCCGATCGGACTGCTGGGCGAGTTGGTGTCGATCGGGACCTTGCTGGCATTCGTTATCGTGTGCGCGGGCGTGATCGTGTTGCGACGCGCGCGTCCGGACCTTCCTCGGCCATTCAAGACTCCGCTGGTGCCGTTGGTGCCTATTCTTGGAATTCTCATCTGTTTCGGCATGATGGCCTTTCTGCCGCTGGATACCTGGATCCGACTGATCGTCTGGATGGCGATCGGCATCGTGATCTATTTCACCTACGGCAAGTCGCATTCGAAGCTGGCCGGAGCTCCACCCGGCGGGCGCATGAGCTGACGGCTGGATCGCTCGTTATCTTGGAGACGGCGCCCGAACTGGGCGCCGTCTCGTTTTCAGGGAGCATCCGCTGACGCACGGCGACTTCTTCACCATTTCTGCGGAGCGACGCGAAGGTATCCAGCGCGTTGCTCGCGAGTTCGTACCGGGTCGCCGCGTGGCGCTGTCCACGCACATCAACGCGGACGGCGATGGCTGCGGATCGGAAACGGGCCTTGCGCGGCTGCTGTCGCAGCGCGGCATGGAGGTTCACATCGTGAACCCGACGCCGTGGCCGGCCTTGTTCGATTTTCTCCTCGCGGATGACGTGAAGGATCGGTCCGCGGAAGGCGCCCAGGCGCTCAGGAACATCGACCTTCTGGTGGTCCTGGATATCAGCGACGTGCAGCGATTGGGTGCGCTCGCGGACGCGGTCCGAAAGCTCCAGGTGCCGCGCGTGGTGATCGACCATCACATCGCATCGAGCGATGGCGCCGGCGACATCGTGCTGACGGACACCACCGCCTGTGCGACCGGGGAACTGGTGTACGATCTGGCCCGGGAGATGGGGTACGAAATCACGCCGCACATTGCGCGTTCGCTGTACAGCGCGATTCTGACCGACACGGGCGGATTCCGGTTCAGCAACACTACGCCGCGCGCCCACGCCATCGCGGCTGATTTGCTGACCGTCGGCGTCGATCCCGAGGAGTTGTACCAGCGCGTGTATGCGTCCGCTCCAGCGGGCCGACTGCGCCTGCTGGCGGAGGTCCTGCAAACATTGGGCGTCGAGGACGACAAAGGCCTTGCCTGGTTGACGATGCACGCCGGCGCGATGGAGAAGTACGCCGTGCGGCAGGAAGACCTGGACGGCATCGTGGAGCACGCGCGCTCCATCTCGGGCACGCGCATGGCGGTCTTTTTCCGCGATCTCGGGCACGGCAAGGTCAAAGCGTCTTTCCGGAGCACGGGCAGCGTCGACGTCAACGCATTCGCTCGCGCCTTTGGGGGCGGTGGCCACGCGCGCGCCGCCGGCGCGCTCATTGCGGGCTCGCTCGATGACGTGCGCGATCGCGTGCTCGCCGCGGCGCGCCAGCTCCTGTAGGTTGCGGGGATGAGCGACAAGGCGTCCGGGCGCGTGCTGCCCGTCATGAACGATCGTCCCGCACAGCCTCGAGTACCGCCCCCGCAGCAACCGGTGACCTATCCCGACTTGGGCACGGTCATCGCCGTGTCCAGCGGCAAGGGTGGCGTTGGGAAGTCCACCGTGGCCAGCAACCTCGCGGTCGCGCTGGCACGTGCTGGCGCGCGCGTGGGCTTGATGGATGGCGACATCTACGGCCCGAACCTGCCACGGATGATGGGGGTGAACTCGCCGCCAGCAGTCGTGAACGAGAAGATCGTCCCACTCGAAGCTCACGGGGTCAAGATCATCAGCCTCGGATTCCTCATCGAGCGTGATCAGCCGGCTATCTGGCGCGGTCCCATCGTGATGAAGATCGTGAACCAGTTTCTTCGCGACGTGGCCTGGGGCCAGCTGGACTACTTCATCGTGGACCTGCCCCCCGGTACGGGTGACGCGCAACTCTCGCTGGTGCAGGCGACGCATGTTCGCGGGGCGATCATCGTGACCACGCCGCAGGAGGTGGCGGTCGGGGATGCCTTGCGGGGCGCCAAGATGTTCCAGCGCGTCAACGTGCCTGTGCTGGGCATCGTGGAGAACATGAGCTGGTTCGAATGTCCGCACTGCGGCAAGCCGAGCGCGTTGTTCGGATCGGGCGGCGGCGAGCGGTTGGCGGCAGAGCTCGGGTTGCCTTTGCTCGGACAGGTGCCGCTGCATCCGCGGGTCATGGAAGGCTCGGATCGCGGCGAACCTATCGTGGTCGGGGACCCGCAGTCGGCGGCGGCGCGGGCGCTGGTGGCGATCGCGGAACGCGTCAAAGCCGCTCTGCCGGCAACAGCCGCGGCGTGAAATCGGGCGATCCCCACCTGCACGACCTGACGCGGCCGTCGGAATCTCCGGCGGCCGCGTTGCCGTTGGAGCCGCACGAAGGGTTGGCCACCGTCGGCGTGCAGAGCGAAACTCGCTCCGCGCAACTGGTTTCCGGCCCGCTCGCGCGCACGGTGGCGCGCATGGCTGGACCAGCAGTGGCCTCAACGCTGTTGATGACGGTATTTGGAACCGTCGATGCCATCTGGATCGGAATGAAGATCGGTGCGACGGGGATTGCAGCAGTCGCCACGTCGCTCTTCTGGGTCTGGTTGATCATCGCCATTGCCGAAATGGTGAGCGTGGGACTCACGGCGTTGGCGGCACGGCGTCACGGCGAGGGCCGTCAAGACGAAGCCGCGCGAGCGGCAGGAACGGCACTGACCCTCGCGATGACCCTCGGGCTCGTCGTCGGGGCAGCGGGCTTGCTGGCGCTCAGCTGGCTATTCCGGATCATGCAAACTCCGTCAGACGTCACGGCGCTCGGCATTCGGTACCTGGGCACCTATCTGGTGGGCGCGCCGCTCATCTTCGGATTCTTCGCCGTCGACGCAGTTTTCCGTGCCGCAGGCGATTCGCGCACTCCTTTTGTGCTGCTCGCCGTTTCGGTAACACTGACGCTGCTTCTCGATCCCGTGCTCATCATGGGTATGGGCCCCGCTCCGGCCCTCGGGGTGGCCGGCGCCGCCATCGCGACGATCACGACGCGCGGCGTTGCCTTCGGGCTGGGACTCTGGCTGGTCATCGATCGCAAGCTGCTTCGTTTCGGTGGCTTCGACTGGAAGGTTGCGCGCACCATTTGCCGCGTGGGACTGCCGACCGCCACGACAGGAGTGGTATTCAGTCTCATCTATGTGTTCGTCACGAGAAGCGCGACACCCTTCGGAACCCCAGCACTGGCCGCGCTCGGCATAGGACACCGCGTCGAGAGTTGGCTGTACATGATCGGCGTCGGGTTCGCGGCGGCCACGGCGGCGATCGTGGGGCAGAATCTGGGAGCGGGGCGCGCGGACCGCGCGGAGCGCGCTGCGTGGATCTCAACAGGCTTCTGCACGCTGCTCGGCCTCGTGGCTTGTGTGCTCGAGCTTTGGGTACCGGAATGGTTCGCCTCGATCTTCACGGACGACCCGGCTGTAGTCGTTGAGGCGGCGCGCTACCTCCGCATCGCCGCAGTCTCGCAGTTGGCCATCTGTGCGGAAATCGTGCTGGAAGGAGCGTTGGGCGGCGCCGGCCACACACTGCCACCCATGTTGACCTCGACGGTCGTCACGGCCTCACGCATCCCGCTGGCCGCGTGGGCAGCCACGCGGTGGGGAATCGTCGGCATCTGGTGGGTCATCTCGTTGACCGCCATCGTCCGAGCGCTCGCCATCGTCTGGCTCTGGCGTGCCGGCGGGTGGAAGCGCAGGTCGGTCTAGAACGGCTCGGTCAGTTTTCCTTCACGGTAGCGACGGGCCGGCGTGCAGCGGCGACACCCGTCACCGGCGTCGGCGTCTGCCATGCCATCTCATCCATCGGGCGCGGCCGACGCGCGCGATCGCCTTCGCGCTGCGTTCCCGCGCGCGTCAGCATCGTTGCGCCGAGCCCGAAGGTGAGCGCTACCCAGGATCCGGCGAGTGCCACGGCGTGGAGTACCGATCCCACGATCGGATTCCAGATGAACGCCGCCGCGAGCAGCCACAGTCCCAGGTAGATCACCAGGCCAAGCGACAGCGAACGCAGGCTCACGACGCGCGACTGTCCGGACGTGCGGAAAAAGGCTCGGCCGGTGAAGCGTGCCACCGCGATGAACCCCAGGGTCACCAGGCCGGCGAGGCCAACGACGTACGCGACGATGGCGAATGGAATCAGAAGAATTCCGATCAGTGAGATCGCCAAACCAACGAGTACGAGCAACAGGACCGGCATGGCCGCGAGCTGCGTCAGGACCCCAATCCAGAAAGCGCGAGAGAACTGCTGTTCGAGCGCCTTCACGACGCCGTCCAGATTCTTCTCGGCGAACAACAAAACGCCGATCCCGATGGCCAACAGGATTGCAAACCAGCCGATGACCATCTTGAGGGCGCCCCAGGTGCTGACCGGCTCCCTGGCGCCGGATCCCCCTGCGGCACGCGCGAGCACTCCGGTGATGCCCCGGATGGACCGCACGTCGCCTTCGACGACGCCGCCGATGGTGCGTACGCGCCCGTCCACGGCGACCGCGTTGCCGCCCACCGAGCCGCCCGGATAGACGATCACGTCACCATGCACCGTGATGGCATCGCCAGTTACGCGTCCACGAACGGCCAGGTTGCCTCGTGCGACGGCGATCGTGCCGGCCACGGTGGCTCCGGCCGCCACCTCCTGGTTGCCGAGCCTGAAGCTGTCCGCGGGCGGTGCGTGAATGCCGCTGAACAGGCTGCGAAGGATGGCTATTTCAGTGCGCAGACGCCCGTCGCCTGACGGCGAGCGCTGTGTCGAATCGTTGGCTTGTTGAGCCGGCGCGGCTGCGGCGAACGTCACCACTGCCAGCGCCCCGAACCAGCGGGCGCGGACCATGGCTAGCTGCCCGTGCGGCCCGAGGTCGCGATCAGCCGAAGCCCAAGTACCGTTGCGAGGGACGCTATGAGGAACCCGCCTCCCGCCAATGCGATACCCATCGGTCCAATCTGCTGGACTGCGCCGACCACTTGCGCCCCGAAGAGCGCGACCACGACGTCCCCGGCCGCGTCGGTTGCGGCGCTCCGCGCCTGCTCACCAACCAGCCCGCTGACGGTGGCGAGTATGTCGCCACGCGTCGCGATATAGAGCGTGAGTCCTGTAACCAGGGATCCCACGAAGGCCACAAACACCGCGGCCAGGGCGCGCGCGGCCGGGCTGGAGGGCATCCACTTCACGACCATGTCCCTGGCAGACACGTGCCACGGGACGAATACTGGCACCTGCGCCATCACACGATCGGCCATCCCAATCCGGGGTGCCATCAACGGGATCGCTGCGAGGGCGGTAACGACCTCCCTAGCCTCGGCCAGGCGGGCGCTACAGTCAGGGCAGTCGCGGACGTGCTCCCGGAGCGGCTGTACGCCGAATCCGGTCTCCTCGTCCAGCAGCAGGTCGATTTCGTTAGGTAGTAGATGCCTGTGGTGCACGATGCCTCCGGGGCCAACTACGGCCGGGCGGGTGGGTTGGTTTCAAGGAAACAGCCGTGCGCAGAACGGCGGCATCACGGCAGCGGTCGAAGGTGATAGGGGTCACGCGGGCTCCCCGGCGGAGGGCCCGAAGCCCTCTCGCACGTGTTCCAGCAGCTCGCGCAGCTCATGGCGGGCCCGGTGGATGTAGGTCTTGACGGTCCCGAGAGGCAGATCGAGCGTCGCCGCAATCTCTTCGTATGATTTGTCCTCGACGTGTCGGAGCAGAATGCAGGCTCGGTATTCCGGCCTCAGTCTCGCGATGGCGCGCTCGATCTCGGAACCGAGTTCGCGCGCCTCCATTTCCTGCAGCGGCGACTCGGCCTGCGTCGCAAGTTCGAACGAGGTGGCTTCGGCCAGGTCCGACGTGGTGGCGTGTGGCGACCCCTCCATGCTGACCGTGTCGAGCTGGCGCCGGCGCAGATGATCGATGGCGACGTTGTTGGCGATTTTGAACAGCCAACTCGAGAACTTGAACTCCGACCGGTACTTCTCGATGTGCGTCAGGACCTTTACGAAGGTGTCCTGCGTGAGATCCTCGGAAAGCTCACGGTCGCGCACCATCCGGAAGACCAGTGAGAACACTGGGCGCTCGTATCGCCGCACCAACTCCCGATACGCTGGCTCGCGCCCCTGCTGCGCGAGCGCAACGACGTCGGCATCAGGAAGGTTCGCGAGATCGAGAACTGGATTCGGCGGCATTTCTCGCGAGAAAGATGCTTGCCGCCGCTCGGGCGCGCCACGAAGTTCCAGCAATGTCCGCGACGGATCTACAGCTGTCCGAGGAACGTAGCGCACGCCTTGCGGCAAGCGGGGGTCGTGACAAGCGCGCGTACGTCAAGGCGATGTTCTCGGACATTGCTCCCCGATACGACCTGCTGAACCACCTGTTGTCGTTCAACGTGGACCGGCGCTGGCGCCGGAAAGCGATCAGGGCGGTTGCATGGGAGCGCCGCCCCGATGGTGTGTATCTCGATCTCTGTGCCGGAACGCTCGATGTCGCGACCGAGCTGTCCAGGCACCCGGGGTTCACCGGGCGCGTGGTGGGAGCGGATTTCGCCGAGCCCATGCTGCGCGCAGGCCGGGCGAAGGCGCAGGGCCAGCCGGTATTCCCGGTCACGGCCGATGCGTTATCGCTGCCCCTGGCCGACGCGTCGTGTGCTGGTGCCATCGTCGCGTTCGGCGTGCGCAATCTGGCGGACCTCGATGCCGGACTTCGAGAAGTGGCTCGCGTGGTGGTGCCTGGCGGCCGGTACGTGATTCTCGAGTTCACAACGCCGAGGGCGGCGCTCGTTCGGTCAGGATATCACCTGTACTTCCATCACCTTCTGCCACGCATTGGCGGATTGATCAGCGGCAATCGGGGCGCCTACCGCTACCTGCCGGAGTCCGTGGCCCACTTTCCGTCAGCGCCGGAGTTGGCGGACCGAATGCGGAAGGCCGGCTTCCGCGACGTTGCCTGGGACGTGCTGAGCTTCGGCATCGCTGCTATTCACGTGGGCGTCCGCGCGTAGAAGAGGCAGGGCGCCAGAGGCTACGCGTAGTCCTGCCGCGCCGCCAGCAGAAAAGCGGCTTCGACGCGAGTGATCTCATGTTTGGCGCGTCGTTCTGAAAAGGTCGTGGGTAGGGTGCGCGTGAAGAGGCCAAATATCGAATTGGGTCCTTGCCATGTCGCCAGCCCAGCGCGCCTGGCGCAACCGCGAAAGTACCGCTCGGTGAACAGCAGCATGAGCACCGCCGACGCGCGGGCAACGCTCCAGCGGGGGAAACGGAGCGCGTCGATGATACGGGCGTAGGACGGCGCGCGCAGCAGCGCCATGCGCAGCAGACGCTCGCGTACGGCGCGGCATCGCTCCATCAGCGCGCGATCGCCGTTGGCCGCGTCCCGGCCGAGGTCGTGCTGCAGCGCCGTGTCGTAGGTGATCCCGCGTCGCAGGTCCTTCTCGACGTCCCGGGTGATATTCGCGAGCTGCACCATCTCGCCCACGCGCATCGCGTCCTCGCGCTCGCTCGCCGTCAGTTCCGCTGGGACGCCTTGCTGCAGCCGCATGAGTCGCACGCTGAACACCACGGGATTGCCCAGGACGTGGCGGCAGTATGTGGACAGGCGATCGTCGCCGTGGAGCACGCCGCCAGCCTCCTCGAAGCTTGCCGACGACCAACGCATCCCGTCCGCCATGTCCTGCACCAAATCGCGCACGACGCGGCGCGTGCCCTCGCCAAAGGAGAGAAACACGCGGTCGACGAGCGGCGCGCGACGGACCAGGAGCAAATGGGCGCGATCCCGATCGTCCCTGTCGGACGACACATGGATCTCCGGTGCCGGCCCAAGCCGGCCGTCACAGCCGTCGAACCGCGCGCCAAAGCATCGCAGTGCCTCCTCACGCGCGACGCGGTCGGGCACGAGATCCTCGTAAGTGTCCAGCATGCGGCAATACAGGTATGCTACCGCTGCGGGCAGCGCGGACCGGGCGGGGAGCAAGGCGATGCAGGCCGAAAAGGTGCGCGCCGCGTGCGGCAGGATGGCCCAGACGAACGCCTCGGCGTCCTCGATTGCCTCCAGTGCCTGAAGGTCTGGCCGTTCACGACTGGCATACAGGTCGCGCACGATCAGCATGGGTCGACGAATCCAGAATGGCGTCACAGACCGTGCAAAATACGCGATTGGCTGTGGGAGGGCATGCTATGTCTTACTTTCACTCGGCCATGACGATCGATACTCTCTCCCAATTCGTGCAGGTCCTGGAAACTGCCGGCGAGCTGACGCGAATCGGGGAACCGGTGTCGCTGAATCTCGAGCTCACCGAGATTGCGGACCGCGTCATGAAGCGGCCCGGCGGCGGCAAGGCGCTGCTCTTCGAGAACGTTCGTTTGATGAATGGCAAGGTGTCAGCGTTCCCGGTTGCCATCAACCTCTTTGGCTCAATGCGCCGGATGTCGATGGCGCTCGGTGTCGACCGGCTGGACGCCATTGGCGATCGCATCACGGAGCTGCTCCAGGTGAAGCCTCCGGAGGGGATGCTGGCGAAGCTGGCGCTGCTGCCAAGGCTGCTGGAGGTGGCCAAGTTTCCACCCCGCAATTACAGCGGAAGCCCGCCGTGCCAGGAAGAGGTCTGGCGCGGCGGCGACGTGGATCTGGACCGTCTTCCACTCATGAAATGCTGGCCGGAGGATGGCGGCGCGTACATCACGGTGCCCATGGTGATCACGCGCGATCCCAAGCGGGGCATCCGCAACGTCGGGATGTATCGCATCATGCAAACCGGACGGGACACCCTGGCCATGCACTGGCAGCGGCACAAGGTGGGCGCAGCCCATTGGCGCGAAATGGCTGAAAAGGGCGAGACGATGCCTGTCTGCATCGCCATTGGCGCCGATCCGCCATCGATGTACTCGGCATCCGCGCCCCTGCCGCCGACGGTGGACGAATTCCTATTTGCGGGCTTTCTCAGAAAGGCGCCGGTCAGGCTCACCAAGGCTGTCACGTGTGACCTCGACGTTCCGGCGGAAGCGGACTTCGTCATCGAGGGATACATCGACCCGCGCGAGGCACTAGTGACGGAAGGGCCGTTCGGCGATCACACGGGCTTCTATTCGCTTTCGGATCTGTACCCCCAAGTGCACGTCACCGCGATCACGATGCGCCGCAAGCCGATCTTTCCGGCGACCATCGTGGGGCGGCCGCCCATGGAAGATTTCTATCTTGGTCACGCGACGGAGCGGATTTTTCTGCCGTTGCTGAAGCTCACCATCCCGGAAATCGTGGATTATCACATGCCGCCGGAGGGCATCTTCCACAATCTCGTTTTTGTGTCGATCAAGAAGGAATATCCGGGACAGGCGCAAAAGGTGATGAACGCGTTGTGGGGCCAGGGCCTGATGTCTTTGGCGAAGGTGCTGGTCGTCGTGGACCACTGGGTGGACGTGCGAAACAAGGACGAGGCTTGGTGGGTTGCGCTGAACAACATCGATCCGCAGCGTGACGCGCGGTTCACCATGGGTCCCATGGACGTTCTGGACCACTCGAGCCGCACGTTTACGTTCGGATCGAAGATGGGGCTGGACGGCACACGAAAACTCCCGGAGGAAGGGTTCACGCGCGACTGGCCGAGAATCATCGAGATGGACCCCGCCGTCAAAGCGCGCGTGGACGCGCTGTGGCCCAGGCTGGGACTCGAGTGAGCGCGCCGGAGATGCGGCGCGACGCGCGGGAGGGGCAGACGTTCGGCGGGGCATCGCGGATCGTCGCGTACGCGAACCTGGTCAAACTGCCTCATACGGTATTCGCGCTCCCGTTCGCACTCGTCGGCGCGGTGCTCGCGTCCTGGCGCCGGCCATTGCGACTCGAGGGCATGGGCTGGGTAATTCTTGCGTTCACGGCGGCGCGATTTGCGGCCATGGCATTCAACCGCATCGTTGACCGCCACATCGACGGCCGCAATCCGCGAACCGCGTCACGGGAACTGCCGCGGGGCGCGCTGAGCGTGACCGAGGCCTGGATGTCGGTGGCCGTGGCAGCCGGGTTGTTCGTGTATTCCGCCGGTCAATTGAACCGATTGTGCCTGCTGCTCTCTCCCGTCGCACTCGCGTGGATCTTCTTTTACAGCTACACCAAGCGCTTCACGCGCTGGGCCCACCTGGTGCTCGGGTGCTCGCTCGCGATCGCGCCGGTCGGCGGGTATCTCGCGGTGGTCGGCGCCTGGAGCCGGCCGGCCTGGATGCTCCTGGCGCTCGCCCTTGGCGTCGCCACGTGGGTTGCCGGGTTCGACATTTTCTATTCGCTGCAGGACGTTGCCTTCGATCGCGCGCATCAACTCCATTCAGTTCCGGCCGCACTTGGTGAGGAACGGGCAATCCGCATCTCCCGCATGCTGCACGTCATCAGCATCGCCTCGCTCATTGCGGTGGGGCTGGCGATGAGCGCTGGCGGCTGGTACTGGATGGGTGTGACGCTTTCCGCGGCCCTCCTGGCGTACGAACATTCGCTGGTCCAGCCAGGCGATCTGAGCCGGCTGGACGCTGCATTCTTCACGATGAACGGCATGATAAGCATTGCATTTTTTTTCTTCGTTCTCATGGATCGCCTGATGCGCGCGCCGGCGTTTAGCATGCGGATCCTGCAGTAACCCATGGCTGACTCCGCGCATCTTCCTATCGTCGTCGCGATCACAGGCGCCTCCGGGGCGCCGTACGCGGTGCGCCTGTTGGAGCAATTACTGGCCGCGGACCGCCACGTGTGGCTGATCGTCTCATCGCACGGGCTACGGCTGTTGCGCACCGAGTTGGATATCGATTCCGTGGACGCGCTGCGGACCCGCGTTGGCGCCGAGGCATGGCGCCGGCTGGTGACCGTGTATGATGACGCGGACCGGGGTGCCGCGCCGGCCTCGGGCTCGGCACGTAACGCGGGCATGGTGATCTGCCCCTGCTCGATGGGGACCCTTTCCGCCATCAGCGTCGGCGCGTCCCGTTCGCTCGTGGAACGCTCGGCCGATGTCATGCTCAAGGAGCGTCGGCCGCTGGTGCTGGTGCCACGCGAAACGCCGTTGAGTGCGATCCATCTGCAGAACATGCTGCGACTGAGCCGGGCCGGGGCGGTGATTCTGCCCGCCGCCCCTGGATTCTACCAGCGACCGCAGACGATTCAGGAGCTCGTGGACTTCATCGTCGCGCGCGTCATGGACCAGTTGGGGGTGGAACACGCGCTCGTGCGCCGGTGGGGATAGTCGGTCTCATCGCAGACACGCACGGTCTCGTGCGATCGTCCGTGTTCGACGCGCTGGACGGCGTGAGTCTCATCCTGCACGCGGGCGACGTCGGGAAGGGAGTCCTCGAGGAGCTGCGCATCATTGCGCCGGTACGAGCGGTCCTGGGGAACACCGATCCATTCGGCACCCCTGGGCTGACGCCTTCGATCGAGCTGGAGGTCGAGGGCGTGCGAATCCACGTCAGTCACGGGCACGAAGTCGGCTCTCCCACGCCTGAGAAGCTGTTGGCCCGGTATGACGCCGATGTCATCGTTTACGGTCACACCCACCGGCAGCTGGTGACACAGGTCGATGGGCGCTGGGTGGTCAACCCGGGTGCCGCGGGAGAGCGACGCTTTGCGCTATTGCCGAGCGTCGCGCGGATGAAGATCAGTCGTGGGAAGAGAGTGGCGATCGAGCTTGTGGAGCTCGACTAGCTAGACCTCGGCGAAGTGGGACAGCGGGTAGAGGTAGTCCTCGCCCGAATCATCCACGATTCGCACAAATGAGCCACGACCCTCGATGCCCATGCACTCGTAGATCTTCCCCAAGGTGAGGTCGTGACAGCCGCCGGGCTCATCGTCGCCGGGGATGACGAGCCACGGCTTGACGCTGACGCATTTCACAAGGGTCGCTGGTTGCCAGGTGGTTGCCATACCCGACGCAAACGCAACAGCCTTGCCACGGGGCGCCGAAGGCGCTCGGCTTTCGCGGTCCGTGCTCTAGGACGCTTTCTCCACACGCCTGGTGCGGTCGAGCTCGCGGGGGAAGCGGCTGAACCAACTGGATAGCAGGAGCAATTCGTCGATCTCGTGCGACGGCACCTGCATTCCGTCTACCGCATCGGCGAAGATCTCCGCCAGCATCCGGTCCAGGGCTGACTGTTCGTCCGCATTCCCAGGCGCCGCCATTTCGCCACGCACGCGGCCGCGGCGAATCACATAAAGCCGATCCGTTCCGTCGGTGCCCGGGACGGTGTAGACGAACGACAGTGATTCGACGGCGAAGCGAAGCCGGCCAAAGCGTTTTCGAAGCGCTTCCAACCGCTGCAACTTGTCCCGGTACGCGGCCGCGCGCTCGAATTCGAGTCGATCGCTGCTGCTCGTCATTTCATGACGCAACGACTCGATGGGGCCGTCGTCGGCGCCATCCAGGAATCGACGCGCCAGGCCCACGCGGTCCATGTAATCGCGCGACGAACACGCGGCGATGCACGGGCCAAGGCACTTCTTCACTTCATAGCGCAAACAGCCCGGTGTTCTGGGCGCGAGTTGAAAGAGCTCTGCCTGGTCGGAGAATCGCATCTTCCTGTCCAGCGTGCAGTCGCGAAGGCCGAGCACATCGGACAGTTCGCGCAGCGACTCGCCGACATTCATGGCGCCCAGGAACGGGCCGTAGTAAAGCGCCATGTCGTCGGTGCCAGGGCCGCGGACCACGGTCAGTCGCGGCGCCACGCCTCCGGTCAGCTTGATGAAGCACAGGTTCCGGCCGTCCCGTTTCATCGCCACGTTCCGGCGCGGGCGATGCCGCTTGATGGCTCTCAGTTCGCCCAGCAGGGCAGCGAATTCGCTGGGCACGTACTCCCACTCAATACGGTCGGCGTCGCGGAGAATCCGCGCACCCTTGTCCTCGGGGAACGACCCGCGGAAATAGCTGAGCAGCCGCGAGCGCAGCTGCTTCGATTTTCCGACGTACATGACTTCACCGTCGACGGCGATCATGCGATACACCGCGGGACGGTTTTCCGCGCGCTCGCGGACGTCCGCTTCCATTTCCTTGATGCGTGCGTCCGCCGTGGGCGGGCGAAGGAGATCTAGCGTTGGCAGTGCGCGCACAGCACCGTGCTCCGGCCATCGATGACATGCGTGCCCACGAGCCGGGCACCGCATCGCAGGCAATTCTCGCCTTCGCGTCCATACACCGCGAGCCGGGACACGAACCCGCCGCGCTGACCGGAGCTATCGCGATAATCGCGGAAGCTTGTGCCGCGCGCCTCGAGCGCCGCGCGCAACACCTCGACAATGGCGCCGTGCAGGCGATCGCTGTCGTCGTGGGCAACGGAGCGTGAAGCGCGCGACGGATCGATGCCCGCGTGCCACAGCGCCTCGTTCGCGTAGATGTTGCCGATGCCCACCACTGCCCGTTGATCCATGATCCTTTTCTTGACGGCCTGCCTGGACTCGCGCAACAGTTCGAACAAACGCTGCGGCGTGAACGCTGGCTCGAGCGGCTCGATGCCAAGGGCGCCGACGTACCGCTCGAACTGGCGCGGATTCATCAGCGAGACCGTGCCCAGTCGCCGCACCTCACGATAGTGCAGGGTACGCCCATCCTTCAACCGCCAGCGCACGGTGGAGTATTGTCGATCCTCCTCGGTCAGGGTGCCGTCATCGACGAGGAGATTGCCGGTGAACCGCAGCGACACCACCAGGCGGTCGCCCGTGGACAGGTCCAGAATCACGAGCTTCGCCCGCCGCCAGGCCTGAAGAATCGTGGCGCCAGTGGTTCTGCGCGCGAGGGTCCGAGGGCCCACCACGCGGAGCACGTCCGGCTTCGAGACTTCTACTGACGCAATGCGGCTGCCGGCGATCTTGCGCTGCAGATCTCGCGCGATCGTCTCGACCTCAGGGAGTTCCGGCACCGCGCGCCAGTTCGCGCCACCCGATGTCGGCGCGGAATTGCTTGCCTTCGAAGGTGATGCGCGC
Organism: Gemmatimonadota bacterium; assembly: GCA_031395945.1. Lineage (GTDB taxonomy): Bacteria > Gemmatimonadota > Gemmatimonadetes > Gemmatimonadales > Gemmatimonadaceae > DASPMP01. The sequence goes on along the minus strand of JANNJV010000024.1, from coordinate 6,786 downwards.
GGCTGCATCGCCGCTGCGCAGTTGTGCCGCCGCGAACGTCGGCGCCAGGCCGGTCACTCCCAGGACGCGCCCGCCAGCGGTGACAAGACTTCCGTCGGCAGCGCGGGCCGTGCCTGCATGGAAGACCAGCGCGCCGTCAAGGTCGGGAATCGTGATCGGTGCGCCACTCTGGGGGGTCTCTGGATATCCCGCCGCAGCGAGCACCGTCGTGACGGCGGCGCCGCGAGCCGTGCAGGTGACGCCCTCCGGAAGCGACTCTCCGCGCGCGACGGTTGCCAGCAGTTCCGAAAACGACGTGCTGAGCTGGGACACGGGGAGCACGGCTTGCGTTTCGGGATCACCGAAACGGCAGTTGAATTCCACCACCTTCGGTCCGTCCGTCGTCAACATCAATCCCGCGTAGAGCAATCCCGTGAATGGACGGCCACGCGCGGTCATCGCGGCAAGGGTCGGCGCGAAAATGCGATCCAGCACATCGCGCATCAGCGCATCGCTGGCCAGGGCGACCGGCGCGTACGCGCCCATCCCGCCCGTATTCGGTCCCCGATCCCCCGCGAGCAGCCGCTTGTGGTCCTGCGCGGGCACAAGCGGAATGACCGTTTGGCCATCCGTAATCGCCAGTACGGAGAGCTCCTCGCCCGACATGAATTCCTCGACGAGCACTTCCTGTCCGGCAACCCCGAATCGATGCGTCACGAGCATCTCGTCGATGGCGTGGTCCGCGGATTCGAACGTGTCGCAGACCATGACGCCCTTGCCAGCCGCCAGTCCAGAGGCCTTGATCACGATGGGCAGTCCGAGCGCGCGTACCGCGCCCTTGGCGCGATCGGGCTCGGTGGCGATAATGGCACGCGCCGTGGGGATCTTTGCTTCCCGCATCAGCTCCTTCGCAAAGGCCTTCGATGTCTCGATTTCGGCGGCGGCGCGCGTAGGGCCGAAGATCGCGAGCGATTCGGCGCGGAACCGGTCCACGATGCCACCCGCCAGTGGCGCTTCAGGGCCAACGACCGTGAAATCGACGCGCTTCTCACGCGCCAGGGCGATCAGGGCATCGACGTCAGTCGCGTTGATGGCGACACACTCCGCGAGCTCGGCAATGCCAGGGTTCCCGGGAGCGGCGAGGATGGTAACGCGAGGATCATCCTGAGCGAGTCGCCAGGCGAGCGCGTGCTCGCGGCCCCCGCCGCCCACGAGCAGCACCTTCATTGCGTCGTGTTGTCCGTCCCCGGCGCGGCAGTACCCGTGCCTCCACCGCCGCTCCCGCTCTTCCAGGCCTGATTGAACGCCTCGCGCGCGCGCGCAACCACCTCACCCACGGTTGCCGCGGCATCGCGCGCCCTGTCGCCGTAGTAGTCGCCGGCCGCCTTGAAGTCGCTGGAGAGCGGCGGCGGCTCCTCGCCGCGGCGCGTGTATTGGCCGGCGAGGATACGGTCGTAATCGCCGCTCTCGATCCAGCGCTGCAGCTCGCCGGCGCGCACCGTCGCGAACGGGTGCGTGCGGAAGACCGTGTTGATGAACTGCCACACCTTGTCCCATGGGCCAGCCATCGTCTCATACTCGCGCGCCTGCGCCAGGAACGCGTCCAGGTCAACCGGGTCATCGAGCGCCGGCCCGCCGGCCAGCTTCAAGTGCACGTTCTGCGTTTTGCGGATGTCCTGCGTGCCCAGCAGCGCGGCACGATCGGCCGAAAACTCGGACTTCCGATACCACTCGAACAGCGCGAGCTCGAAGGGCAGCAACGCGATGCCGGCCAGCATGGGAATGTTCGCCAGACCGAGGGTCAACAGAATCACGGCCAGCGTGGTGTACGTGGGATGGCCGCTCATGATGTGACCCACTTCGTGCGCCAGCACCGCGCGCCGTTCGTCCTCGTCGAGAATCTCGAGCATGCCCGAGTTGAACACGATGAACGGACGCTCGAAGCCGACCGCCATGGCATTGGCGATGGGCGTCTGGGAGACGTACAGGTCCCACCGCTCAGGAGCGTCGAGCGTGACCAGCACGTCCGAGTACAGCTGGTTCAGGCGTGGACGCTGTTCCGGACCCACACGAACGGCGTTCGCCAGGAAGAGCTGCCGCACCCCGCGCTCACCGAGAAACCCCATGACCCGTCGGAGGGCTTCATCAAAGCCCGGAAGGGCCCGGAGCGCATTGAGCGCCGCGCGATCGGCGGGGTGCTCCCAGGCACGTGAGGAAATCGCTGTCAGCTTCACGGTTTCGGGCATGGCCGGATGGGAATAGGGAATGGAGCAGCAGGTGGCGTGATCCTATTCAACTCCTACGGAGCCGATCCCGCCGTTGTGTCGCTCACCGAGCCGAGGCCTTCGCTTTCTTTCCCGGAATGAATCCCTGTGCGGCTGGTAGCCCGTCGAAGGCCTGTTCCAGATCATTCAGCAGGTCTTCGGTGTCTTCCACACCGCACGACAAGCGGACCAGACCATCCGTAATACCGAGTTTGACGCGGTGATCGGGGGGTACCGATGCGTGCGTCATGCTGGCCGGGTGGCTGATGAGGGATTCCACTCCGCCAAGCGATTCTGCGAGGGAAAACACCTTGACCCGTTTCAATACGTAGGCGGCGCGCTCTCGTGTGCCCAATTCGATGCTGATCATGCCGCCAAATCCCGACATCTGGCGCTTGGCCAGCTCGTGCTGTGGGTGGCTGGTCAGGCCGACATACATGACCGATTCGGCCCCGAGCTGCTCGACGAGCCGGCGCGCAATGGCGCGTCCGTTGATGTCGTGCTGCTTCATTCGCAGGTGCAGCGTCTTGGTTCCGCGGAGAGCCAGCCAGGAGTCGAACGGGCCCGGAACGGCGCCGGCCGCGTTGAGAATGAACTGGAGCCGTTCGGCAAGTCCATCGTCCTTTACGAGGGCGATGCCTCCCACCATGTCGCTATGTCCGTTCAGGTACTTCGTCGTGGAGTGATAGACCACGTCGGCGCCGAACTCGAACGGTCGCTGAAACACCGGTGACGCGAACGTATTGTCCACGACGAGCAGGGCGCCGTGCCGGTGCGCAATGTCTGCCGCCGCCTTGAGGTCTGTAATCCGCATCAAGGGGTTCGACGGCGTCTCCACCAGCACCACTCGGGTGTGCTTCGTTACAGCGGCCTCGATGCGCTCCGGCTCGCGCGTATCGACGAAGCTGAACTCCATCCCGTAGTTCCGGAGGATCTTGTCGAACAACCGGAACGTGCCACCGTAGACGTTCTCGCCGCAAACGACATGATCCCCGGCTTTGAGCAGCTTCATGAGGGAATCGACGCACCCCATACCGCTGGAAAAGGCAAAGCCATGCCGGCCACCTTCGAGCGCCGCGACGTTGCGTTCGAGCGCTTCGCGCGTGGGATTCTTGCCGCGAGCGTACTCGTAGCCCTTATTGCGACCGAGCTCTTCTTGTACGTAGGTAGAGGTGAGGTACACTGGCGTCATGATGGCGCCGGACATGAGGTCCGGCCGCTGCCCGGCATGGACAGCCCGTGTGCCGAAGCCTGCGGTCAGATCCTCGTCAAAAACGCGGGTCATGCCGATACTCGGTGGGAGAGGTGTAGGGAAAAGATAATCCGCACAGGAAAGCGAGTAGCGTAGATCATGAGAGCAGTCAGGTTGAACGGTGACAGCTTCGCGGCGCTAGCGGCGCCCGTGGACTGTTTGGTGGTGGACGATGAACCGCGTTTGCGTCAGGTGCTCGTGCACATGATGCGCAACGACGGATTTCGATGTTTCGAGGCCAGCAATGGCGCCGAAGCCATCGAGCTGCTGCAACGTCAACCCGTGACGCTCATCATGAGCGACATGCGGATGCCGCGCATCGACGGCATCGAGCTGCTGCGCCAAGTGCGCGCGCGCTGGCCTGACACGGCCGTCGTGATGATCACGGCCGTCGCCGACGTCGAGGTCGCTGTGAGCTGCCTGGCGAACGGCGCGATGGATTACCTCACCAAGCCGTTTCACCTGGAAGAGGTGCGCGCGCGAGTGCAGCAGGCGCTGGAGAAGCGGCGCCTCATCCTCGAGAACCGTGGCTACCAGCACGGGCTGGAAGAGCGCGTTGCGGATCAGGCACGACGGATCGAAGCGCTGTTCCTGGCGGGCGTCCAGGCGCTCGCTGAAGCGCTCGAAGTCAAGGACACGTACACGCGTGGACACTCGGTGCGCGTCAGTCAGTATTCCGGCACGATCGCGCGGGCCATGAACCTCGGGAGCGAAGTCGAACACCAGATCGTGCTAGGTGGCCACGTACACGACATCGGCAAGATCGGGGTGCGCGAGGCGGTGCTGAACAAGCCGGGCCCACTCACCGAGGACGAATACCGACACATCATGACGCATCCCGTGGTTGGCTGGCGAATTCTCGCCCCACTCATGAAGGACGCACCGATCGCACTGAACATCGTGCGCTCGCACCACGAGCGCATGGACGGCGCGGGCATTCCTGACGGTCTGGTGGGGGAGCATATCCCCCTCGAGGCGCGCATCGTGTCAGTGGCGGACGCGTTTGACGCGATGATGAGCGGCCGGCCGTATCGCGGGAACGACATGAGCCTGGAGGACGCGGTTCGGGAACTGGAGACCAACTGCGACACGCAGTTTGACCGCTGCGTTGTCGAAGCGGCGGTGGGCGCTATTCGCGCCGGCGACCTGCAGGTGATTCAGCGCAACGCGGACAGGCACGTCCAGGTGTCGCTCTGAAACGTGTAACGCGCACTCTGACACATGCTTGGCCCCTCTCGGCGAGAGCGATAGGTTACGTCTCTCGACGGAGGTCGGATGGCTCAAGACGGGTTGATGGTAGGTGTTTCGGGAATTCGCGGCCGGGTTGGCGGCGCGCTGACTCCTGAAGTCGTTGCCGGCTACGCTGCCGCATTCGGCGCTTGGGCGCTGTCACGAAAGCCGGGCAGTCCGATCGTTCTGGGCCGCGACAGCCGCGTGTCAGGACCGATGTTCCACCGGGTCGCGATTGGAGCACTACAGTCTGTCGGCGCCCGCATCATCGACATCGGGCTGACCACCACGCCCACCTGCCAGCTGGCTGTCGAGCATCATCACGCCGGCGGCGGTGTTATGCTGTCCGCAAGCCACAACCCCATCGAGTGGAACGCGCTCAAGTTCGTCGGCGCCTCCGGGCTCTTTCTCGAGGCGCACGAAGGCGCGGAAATGCGTGCGCTGGTGGAGCGTGGAATCCCGCGAGCGTCGTGGGACAGACTGGGCTCAGTCGAGGTCGACACCGACGCGGCGCAGCGGCACCTCGACCGGATTCTCCGGCTGCCCTACCTGGACGTGGCGAGAATCCGCGCGCGCGGGTTTCACGTCGCGCTGGACTGCGTTCGTGGCGCTGGTGCGGTCATCGTCCCCCAGCTGCTCGAGCGACTGGGATGCCGCGTCAGCGCGATCCACATCGAACCCGATGGCAGGTTTCCGCATTCCCCGGAGCCGATCAAGGAGAACCTCAAGGACCTGGAGCAGCTGGTGCGGAGCTCGAAGGCGGACCTCGGCTTTGCAGTGGACCCCGATGTGGATCGCCTGGCGTTAGTGTCGGACGCTGGGACCGCGATCGGTGAGGACTTCACGCTCGCGCTTGCTTCGATGCTCGTCCTCGCGCATCGGCAGGGACCGGTTGTCACGAATCTGTCCACGAGTCTGGTCGTGGAAGATGCCGTTACGCGAGCGGGCTCGACGCTGACTCGGGCACCCGTCGGAGAGGTGAACGTGGCGGTCCGCATGCGCGAAATGCGCGCGGTCATTGGTGGCGAGGGAAACGGCGGCGTGATTCTTCCCGAAGTACACTTGGGACGCGATGCGCCGGTGGGAATCGCTCTGATCCTCCAGTTGTTGACGGAGACCGGAAAGTCGCTTGGGACGCTCGCCGGAGAGCTGCCACGGTACGCCATTGTGAAAGACAAGCTCGACCGGCCGCAGGCGAGCCTCGATTCGGTGTACGCCGCGCTTCGGGAAGCATTTCCCGACGCGCGCGTGGATACGCAGGATGGGTTGAGGTTGGCATGGAATGACCGCTGGCTGCATGTGCGGCCGTCGGGAACGGAGCCGATCGTGCGGGTTATCGCTGAAGCACCAACGGAGCAAGACGCTCGCACGCTCGTGCAACGGGCGCGGCAGCCTTTGGAAGCACTGGATGCGCCGACTCGAGTCGGCGTGACCGCTGGATAATCGAGGACGGACACTATGTGTGGAATCGTGGGGTACATCGGCTCGAAGGTCGCGACGCCGATGCTCATTGACGGGTTGAAACGGCTGGAATACCGCGGCTACGACTCCGCGGGCGTCGCGACCCTGAATGGCAAGGGGCTGGAGACGCGCAAGGCGGCTGGCAAGATCGCGATGCTGGAAGCAGCCGTGGACGAGTCGCCGCTGTCGGGGTCGGTTGGCATCGCCCACACCAGATGGGCCACGCATGGGCCGCCAAATACCTGCAACGCGCATCCGCATCACGACTGCACGGACGCCATCGCCGTCGTCCACAACGGCATCATCGAGAACGCCACCTCGTTGCGCCATGAGCTGGAGGCGCGCGGCCACACCTTCAAGTCCGAAACGGACACCGAGGTGCTGGCGCATCTGATCGAAGCCGCCTCCGAGGACGGCGAGCCACTGGAAGACGCGGTCATCGACGCCTTGCGTCTGGTGGAAGGCACCTACGGGATTGCAGTGATTTCCGCACGCGATCCGGACAAAGTCGTGTGCGCGCGAAAGGGAAGTCCCCTGCTGCTCGGTCTGGGCGAAGGCGAGTTCTATGTGGCGAGCGATGTGGCCGCGATTCTCGAGTAC
>JANNJV010000021.1:0-4042 GCA_031395945.1 Gemmatimonadota bacterium | reverse complement strand
GGGCGCCGAAAATGAAGTCCACGCGCGTACCGCGGATCTCGAGGCCTCGAAGGACAAGGCGGAAGTCGCCAACCGGGCCAAGAGCGAGTTTCTCGCGAACATGAGTCACGAGATTCGTACACCGATGAACGGCATCATCGGCATGACGGAACTTTGTCTGGATTCGGAGCTCAAGCCGGAGCAGCGCGAGTACCTCGAGATGGTCCGCGTGTCGGCCGATTCCCTGCTGGGCGTCATTAACGACATCCTGGACTTCTCCAAGATCGAGGCGGGCAAGCTCGATCTCGACGTCATCGATTTCGACCTGCCATCTGCGCTGGACGAGACCACACGGGCGCAGTCGTTACGCGCCCACCAGAAGGGGCTGGAGCTGGTGTACTATGTCGCCCCCGACGTGCCACCGCAGCTGCGCGGCGATCCGGCGCGCGTGCGCCAGGTGCTCATCAATCTGGTCAGCAACGCCATCAAGTTCACGGAAAAGGGCGAGGTAGTTGTTCAGGTCAAGCGCATCGGCGGCGACTATCCGAATCTCGTGCTCCAGTTCAGTGTGTCGGACACGGGCATCGGTATTCCAGCGGACAAGCACGCGGCGATCTTCGAGTCGTTTACGCAAGCCGACAACTCTACCACGCGCCGCTTTGGCGGCACTGGCCTGGGACTCACCATCGCCGCGCAACTGGTGACGCTCATGGGCGGGCGGATCTGGGTGGAAAGCGAGCCGGGCAAGGGAAGCACGTTCCACTTCACGATTCCCTTCGAGGCGCGTCAGGCGCCCGCGGTGGAAGCGCCGTCGCGCTCCATGGCCAACCTGAGCGGTATGAAGGTGCTGGTCGTGGACGACAACGCCATGAATCGCCGGCTCTTGCACGAAATTCTCACGCACTGGCGCATGGATCCCGTGCTCGTCGATGGGGGCGGCCCCGCCCTTGTCGCCATGGACGACGCGCACCGCGCCGGCCAGCCATTCGCACTGGTGCTGCTCGATTTCCAGATGCCGGACATGGACGGTTTCGCTGTCGCTGCCGCGATTCAACAGCGGCCGGAGCTGAGCCGCTCCACCATCATGATGTTGTCCTCCGTGGGCCAACGCGGGGACGCCGCGCGCTGCAAGGAACTCGGTGTCGTTGGGTATCTCACGAAGCCCGTCCGGCAGAGTGTCCTGCTGGAAGCCATCCATGTCGCGATGACAGGGGTTGCCACCAATACCGCTCCCGCCCTCGTCACGCAGCACTCCATCCGCGAGCAGCACCATCGGTCCTTCAGCGTGCTGTTGGCCGAAGACAATCCGGTGAACCGGGCGCTCATGATTCAGTTGCTCAAGAAGCGCGGCCACAAGGTGATCGTCGCCGAGAATGGGCGGGAGGCGATCGAATGCCATGACAGCCATGCCGTGGACGTCATCCTCATGGACGTCCAGATGCCCGAGATGGACGGCTTCGCCGCCACGGCCGCCATCCGCGAAAAGGAAAAGACGAGTGGACGACACATGCCCATCATCGCCCTTACCGCGCACGCCATGACGGGCGACCGCGAACGCTGCCTGGCGGCCGGCATGGACTTCTATCTTACCAAGCCGGTGCGTCCGGCGGAGCTGTATCTCATGCTCGACACCGCAGTGCGAAGTGGCAGCCACAGCGTCGCAACCGCTGCGCCGGTGCGGGCCACCCCTGGCGCCACGATGCGTGTCGCGGTGACCGAGCTCGCAGCCGCCGAGCTGCCGGCGTTCGACGCGGCACAGGCCATGGCGACGGTGGCGGACGACAAGGATCTGCTGGCCCAGATGGTGGAATTGTTCTGCGGCGAGTCGCCCCGCCTGCTGGCGGCCATTCGCAGCAGCGTGGACGCGAACGACGCGCCCGCGCTCATGCGCGCGGCGCACGCCCTCAAGGGATCCGTGGGCAACTTCGGCGTCAGCCGCAGCTTCGACGCGGCGAGTACGCTCGAGCGCATGGGGCGCGATGGCGTGCTCACCGGTGCGCACCAACACGTGACCGACCTCCAGGCACACGTCGTTCGCCTGGAGCTGGATCTCAACGCGTTCATACGGAAAGTCGCGTGACGCCGCCAAGGAGCGGCTGAGATGCACAAGCTCCTGCAGCGCCAGATCAAACAGGCCTGCGGCTCCGCGGACCTACCACAGGCCATGGAATCGTTCATGGCACTCGTGGATGGCGCGTACTGCAGTCTGGCTCAGGACCGCGCCGTCCTGGAGCATTCCATGAAGACCGTCTCGCACGATCTGAGCGATCGCAACAGCCGCCTGCGGGTGGCGCTGGATGACAGCCAACGCGCACAAACCGAGCTCAGTGGCACGCTGGCCCTGCTCGAAGCGACCATCGAATCGACGACGGATGCGCTGCTGGTCGTGGATTCCGCTGGACGCATGGTCAGGATGAACAACCGATTCATCCAGCTGTGGAAAATTCCGGAGAGCATCCTGGCGGCGCGCGACGACGCGGCGGCGTTGGCCTTCGTGCTCGACCAACTGGAGCATCCCGACGAGTTCATACAGAAGGTCGAGGAGCTCTACGCGCATCCGGACGCCGAGAGCTCTGATACGCTGCACTTCAAGGATCAGCGGGTGGTCGAGCGCTTCTCCAAGCCGCAGCGCGTGGACGGCAAAACGGTCGGGCGCGTCTGGAGCTTTCGCGACGTCACCGCGCAGCGCCAGATCGAAGCACAGTTGCGGCAGTCGCAGAAAATGGAAGCGGTCGGATCGCTGGCGGGCGGTGTGGCGCACGACTTCAACAACATCCTCACGGTGATCACCGGGTACGTCGGCTTCCTCCAGCAGGATGACGCCATCGCGCCCTCCCACCGGGGTGACCTCCTGGAGATCCAGAAAGCCGCGCATCGCGCCACGATGCTCACGCGTCAGTTGCTGGCGTTCAGCCGCAAACAGCTGCTCCACCTCATGCCGCTGGATCTTGGCGACATCGTGCGAGAGCTGCAGCCCATGTTGCGCCGGCTCATTGGCGAAGACATCCAGATCGACTCACAACTGGCGCCGGATGCCACCATCACCGCGGATCAGTGCCAGCTGGAACAGGTGCTGGTCAACCTGGCCGTCAACGCCCGCGACGCCATGCCGTCCGGCGGCCGCCTTACCATCCAGACGGAGAAGCTCACACTGCCTGCCGCGCTGGCCATCGGCGCCGGCGGTGTGGTTCCGAACGGGATCTGGATTGTCCTTTCGGTTCGGGACACGGGCGAGGGCATGCCCCCGTCCACCGTCGAGAGGGTGTTCGAGCCATTCTTCACCACCAAGGCGCCCGGCAAAGGGACCGGCCTTGGCCTCGCCACCGTGTACGGAATCGTCAAGCAATGCGGCGGCTTCATCGACGTGCGCAGCGAGGTTGGTGTGGGTACGTGCTTCACCATCTTCCTGCCGGCGGCCATCGCTGCGACCGCTCCGCGCGTGTCAGCCGAACTGCCGACGCGAGTGCGGTCCGGTGCCGGGACCGTGCTGGTCGTCGAGGACGAGGAGGCTCTGCGCCAGTACGCCACGCGCGTGCTCGAGAAGAAAGGCTACACGGTGCTGTCGGCATCCACAGGCGAGGAGGCATTAAAGATCGTTCATGCGCATACCGGTGCGATCGACCTGGTGCTCTCCGACGTGGTGATGCCGGGTATGGGAGGGCAGGAGCTGAGACAGCACCTCCTGCACACGAGTGCGGCCACGCCGGTGGTATTCATGTCGGGGTACACCGACGACGAGATGCAAAGGCGAGGCGCGATGTCCCAGGACATGCGCGTCATCGAGAAACCGTTCACGGCCGATGAGCTCACAACGGCTGTCCACGATGCGCTCGAGATCCCTGTGCTCCCGGCCGCGACGGAAAGCCGGCCACACTAACTCCGCCGCGTTCTGGGTTCTGGGTTCTGGGCTCTGGGCTCTGCGCTTACGATACCGTGCCGTCGCCGCCGGCCATCACGTTCGCCAGCGCCTGCTCGTCCGTGAGGTCCAGCCGCAACGGCGTCAGCGACACATAACCGTTGCGCACGGCCCAGCGGTCCGTGCCCTCCTCCAGCGCTTCCAGGC
>JANNJV010000487.1:0-1650 GCA_031395945.1 Gemmatimonadota bacterium | reverse complement strand
ACGACTACGCCGGCCGGCTGCTTGACTTCGCCGTGCGGGCGAAGTGGGGGAAGCGGATTCCTGCCCGACACGAAGTGGCCCACGAGGCCCGCGTGCATCACTCCTATTTCCGCGAGCACCCGGTCCACTCTACGGCTCATCGCCACGAACGACACGTCCGCGGAATCGATGGACAGGTGATACGGATCGATGATCACCACGCGATGCCCGTGCGCGAGCAGCTCTGCCTCGAGTCGGCGAAATCCGGCTACCCCGCCCACCATGCCGCTGATCAGCACGTACGTGTCCGGCCCTTGACCGGCAACACTCACCGCACCGTGTTCATGGCGCTGCGCCATGAGCGACGCGGGGCGCGCGACGAAGCCCGCGACGACAAACAGCAGTCGGGGCAGTGTCACGATGGCAGAAAACCTGATGGCGCGGCCAATGGTGCCAGCGATGAGGTAGTCGCGAAGCCGCAAACCCATCACGCCGCACATGACGGTCACCACGTAGAACGGAGGCACGCCGGCACATGCGCTGACCAGAACCGTGGCGATCTGGAGGCGCCGCCGCCCGCGCAGATGGCTGCTCACCCCATCGACCCATCCGCGCCTGCGCGGCGATAGCGCCTGGTGCGCCTTCCCGCCGCCAGCGAATAGCAGCGCCTTGGACGCCATCTGGCCAACGGTCGCGAGCACCACGGCCGGCAGCAGCAGCGACGGCTGGGCGAGTGCGGCTACGCCAAGCAGTACGGGCTCGATGGGCGAAAAGGGGAAAATGCCGCCAACCGCTGCGACCAGGAGGGTGACTCCCAGAACCACGAGTGGCGAGAGACCGGTCTGTGCAAAGTCTGCCATGTCCGGTAACGCGAGAATACCCGGCAGATCGGCTCACCATCGTTTTCTTGACGGCGCCTGGATCGGCGCGTATGCTCGCTGCGGCGGAGTGGGAGCGCAGCAACATGGTAAAGATTGCGAGTCAGTCTGCCCAACCTCCCGAAGGGAGGACACCCTCGGACGTCACGCAGCTATTGCTGGCATGGCGCGGTGGGGATCCGGCCGTGGGTGAACGGCTGATGCCCGCGATATACGACGAACTGCGCCGGCAGGCGCAGCGCGCCATGCGGCGCGAGGCCGGTGAACACACGCTCCAGGCGACCGCGTTGGTCCACGAGGCCTACCTCAAGCTGGTGGACCAACGGCGCGTGCAGTGGCGCAACCGCGCCCATTTCTTCGGGGTCGCGGCGCAGCTGATGCGTCGCATTCTCGTGGATCATGCGCGGGGGAAGGGCGCGGAGAAGCGCGGAGGCGGGATGCACCGGCTCACCCTCGGTGATGCCGACGCGGCGCCAGTGGAGGACGCGGCTGGTGCGGGCGGCGTCGACGTGCTGGCGCTGCACGACGCCCTGGAAGAGCTCGCGCGCCTGGACCCCGTGCAGGCCCGCGTCGTGGAGCTTCGCTACTTCAGCGGCCTCAATATCGAAGAGACGGCCGAGGCTATGGATATTTCTCCGGCCACGGTCAAGCGGGAGTGGGCCGTGGCGCGCGCGTGGTTGCGGCGCGAACTGAGCCGGTCATGACGCCCGAGCGGTGGGCCGAAGTGAAGTCGGTGGTGGCTGGCGCCATCGAGATGCCACCGGCGCAACGGCAGAACTTCTTGGATAGCGCG
>JANNJV010000482.1:0-1601 GCA_031395945.1 Gemmatimonadota bacterium | reverse complement strand
TTGCTCAGGTACCCGTCCGCACCGGCGTCCAGACACCGCTGGCGGTCCTCGGCCATCGCGTGCGCCGTGAGCGCCATGATCGGGACGTGACGTCCCGTCACTATCTCCGAGCGCCTTATGGTCGCCGTGGCCTCCAGACCGTCCATGTCCGGCATCTGCACGTCCATCAACACCAGGTCGAATTCCTCGCGCTCAACTGCTTCCAGGGCCGCCGCTCCGGTGGTCACCGCCACCACCGAATGCCCCATTCGCTTCAGCAGCGTAGTGGCCAGCAGTGCGTTGACCGCGTTGTCCTCCGCCAGCAGCACGTGCAGGGCACGTTTCATTTCCTGCAACGAATGGCGCGTGATGAGCGGCGCAGCCGGCGCGCGCTGCGCCCCACTGGCCAGCGCAGTACAGATGGCCTCGTGCAACAGGGAGCGGCGCACCGGCTTCGTGAGATACGCGGACAGTCCCAGCTCGCGGCTGCGCGCGCCGTCCCCGCGCTGACCCACACTGGACAACATCATGATCGTGGTGGCCGAGAGCGCGGGCGTGTCCTTGATGCGCTTGGCCACCTCGAAGCCGTCCATGTCCGGCATATGAAAGTCCAGCACCACCATGTCGAACGGCAGCGCGCTCGCCTGGGCCCGTGCCAGCGCATCCAGTGCAGCCGCGCCGTTTGCCACTAGCGTGGGCTCCATGCCCCAGCCGCGCAGCATGTCCTCGAGAATCCGCCGGTTGGTCCCGTTGTCATCCACCACCAGCACGCGCCTGAGGCGGAGATCCACCTGCGCAGCCGTTGATGAAGCAATCGGCTGGGGGCGGACCTCGAACGGTATCGTCACGTGAAAGACGCTGCCCACCCCGACGCTGCTCTCTACCCAGACGCGGCCACCCATCAACTGAGTGAGCTGCGACGCGATGGTCAGCCCCAACCCGGTGCCGCCAAAGCGTCGCGTAGTGGTCGTGTCGGCCTGCGTGAACGACTGGAAGACCAGCGCCTGCTTCTCCACGGGTATCCCGATACCAGTGTCGCTCACCGCGAAGTGAATCATGTCGCGGTCGCCCTCGCGGCCGTCACGTGCCACGCGCAGCACCACCTCGCCCCGCTCGGTGAACTTGATGGCGTTGGACATGAGGTTCATCACGATCTGACGCAGGCGCCCCGGATCTCCCACCAGCCGCGCGGGGATGTCCAAACTCACGGCGCACGCCAGCTCGATGCCTTTCTCGTGCGCCCGCGGCGCCAGCAGCCGCACGATGTCCTCCACCGTTGCCTGCAGATCGAACTCGATGGGGTCCAGCTCCAGCTTTCGGGCTTCGATCTTCGAGAAGTCGAGGATGTCGTTGATCACGTTCAACAGCGAATCAGCCGAGCTTTTCACGATCTCGAGATGACCGCGTTGTTCCGGCGTGAGCTCGGTCTCCAGGACAAGGTCTGTCATGCCCAGCACGCCGTTCATGGGCGTGCGGATTTCGTGGCTCATGTTCGCCAGGAACTCGCTCTTCGTGCGGCTGGCCTGCTCCGCCGCTTTCACGGCCGATTCGAGCGCGTTTCCCGTTTCCCGCAATCGCGATTCTGTTTGCTGACGTTCGGCGATCTCCGCGGCTAATTCGCG
>JANNJV010000461.1:0-3183 GCA_031395945.1 Gemmatimonadota bacterium | reverse complement strand
TGTTGATCAGGGTGTCGCGTCCCTGCAGCGCCAGCCTTTCCAAGGCGAGCGTCAGCACGCGGTTGCCCATGCTGTGGGCGATGACGTGCACCTGCTTGGCGCCGGAGATGGCGGTCACCGAATCCAGGAACGTCGCCAGGTGCTGGGCGCTGAACTCGGCATTCTCGCGATCGGCGGAGTAGCGGAAGATCGAGCCGCGCGAGGGCCAGCTATATAGTATGGGTGCGCCGTCGAAGCCCAGGTCGTAGGCCAGCTGCGCCGTGCGCATGGCGGCGTCGGTGAAGCTCACGTTGAACCCGTGAATGAAGACCAGCGCTTCCTTGCGGTCTGAGCTGGAGATGACGCGCCGCAGAGAATCGTGCATCGCCAGCTGAGTAAGCGGGTCCACGCGCTTCACCGTCATGTGCTGGCTGGGGTCCGTGCTGCGCTCAAGCTTGTACCACACCGGGCGCTCGATCACACCCTGTCGATGCATTCGGGGGACCGTGACCTCCACTCGACCAAACTCCATGGCGCCGCTCGGGGCGCGCGTTCCCGCGTAGAACGACTCGGGGCCGGCGTCGGACGTCCGCTCGCGATCAGTGGCGTAGAAGATTCTGACGGTGCCCCAGCGGTACGTCTCACGCCCGTCGCGCCACAGGCGTCGATTGACAAAGGAGGGCTCTGGCGGTGCAGCCGACGTCGATGGAATCGTCGTTTGAACGAGCTGACCTTCTGATATGAACTGAACGTGCGCGGGCTCTGGCGTTGGTAGCGGTGCCAGCGTGTCCCTCACCGCATACGCAATCCCGGGCACTATCACAATCCCAGCGAGATCGACTCCGCTGGCGCGGAAGAAGCTGCGGATGGAGTCACCAGTGACTTGCATCAGATCGCGGCTGGCGCCCTGGGTGCCCGGGACCAGTGCGAGTCGAACGCGGACGCTCGGGTTGAAGTAGAGCAGCCAGATCTTGGCGCGGAGCTGCTGACGGATGTCGTCGGTGAGAACTGGCGCTTCCGGCCAGAGCCCGATGGGTGCCGCAAGCAGGCTGTCGGCCACAACGCGCGCACGCTGCGCGGCGGCCACGCTGTCGGTGAGCAACGCGCCGAGCGACCCGGAGATGGCGATGGAATCTTCGCGCTCCCGCGTTGCGTTGGGGTCCTGCGCGGCGACGATCCCCGGGAGACACCACAGGCCCAGGATGACTGGGAGAGACTTCATGACTGCTCCTGGCGAGTGAGGGAACTCGAGCTACTCGCGCGCGTCTACAATGCCGCGTTGCGCGCCACTTCACAAGAGGAACAGCTGAGCGTGGCCTGAATGTTCCTTAATTGTCCTAAGAGCGCGCTCGGCCGGCGGTTGTGATGTAGCGCCTGCGACTGCGGAACTGCGCCAGGAGATCCGCGCACCTTTACTTTGGGTTGTCGCAGATCACGCTCAATAGCGCGAGAGCGCGGATCCGAGCACATTACCGCTCCTAGTCGATCACAGGAGTTCCTCGATGCGGTCAGTCTTCGTTCTATGTATTGCGGTCGCGACCACTGCGCATGCACAAGGCGCCGCTGCGAAGCAGCGCATGGCCACTTCTATAGAAGCGAAGTCCGCCCATTACGCCGACGTGGCGTCGCAGATATGGGGATTCGCCGAGGTGGGCTATCAGGAGACAAAGAGTTCTGCACTGCTCCAGTCAGAGCTGCGCGCCGCCGGATTCACGGTGCAAGCAGGCGTCGGCGGAATGCCGACCGCATTCGTCGCCGAGTACGGCAAGGGCGCCCCGGTAATCGCGATCCTCGCGGAGTTCGACGCGCTGCCAGGGATGGCGCAGCGCGCCGTGCCGGAACGCTCCGCGATCGCGAGCCAAGCCGCGGGACATGCCTGCGGTCACCACCTGTTCGGCACCGCGTCGGTGGCGGCGGGGATCGCGGTGAAGGAGTGGCTGGCCGCGAATCCCCGTTCAGGGACCATCCGCGTCCTTGGCACACCAGCGGAAGAGGGCGGCGGCGGCAAGATCTACATGGTGCGCGCGGGGATCTTCAAGGACGTTGACGTGGCCCTGGACTGGCATCCCGGATCGGTGAACGACGCGAGCCCGGGAAGCTCGCTCGCCAACAAGACCGGCAAGTTCCGCTTTCGCGGCGTGTCGGCACACGCCTCGGGCGCGCCCTGGCGTGGCCGTTCGGCGCTGGACGCTGTCGAAGCCATGAACCACATGGTGGACATGATGCGGGAGCACGTGCCCGACGGCACGCGCATCCACTACGTCATCACGGACGGCGGGAAAGCCCCGAACGTCGTCCCGGACTTTGCCGAAGCCTACTACTACGTGCGGCACAAGGACCCCAAGATCGTGAACGAGGTGTGGGATCGCGTCGTCAAGGCGGCCGACGGCGCAGCGCTGGGCACGGAGACGAAGATGGAGCAGGAAGTGGTGAACGGCGTCTTCGCGTTGCTCCCCAACGAGACGCTGGCCCGCGTGGTGGACACGAACCTGCGCGCGGTTGGCGGCGTGAGCTACACGGCGGACGAGCGCGCTTTCGCGGACAAACTGCGCGTCACGCTTGGGTCCGACGCTCCACCGGTGACGCAGGCCGGGAGCATCGTTCCATTCACCGCCAATTCCGACGCGGGCGGGAGCACGGACGTGGGCGACGTCAGCTGGGTGGTGCCGAACGCGGGGCTGAACGCGGCGACTTGGGTGCCCGGCACGCCAGCGCACTCGTGGCAGGCCGTGGCCGCGGGCGGCACGAGCATCGGCCACAAGGGGATGGCCGTCGCCGCCAAGACGCTGGCCTTCACAACGTACGATCTCATGACGGACGCGTCTCTCGTGCAGAAGGCCCGCGCCGAGTTCGAGCAGAAGCGTGGGCCCGGGTTCGTGTACCGGCCGCTGATCGGCGAGCGCGCGCCGCCGCTCGACTATCGCGGTAAAGCGCAGCCCTGACTGGCGCGGACTGCGCTCACGCGTTTGCGGCATGCCCATGCGTCGGAGTCGCGGGTCCCAACGCGGACTGCGCTGCCCATGCGCCGGAGTCGCGGGTCCCACCGCGGACCACTCTGCGCTCCTCGGTCGCTCGCTGCCGCTCCGCTCCCCTGCGGTGCTCGCTGGCTGTCGGCGTCGGCGGGGGTCCGCCTCCGCCTCCAGACGGTCCGCTTATGGGACCCGCTTCCTCCGGCGCTTGGCCAGCGATTCGCGCGGGCCGGGC
>JANNJV010000397.1:0-16463 GCA_031395945.1 Gemmatimonadota bacterium | reverse complement strand
CAGGTGAGCGACGCCGGTGCAAAACGACGAGAGCGCCTCACGGGCGCTCTCGTCGTTTCGCAACCCGCCCCAGGGGAGAGTGATTCAGGATGCCTTTGTCACGTCCGATGCTTGCGGCCCTTTCTGACCCTGAACGATGTCGAATTCCACTTTGTCGCCCTCAGCGAGCGATTTGAAACCGCCGCCTTGAATCGCGCTATAGTGGACGAATACATCGGGGCCGCCTTCACGAGAGATAAAACCAAATCCCTTCGCGTCGTTGAACCATTTCACCGTGCCGGTAATGCGAGACATTGGAGCTTCCCCGTCAATGTTGCCGTGTGCCCGGAATGGTCCGGGCCCTTCCGGCGGCGAGAAAGGCAAGTTCCATGCACTCTGTCGCCCGGTCCGAAACCGGAGCGAATTCAGCTCGCGAGTTGCTCGGCTGGTCCGGCGACGTACCGTGCAACGCGGCCGCACTCTGCGCACCGCAGCGTGACCTGCGTGCGTGGTGGCGACGGTACGTTGTCGGGGTGTCGTACGATATCGCCTGAACATGTCGGGCAGCTCAGCGCTGAACCGGATCTGTCTCGAGCGATGAGGTGCAGGGCTTGAGCGGGATTGAACGTCGCCGGGCGCGGCTTGCGCATGAGCGTACTCCGATTTGCTGCGGTACGACTGTTCCGGTAGGGCATCAAGACGCCGGATCGCCATCAGTAGGACTATCTACAGCCGAAGTAGTAACCGGCAAACATCATAAACCGTTAAATCATCGTATGTTGCGATCGTTCATACAGATGCGTTGCGTGCTCATCTTTGTCGCGCCGATGGCGGCAGCGTGTGGCCCTCGGGCCCACATTCCCGAGCGGTCGTCGTTTCTCGCCTTGTCAGGGACATTGCCGCCCGACGACTCTCTCGCATCGCTCGCGCGATCTCTCGCACCCGTGTTGTACCTACAGCGCGATGAGATGTTCCCGCTGGAGCGAGTCGTCGCCGTCCTGCATCCCCATCGTCGGATCATCGCCTACCATTTGTTGTGGCGAGACGACGCGCACGGATCGTGGATTCCCTTCACCGTGCCAACGGATCAGGAAATCGTCTGGGTCGGATACGACAGTACCCAGGCGCCCACGGATCTTTGGGCCTTTTGGCACGGCAAGATCCTGCACACTAGCTGGCGCGATCGGGGCACCGTCGCTGTGAACGTTCAGTGGGGAAAGCATGGCTCGCTGCCCCGTGGTGTGGTGGAGAGCGACCTCCCGACGCTCCGAAGCCTGAACAGTTTTTATGCGTTCGGCTGGCTGGGCATTTGGGATCTGTGGCTCGGCAAGCTCACCCGCCCTGGTCCGGGGTGCCTCTGCTTCAGCTATGGCCGTTACCGGGAGTTCAACCGACCATTGTTGCTTGGCGAACGCATCGACGTTGTCGCCCGTCAGGAGAACCCGACGGCCATCCTGACGGCGGTCTTTGGAAAACCGTACTCGAAAAAACCTCCCTGGCCGTGACCTAGCTGGCGTATACGATTGCGCCGTCTTCGCTGATGCCAAGTTCCTGGTGCGCATCGCAAACACCACAGGTCAACTCGGTGGACCAGACCACGCCGAGCGAGTCCTCGAGGTTCTTGGTGGCTGGTTTCACCGAAACCCGCTTGTAGGTGTACTCCCCGCAGTTCGAGCAGGGATGGGATTTCGCGATCCGTTCAGCCCGATCGCGACTGATTTTTTTCAACTCATCCCTCCGTACCTGGCTTTTTCGCCGCAGTCAGCTGACTCCGTGCAGGCTGTGCGTACGCAGCGGACGGCGCGGTTGCGGCGACGGGAGCAGTCGTGCCCGGCATTCCTCGTGCGACCAATTCGCGCAACGCACCGACCGCGCCCATGACGCCGGACGCTTCTGTGGGGAGAAAGATTGTGGTGCCCTTCCCATCCGCCAGTTTCGGAAGTGCCTCGAGGTACTTGAGGCCGAGCAAATACATCGCGGCTTGGCCATCCGGCAGCGCCGCTGCGATCAACCGAATCGATTCGGCTTCGGCGACCGCCATCGCCAGGCGCGCCTCGGCGAGGCCCTGCGCGCGCAGCACGGACGCGTCCTTCTCGCCCTCAGCCTTCCGGACCTGGGATTCCTTCAGACCCTCGGACTCGAGAATAGCCGCCCGCTTGCCCGCTTCCGCGTTTGTCACCGCGGCGCGGCGCTCCCGCTCGGCGCGCATTTGCAGTTCCATTGCCTGCTGAATGTCGCGGGGCGGCTCGATGGACTGCAGCTCGACGCGCGTGACGTCAACGCCCCAGCTCACCGCCGCTTCCTCGATGACTTCGCGCATGCGCGTATTGATCTGATCGCGACTGGCGAGCGTCTGATCCAGCTCCATCTCACCAACGATGTTGCGGAGCGTTGTACGGGTGAGTGTCTCGAGCGCATACGGCAGATTCTGTACTGCGTACGTCGCCTTTTGAGGTTCAGCGATGCGATAATACAGGACCGCATCGATGTCGATCGTCACGTTGTCCTTGGTGATGACGGGCTGGCTGGGAAAGTTCAATACCTGCTCTCGAAGGTCGATGCGTGTCGTGGTTCGAGCGGCAATCCGCTTGATACCTCCGACGTCCGACTCCGCGTATCGGACGTCAATGGCTCTGGGACGTTCGACGAACGGAATGAGAACATTGAGCCCCGAGCGAGCGACGCGATGAAAACGACCCAGACGTTCAACGACTAGGACTTCGGCCTGTCCGACAATCTTCAGGGCCTTCTTGAGTCCGACGAGCGCCACGAACGCGAGAAAGGCCAACGACGCGGTCAGCATGGAAACTCCAGGGCCAGTGAATGTGTTGGTGATTCATTGTAGGGCCGGGACCGACACGCGGCAACGCGGGCTCGACGGTTGTGCCTGAATCTTGCGGTTACGTCGTCGGCTCTATCCGTTCGAGGAGAAGAAAATGGCGAGCAAGCGTAAGAAGGCGACGTCCCGCAAAAAGACGGGCCGATCGGCGAAGAAGCGTGGATCATCGGCGAAGGGGCGTGGTGCGAGGAAAGGCGGATCCACTCGAAAGGCTGGCGCGAAGCGCTCCGCCGCTCGGAAATCCGCGTCCAAATCGGCCAAGCGCCGCCGGCCGGCATCGCGTGCCGTCGCGCGCGTCAAGCGCGTAACCCGTGAGGTCGTTCAGCAGGCCTCGGACGCCATGAGTGCTGGCGTCGAGTCGCTCAAGGGGTTTGGCGGGAATCTGGTTGATCGGGTCCGGACCTGATACGGGGGTGACGCCCTGCACGCAATGAAGGATCCGTTCGAAGCTGAATGGGTCCTTCGGGCTGTTGGAGGGCGTCGCTCAGCGCTCGCTGCCGTTCCAACCATTTCGCCGTGAGCTCGAATACCCGTTGGTGCCCGTAGTCCACGGTAATCACATGGCCGGCGCCCTTGGTCCAGACGAACCTCTTTTGCGGTGAGCCGAGCAGCCTGTATGCACGCTCGGCGCTCTCAGGTGTAATTCGATTGTCCTCGCGCGATTGGATGACTAGCGTCGGCGCTTTGACGTGGGACAGGGCCTGCACACCGGCCGCGACGGTTTGTTGCAGCGCTTGCAGCATTTCTGGCGTCATGATTCCGTGACCAAGTCCGCGACTCGCGGCCCGAGCGTCATGTATGGAGTCCGCACCCCGTGATGAGAAATACGGCAATAGCCATCCCCACCAGGCGCTCGTCTCCGCCATCCGCTGTACGAGGGTGGGCATCTCCAGATATGGCGCAAGCAACACCAGGGCTTGAACGTCGCTCCGATCTGCGGAGAGCTTGACTGCCAGCGCGCCACCCATCGACAAGCCGACAACCCCAACCCATTTATGGGATTCTCTCATCACTGAGAACTCGCGTTGGGCGTCGCGGTGCCAATCATCGGCCGTCGCTTGCGCCAAGGCTGACAGGGCGCGGCCATGCCCCGCGAGAAGCGGCACGCTTACAGAAAAGCCGCGATCGTAAAGGTGTGCTGCCAACCGCTCCAGCACCTGGGGCGTATCACCTCCGCCGTGGAGGAGCAGGACACCTGGAGCATTCTCGCGGAAAAGCCGGATCGCTTCCGCTCCAACGATGACGCCGCTCGGCGAGAGGGGTCTGCGCTTCAATTGGCGCCGCTCGAGCCACCGGGGATAGGCGGCGCGTCCGAATGCGACAGCGGCAAGGACTGCGAGAGCGGGTAGCACGGGATGTCTAGTATCGCGAAACGGAGGTATCTACTTCGCGGCTCCAACGGTCAATCCCACCCGCCAGGTTGCGCGCGCGGTACCCCTGCTCGCGTAACCACGCTGCCGCAATTTGGCTGCGCGCGCCGTGGTGACAATACACAACGAGCTCGCGTGAGCGATCCAGCATGTCGAGCTTCGCGGGTAGGTCGTTCATTGCGAGGCACTGGGGCTCGCCTATCCGGGCAATTGCCCACTCCCACGGCTCTCTGACGTCCAGGAGCAGGACGTCGGTTGGGGTGCCCATTTGCTGTGCAAGTTGCTGCGGCTCGATGTCGTAGTCCGCGCTGCCCGATGTCTCTGACAATACATCTTCCCCTATGGCGTTTCCGCTTATGCAAGCGGGGCACTCCTGACGACGTTCAAAACGAACCGTCTGCGTAACTCCAGTAAGAAGATCGAGCTGAAGCAGTCGGCCGACCAGTGGTTCGCCGATTCCCAGAATCCATTTCAGCGCTTCCACTGCCTGCAACGACCCAACCACTCCCGGCACTGCGCCTATCACGCCGATCTCTTCACAGCTTGCGGAGGATCCTGGGGCTGGAGCACTTGGAAAGATGCACCGATAACAGGGCCCATCCGGCGCGCCGAACAGCGAGACCTGGCCCGAGAACCGCTCCACGCTACCATATACCCAGACTTTACCCAGGAGCGCGCACGCATCGTTCACCGCGTATCGCGTGGGATAGTTGTCGGAGCCGTCGATCACGAGGTGATAGTCGGCGAAGAGCGCTTGTGCTCGCGCTACGGTGAGTCGCTCGTTATGCGTTTTGACGTCGATATGTGGATTCAACCGAGCAATCGCCTGGGCGGCCGACGATGTCTTGGCCCGCCCGATGTCGGCGGTGGCGTGGAGCAGTTGACGGTGCAGGTTACTGACCTCAACGGCGTCATCATCGACGATTCCCAAAACGCCGACGCCAGCGGCAGCGAGATACAGGGCGGCGGGAGAGCCGAGACCGCCAGCGCCGACAATGAGAACGCGGGCATCCTGCAGTCGCTGTTGGCCGGTCACACCCACTTCCGGTAGCACAAGCTGCCTGCCGTATCGGGAGAGCTCAGCCGCTGTAAGCATCTCCGGAATATACGGCGGAAATATCGGCCCTACGTCCCGGCGCTAGAGAACCGCCTGGGAAAGACCGAGCGGCGAGGCATGCGCTGCAAATAGGTCGTCGAGCGGCAAGTCCTCCATCCGGCTCGCTAAACGGTCGGGATGAACGACGAGTGAAGTCCCCTTTCGCTCGATGAGGCCGTCGCCCGCGAAGCGGCCCAGGACGAGTGACACCGATTCGCGCGTCGCACCGACCAACTCGCACAGCAATCGATAGCGATTGGTGTTCAGGACGATGCAGCCGTCATCCCGCGTGAAGTTGTCAAACGTCGCCATGCGAATGAGCGAGACGACCAGGCGCTGCTCGACGCTCATGGTCGTCAGTTCACGAAGCTTCTCCAGCAACGCGGTCCGCTCGCTCATCACCTGCGCGATGAGCATCGTGGCGTGGTGCGCCTGCTCGCGCAGGAAGGAGCGGAAGCGCACCGCGCTGAGAAACAAGGTCGTGGCTTCCTCGTCCGCTCTGGCCTCAGTGCTGTAGCGTGGCGCCGCCGAAAGCCCTTCGGCGCCGAACGTTTCGCCTGATGTCGCGATCCAGGGAATGAATCCCCTTCCCGCACGGACCCGGCTGCGAAGAATGACTCGGCCTTCGAGCACGACGAAAACACCCTCGGCGGGTGTCCCACGCTGGTAGATGACGAAGCTCGCAGGCCACGTCGCTCGCGCGGCGAAAGCCAGAAGCGCGTCGATCGTTGCCGGCGCGAGCCGCGTCATTGTCGCGGTCTGGTGCTCCGCGGTCATTCGTCCTCGCTTCTCGTGACTCTGCAAGGGGTTGCAATGTCTGGGCCGCTCTTGACAGGTCTAGGCGTAGGCGCCTCTCTTGCTGTCGACCATACGTGACCCTCCCCTCGCTGCTCGTTCTCGGCACGGATGCGGTGCTCGCCGCCGCACCGGCCACTCAGATTCAGCTGGCCCACGCGTGCCTCGCGGCTGGGTATCGAGCCATTATTCCCTCCAGTTGGGGGGATGAGCTCATCGCTGCGCGTGTCATGGAGCGCGTCGGACGAACGGATGCACCCATCGTCCAATGCAGTTGCCCCCTGGTCGCGAATCGCCTGGCGGCCCACGGCGACGCGATCGAGCCCATGACGTTTTTCACCGTGGCCCCGCCCGTCGCGGCAGCCACCTATCTGCGAGCGGTGTACGCGCCGAAGGTGCTCCGGATCACTTTTGCGGGTGGATGTCTGTCCGGATCTCACCCGAGCATCGACGAGTGGATCTCAGTCAGTCAGCTTCTTGCTCAGCTCGCGGAGCGCGGCATCGATGTCAGCAGGCAGCCAACGGAGTTCGACTCGGTGCTGCCACCGGACCGCAGGCGGTTTTATTCAGATCCCGGCGGCATTCCGACGCAACTGGCTTTGAACCAACTCTTGCGGCCCGTCGAACTCATCGAGTTGACCGCCCGTGATTTCGCCGTCGAGCTTGCACAACATCTCCTGACACCATCGCGGATCCTGATCGATGTCGCACCAGCACTCGGGTGCGCGTGCAGCGGCGCAGTGACCGCAGACGGGGCGCGGTTGGCACGAACTCGCGTGCGCGAATTGGAGCCACCGCGGGCACTATCGCCCGTGGTCGACCACGCGGTACCAGTTGCCATCGAAAGCGTGTCGTCAAGTGCGCTGGCGGCGCCTGCGCTGCGTGTAGATACGGCAGTCCTTGCGGGACGCGCGGTGGTCGCCAGCGGCGCAGCCCCGCAAAGTGGCGGCACCACGGTTGAGGCGTCGCCCCGCCGTACACCCTCAGGTCCCTCGCGCGCAGTGCTGGGCACCATGCCACAGTCCCGCAGCGCGGGCCGCCAATTGCCGCGCGCATACGTGGCACGGCGCCGGTCGTCACCCAAGGGCATGCGCGCGTCGGGAGTTCGCCGCCAGCTGCAGGACGGCGCTTCGGCGAAACGCGTCCGCTGGCTGCTGATTGGTGGAACCGGCGTCGCGCTCGGGCTGGCGCTCGCCTGGTTGCTGGGGCTGGTGGTCTAATCAGTCGTAGTCTGCGATTGCCGCGCGCAACGCGGCCTGCAGCCGCGCTTCCATATCTCCGCTCGCTGGTAATCCCGGCGTCAGCAAGCGAAGATGACGTTGCATCTCGTCGGCGATCCCGGGGTCGCTGAGCGTAACGCCCAGCGCGTGGAGCGATCGTTCAGCCAGATCGCGCAAGAGATCCGTCGTCTGGGAAGCTAGTCCGTGCAGCGACGTCGATTTTCGTGACGTCGTACCTCGATCGCGTCGCCGAGGGGCCGCTTCTGCCAGGGACCGCAACGACGCCAGCGTGACCACGAATGCTCCTGGGTTGTGTTCGCGGTGAGACGCGACAATTCCCTTTCTATGCAGCGCGAACAGCAACTTCTCGATGGCTCCACGGACGATCGCGATGCCGCCGATACTCTGATTGCCACGGCCGGTGATCACCAGCACCTCGGTGCTGCCCTGGACCTGATGGCTCCTCAGCCATCCCTCGCAGCGGCGAACGGCCTGCGTCGCCGAGGGTAAGTGCTCTCGCAGGTTGAGTGTTCGTCGCGGCCCGAACCTCAACTCATCGAGCGCGCTCACGTCGCTACGCGGCCGCGTCCAGCAGCTCCTCGCCGGATTCGCGCAACGGCTTTGCAAAGCAGGTTTCATTGCATGCAAACCGTCGGGCGCAGCCGATGCAATCGCGACGGATTTTTTCAGGGTACCGGGCGCGATCCATTCGGGCGTAGCCCAGCGCTTCGAAGAACTTTGGTTCCAGCGTGAGGGCGAACACTTCGGAAATGCCGCGCTTGCGCGCCAGCGCCTCGACCGCAGCGACGATTCGGCGACCGAGGCCCGACCCTTGGGCACCCGATGAAACGGCGATGGCCGCCACTTCGGCCAACGATGGCGAGTACTCTTTGAGAGCGCCGCATCCGAGGACGCGGCCACTCTCATCGACCGCGACCACATAGTCGGCAATAGCCAGCGCGATCATGTCCGGCGTCCGCCGAAGCATGATGTGTTGATCGGCGAAGAAGTTGTTCAAGCGCGCAATCTCGTCGGCTTCCGCGGCGCGCGCGGGGCGCACCAGGTACACCGGGTTCAGCGCATTCATAGCACCTGCTCCAAGAGCGCGACGCCTTGCGCCAGTTCGTCCCGCGTCGCGATGAGCGGAGGAAGGATCCGCACGGTGTACTCTCCCGCGCCACACACCAGCAGTCCCGCCGCCTGGGCCTCGCTCACGACATGCGCTGCCGTCCCCATGACATCGATGCCCCACATGTAGCCAAGGCCACGCACGCCACGAATCCGACCGGTGCGGCGCGCCAATTCACGCAATTGGCCGCCAAACCAGGCGCCATTTTCACGCACGGACTCGAGCAGGGCCGGATCACGAAGGCGATCGAGAACGTACTCTGCCACGCGAGCAACGAACGGGCCGCCACCAAAGGTGGTCCCATGGTCTCCCGGCTTCACTGCGTCCGCGATTTCTGCGTTGATCAGGACCGCGCCCATAGGAAGGCCCGCGGCGATCGGCTTAGCGAGCGTCAGCATATCCGGCTCGACGTCGAGGCCCTGGTACGCGAACAGCGTTCCGGTGCGACCAAGGCCGCATTGCACCTCGTCGAAAATGAGCGCCACGTTCCGGTCTCGCGTGAGCTCTCGGACCTTCCGAACGAACTCCGCGTCCATGACGCGGACACCACCCTCGCCCTGAATGGGTTCAAGAATCAACGCTGCCGTCGTATCCGCATTCACGGCGTTCGCAATGTCCTGCAGGTCCCGCTCAACGATGCTGACACCGCCGGCCAGGGGCCTGAACGGCATGCGATAGCTCGGGCGGTCGGTGGCGGCGAGGCTTGCGAACAGCCGTCCATGGAACGATCCGCGTAACGCGATGATGTCGCTTTTCGCATCGCCCTGCGTGCGTGCCCAGCGTCGAGCGAATTTGAACGCGCCCTCGTTCGCCTCCGCGCCGGAATTGCAGAAGAAGACCTTGGACGCGAATGAATGCTGGACATAAGCCGCGGCAAGCCGGGCCGCCGGTGCAGTCCAGTACAGGTTGGAGACGTGCGTCAGTCCGTGCGCGGCGGCTTGCATCGCGGCGACGAGGCCGGCGTCGCTATAGCCCAGCGCGTTGACTGCTATGCCGCTGACGAAGTCGAGGTACCGGTTGCCGTCGCTGTCGATGAGAAAAACACCTTCGCCACGCACCATTTCGAGACTGCGTTTGTAGGTGGCAAGCACGGCATCGCGTGCCACGACGGGTGCCGCCTCGTGCGTCGATGCGGAATCAGGTGAGTGAATCTCGAACAATGGCAGTCCCATGTCTCTACTCCGTCCCCCGTTGCATGACAGTGCCGCGGTTGGGATCCGTAATCCCCCGCAGGTCGGCAATCCGGACGCGCGGAACTCCACCCTGCAGGGCGGCCATGGCCGCGGTCAGCTTTGCGCGCATTCCGCCGGACGCGAGCCCGTCGTGCAACAGGCCCTGCGCTTCCGCCGCGGTGAGCGTTTCCGCCGCCTCGTTGTCCACCAGCACGCCAGGTACGTCGCTCACGATCAGTAGTTCTGTCGCCTCGATGGCGATGGCGATCGCGGCCGCTGCGTCGTCAGCGTTGACGTTGAGCGCTGGCCCAAGCTCGTGTCCAATGTTGCGGCTCACGGGCGACACGACCGGCAGATACCCTCCATCGATCAGATGAAGCAACAGGGAGCTGTTGATCCGTTGGGGCGCGCCCACGTGCCCGAGTCTCACCGAATCGATCGGAGTGGCTGCGATGAGTGAGGCATCTTCTCCGGACAGACCGACCGCGCGCACACCTTCGCGCACGAGCGCAGACACCAGTCGTTTGTTCGCGGTGCCCGAGAGCGCCATGCGAACGAGCTCGAGATCCTGCGCGGTGGTCACGCGCCGGCCGTCGACGAATTGTGCCGCGATTCCCATCGAAGCCTGGAGCGCGCTCACGTCGTCGCCACCCCCGTGCACCAGGACCATGGCGGCAGAGAGCGCATCCCAGGACTCGGCGATCAAAGAGGCCAGCGTCGGATCGGCCTGCGGTCGGCCCCCGATTTTGAGTACGCGTGTCACGCTGGAAGTCCCTCCGTTTCAGTAAGGCCAAGCATGAGGTTCGCGTTCTGCACCGCTTGGCCGGCCGCCCCTTTCATCAAGTTGTCGATCGCGGAGAGAATCAGGAGGGTCGGACTGCGCACCGAGGTCAAGGGCGTCACCGAGATCCGCACCACGTTGCGGTTCACCACATCGCGCAGGGCCGGCGGCTCTGCGGAGAATTCCAGAAACGGCTCGCCGTGAAACGCGTCGCGCCAGAGCGCAGCTGGATCGGCCAACTCCTCGCTCAGGTTCACGATGATGGTAGAGAGAATGCCACGTGAAACGGGCAGGAGGTGAGGCGTGAAGATAAGGTCTGCATCCGTACCCCATGCGCAGAGTGTCGCGCGCATCTCGTTGAGATGTCGATGCGTATTCCCCACGCTGTACGCCCGAAAGTCCTGCGCCACTTCCGCGAACAGGAGCTCGCGCTTTGGCGAGTTTCCCGCGCCGCTTACACCACTTGCTGCAGTGACGTTGATGGCGCTCCCGGGCTTGATCAGTCCCGCTGCCGCCGCGGGTGCCAGCGCGAACAGGACCGACGTGGGATAGCATCCGGGATTGGCGACGATTTCGGCGCCGCGCACACTTTCACGCACGAGCTCGGTGAGGCCGTATGGTGCGGTCTCACCGCCGTTCCCCGGACGGAGGTCGTTGGACAGGTCCACAACCCGGGCACCGCTTTCGCGCGCACAGGCCACCCATTGCTTCGACATGCCATGGGGTAGCGCGCTGAACGCCAATTCCGCGGTCGCCAGCGGGGCGTCCTCAGTCGCGACATAAGTCACGTCGCGGCCGCCGATGCGCACTGTCGCGCCGCGCTGTTCGTTCGCGGTCGCGAACGCCAGCGTCAGGCGCGGATGGCTGTTGATGAGTGCGCAGAGCTCCCGGCCAGCGTAGCCGCTGGCCCCGAGCACCCCGACGGGTATCTTATTCACGAAGTATGTATAATAATACATCGCATTCGGGTCAACCCATGATTCCCACCTAGTACTCAAATGGCGCGAAAGACGGAACGACAGTCGGTCATAATGGATCTCATCGGCGCCCACGACGTGGCTTCGCACGAAGATCTGCGAAAGTTGCTGGAGACGCGTGGCGTCTCGGTGACGCAGGCAACTCTTTCGCGGGATCTGCGGGAGTTGGGAGTGGTGCGGGTCCCGGGGGAGCAGGGCGCACGATACGCCCTCCCCGAGACGGTGGCCGCCGACGCGATTCCCTCTCTGGAAACGCTACTCCCGCAGCTGTTCTCGCGGATCGATGGCGTCGGGGAGCTCATCGTGCTTCACACGTTGGCTTCCGGCGCGCAGCCGGTCTCGGAGGCAATCGACGCCGCGGGTTGGCGGGAGGTGCTGGGGACCGTGGCCGGAGAGAACACCATTCTGGTCATTTGCCGATCGCCACAAGCGCGACAGGAGGTCACGTCACGCCTGGCCGAACTCGCGCGCGAAGGCTGAGCTTATATGAAAGGTTGACGTCCGCCGAGAAAATGATTATTTATGCATTGTACTGAATAACTTACTACAGGAGCTGCGATGCCCCGCACCATCGTCCTCGCCTATTCTGGCGGACTCGACACGTCGATCATTGTCCCGTGGCTCATCGAGAACTACCAGGCTCGGGTCATTTGCGTCGCGGCCGACATCGGTCAGGGCGCCGCCGAATTGCATGGCGTTCGGGAAAAGGCCATCGCATCGGGCGCCGTTGAGTGCTACATCGAGGACCTGCGCGACGAGTTCGTGAGCGACTTCATTTTCCCCACGCTTCGGGCGGGCGCGATTTACAATCGCAAGTACTTGCTGGGCACGTCGATGGCTCGGCCGCTGATCGCGAAGCGCCAAGTTGAAGTTGCCCGGCGCGTTGGCGCCGACGCACTCGCGCACGGATGCACGGGGAAAGGCAACGATCAGGTCCGTTTTGAGCTGACCTACGCGAGCTTTGCGCCCGACCTTCCTGTCATCGCTCCGTGGCGCGAGTGGACGATTCGAAGCCGTGAGGACGCGTTGGCATACGCCGCGGCTCATGGAATCCCTGTCGCGGCCACGAAGGAAAAGATCTACTCTCGCGACGCCAATATCTGGCATCTCTCTCACGAAGGTGGCGTGCTCGAGAACCCCGCGGCGGCGCCGCCGGCGGACCTGTTGATGCTGACATCGACGCCCGAAAGCGCGCCCGATATTCCCGAAATGGTCAATATCGAGTTCGATCGCGGTACGCCCATCGCCGTCAACGGCGAGTCGATGGATCCGGTGCAATTGCTCACCGCGCTCAACGAGATTGGCGGGCGCAATGGCGTCGGCGTCATCGATCTCGTGGAGGACCGCCTGGTCGGAATGAAATCGCGCGGCGTGTACGAAACGCCTGGGGGTTCACTGCTGTATGCGGCGCACTCCGAGCTGGAGCAGCTCGTACTGGACCGTCGGACGCTGGCATCCAAGGATCTCATCGCGCCTCGGTACGCCGATCTCGTGTATGAGGGGCGCTGGTGGACGACCGAGCGCGAGGCGTACGACGCGTTCGTCAACGTGACGCAGGAACGCGTGTCGGGCCAGGTCTCGCTCAAGCTCTACAAGGGCGGCATTGCCGTCGCCGGTCGCTCGAGCGTGCACGCCCTGTACGACGAACGCTTCGTCACCTTCGGTGAGGACGACGTCTACTCGCAAAGCGACGCGGCTGGATTCATCAGGCTGTTCGGGCTGTCCCAGCGGGTGCGTGCGCTCAAGGATCGCGAGCTTGCGCGGCAGTCGGCCAGCAGCGCGATCCCGGTGCAGGAGGACGAGTCGCTCGCGAAGGAAATCACGGACGACGCGACAATGGCGGTAGCGTGACCGCCAGCGCGCTCCGCTCCGCGTCGACGAAAGCACACAAGCTCTGGGGAGGCCGCTTCGGCCTCGGGCCTGCCCCGGAGTTCGACGCCCTCAACAATTCCATCGCCGTCGATTTTCGTCTCTGGCCGTATGACATCCAGGCCTCGAAGGCCTGGGCCGTCGCGCTCTGGGGTGCCGGCGTGCTAACGCTCGGCGAGAGCAAGGCGATCGAGCACGGGCTCGATGCAGTGGCGGATCGGCTGGACGGCGGCGAGTCGCCCGCGCCCGGTGACGAAGATGTGCACACGCTCATTGATCGTCTTCTCCACGAGGGAATCGGCGACGTCGCGTCCAAGCTGCATACGGGTCGCAGCCGAAATGACCAGGTCTCCACCGCGGCCAGACTGTGGGCGATGGATGCCTGCAAGCGCATCGACACGGCGATGCGGCTCGTGCAGCAGGTGATTATCGAGCGAGCCGCCGAGCTTCAGACCGCGGTGATGCCGAGCTATACGCATTTACAGCGTGCGATTCCCGTGTCGGCCGCGCATTGGTTGCTTTCGCACTTCTGGCCGCTGGAACGTGATCGGCAGCGGCTGCGTGCGGCGTATCGCGCTGCCGCCGCCCTTCCGCTCGGCTCCGGCGCCGTCGCCGGTTGCGCCTATCCCATTTCTCGCACGTTGCTTCAGGGAACGCTGGGCTTCGAAACCGTGACGCCGAACTCGATGGACGCCGTGAGCGATCGCGATTTTGTCGCTGAGCTGCTCTTCGCCAGCGCCCTGGCTGGAGCTCACCTTTCGCGCTTCGCCGAGGATCTCATCATCTATGGGTCCAGCGAGTTCGGCTTCGTCCAGTTCGGCGAAACGTTCACGTCGGGTTCGAGCATGATGCCGCAAAAAAGGAATCCCGACGCACTGGAGTTGACTCGCGGCGCCGCGGCACGGTTGCTCGGCGATC
Source organism: Gemmatimonadota bacterium (assembly GCA_031395945.1). Taxonomy (GTDB): domain Bacteria; phylum Gemmatimonadota; class Gemmatimonadetes; order Gemmatimonadales; family Gemmatimonadaceae; genus DASPMP01. The sequence goes on along the minus strand of JANNJV010000397.1, from coordinate 2,318 downwards.
ACGTCACGTTGCTGGCGACCATCAAGGGGCTGCCGTCCAGCTACAACAAGGACCTGCAGGACGACAAGCGGGCGCTCTTCGACGCCGTCGACACATTGCTGCTGGTGTTGCCCGCGTTTCGCGGCGCGTTGGCGGAATTGACGTTTCAGACGGAGCGTATGCGCGCTGCTGTCTCGAGCTCCATGATGGCAACAGATCTGGCGGATTACCTCGTGCGTCGGGGGGCGACGTTCCGTGAGGCGCACGGCGCCGTCGGCGGACTCATTCGCCGCATCGAATCCGAGCGCTGCGAGCTTCACGATCTGCCGCTCTCGGCATTCGCCGCCGCGCATCCTCTGTTCGGCGACGACGTGTTTGCGGCGCTCGGCACGACGCATTCGCTGGAGCAGCGCGAAGTCGAAGGCGGCACGGGACCGCGCGCAGTACGCGCGCAGCTCGAGGCCGCGCGCGTCGCCGTTCGCACCTGACGCCGAAGCTCTAGCGCCTTCGCGAGAAGGAAATGCCCAGATGGTACTGCCAGAAATCGGCGACCGTCTGCCGGGGGGTGAACTGCAGACTGCCATCCGGAAGGTCGACGATGTCGCCGCGCGTGAGATAGGTGCGCAATCCATTGTTCGTGAACCGCGCGCCAGCGTCGATTGAGATTTCCGTTGAACGAGTTTTAAGCGGGATGCGCATCCCACCGCCTCCCCCAGTCGCAAGTCCGCCGTCGTGAAAATTCGTCGTTCGCGCGAAGCTCGACCCACCATCGTCGTCGCCTGCGGTCGACTCCGTGAAGAAGTACGAGTAGCCGGCGAACCAATAGACGTATGGGCGTATCGGCCCGCGCAGGAGGGCTAGCTCTGGGCCCGCACTCGCCACGATGATGTTGTTGTTGGTGTTCATGTCCACCAGGACGCGGTTGACCGTGCTGCTCAGCGGCACGCGCTTCCGTTCGTTGCCGTAGTTCAGGAATGAGAAGTCGCCGCGCAGGCCAAGCGGCGAGAACCAGCGAAAGTGATGGCGAACGGACGCTCCGAACCCCCACGCCTGGTCGACTTGCGTTCCGAACTCATGGACGGGCTGCGCCACATGCAGGCCGAGATCCAGGCTCCAGAGGCCGCGTGCTGGACGCGCTGACGGCTCGGCGACGAAAACTTGGGCGGCCGCCGCTTGGGCCGTACTGATGGCGAGAAACGCGGCAACGACATGCATTCGGCTCATGGGACACTCCCGCGGTAATTGTATACAATGTCGGCTTGTGATGAATTAGCGCCGGTAGCGCGGTTGGTCAAGCACGGGAGGAAAAAAAAGACCGCGCCCCCAATTGGAGGGCGCGGTCGGGGAGAGTTCCCAGTCCGATTCTTAGAACTTGATGCCGAATGTGATCGGGATGAACTGGAAGCTTCCACCACCATCGATCGGGATGTGATGGAAACGGGCTTCCAGGTACGTGCCAAAGCCTGTCAGGGGAATGTTCACCCCAGCGCCGAAATTGAAACCGAAATCGGTCGAAGCGTCAACGCCGGTGACTGAGATCTTGGAGTTGTACATCCCGACGCCGCCGATCAGGTAGATGGTGGGCAGCATCGTGTAGGTGCCGTTTGCCGTCAGCGCCATGACGCGAAGGTTCTCGTCGACGTTCTTCACGTCGAAGGCGTTGAACATGCCCTCGATGCGTGCGCCGAGTGGGGCGAGTGGCGGCTTGATTCCGAGACCGACAGTGGCGTTGTAGCCCATCTTGTAGGCGTCCGCGGCGTCGCCCATCGGAAGTGCCGCACCCGCGGCAATACTGAAGGATGTCTGCGCGTGTAGCGCTGGTGCTGCGAAGAGAATCGCCGCGAGTACAAGCGCGGCCCTGGACAACAGACGCATGGTATTCCTCCGTTATGGTCGTCTTGCGATGATGGTGCAGATTCGCGAAGGAAAGACCAGTCTGCTTGGATTTCGCAACCACGCAGCGCCATCAATCTGGCGTCGCTCCGCCCACTCTCCCATGTTCGTGACTTCCCCCATGGTGCTGCCAATATTATCCTATTTTACAAGATAAAAACACGTTGCATGTAGCGCTGGCATGTCATTTAATACTTTTTTTATAGGATTTTAATGGTAAGAGCATATAGCACTAGGGCAGTGGCACTTGCGATTGGTGTTCAACGCAAGTGGTTGGACAATTTGCTTTCGCAGCACCATCTGGCTGGAGTGACGCGAAGTCGCCAAGGGGTGGAGCGGCGCATCACGGCGGGGGGTCTCCTCACAATCGAGGCAATCCGAATTCTCAATTTGGAATTGGGGATCTCGATCGAACGCGCGGTAACAGTCGCGGACGTCGCGGTGAG
>JANNJV010000392.1:0-10005 GCA_031395945.1 Gemmatimonadota bacterium | reverse complement strand
GAATGCGGCTCCCGCAAACGTGGCCCGCAACGCCAGGGCCAGCGAATGCACACCTGCCGCGCGCAGAAACAGCCACCAGCGTACCGCTTTGAGTGCCAGCGACAGAAGGTTGACGACAACAGCGGCGAGGAGCATTCCCGGCGACGCGATGCGTATCGCGGTCCACGTTTCGGCCCAGTTGACGCGCCGCGAGAAAAACGCCAGTCCGACGAGCACCACGCCGATCAATACCACGCGGCTCCATCGCCGAACCGGAATGCTCACGCCGGAATGCTCACGCCGGAAGTCTCACGAACTCATACCCACGCCGCCGAAGCTCGCGAATGATGCTCGGCAGCGCCTCCGCAATTTGCATCCGGTCTCCGAGCGGGTCGTAGCCGTCTCCATCGTGCAACAGAATGATTGCGCCCGGCGATGCGCCGACAAGCGTGCGGCGCACGATTTCCGCTGCGCCGGGCCTGTCCGAGTCCCACACGCCCAGCGTCCATCCCACAACGCGCTGGCCCAGGTCGCGCGCGATTCCAGAGACCCAGGGACTGCGAAAACCGTGGGGCGCGCGAACAAAGGCTGGACGGGTGGCCGTCGCGGTTACGATTGCGTCTGTGCCCAGGTCAAGATCGAGACGGACGTACGCGGGTCCGCGCAGGTGATACTTCCGATGGTGATAGCCATGGTTTCCCACCGCGTGACCCTGTGTCGCGACTTGCCGCGCGATGTCCGGCCATCGCTCAACGTGACGGCCGAGCATAAAGAACGTCGCCGGCACGTTCTCGGCTCGTAGAACCTCGAGGATCGCTGGCGTGGCGTCCGGATTCGGCCCATCATCGAAGGTGAGCGCGACAATCTTTTCTCGTGTAGGCAATCGACCGAGCGCGCGTCCGAATACGGGGCTGTTTCGATGAAAGGCGCCATGCGCCGCGCCAGCGGCAGCCACCATCACCGCAGAGAGAACCAGCGCACCAAGCACGATACGTGTCCCTAAACGCCGGCGCCGGTTCGCGTGTGGCCCAGGACGTCGCGGTAGACGTCGAGCACCGTGCTCGAAACGTGGCGCCAGTCATACTCGAGCGCGCGGATCCGCCCCGTCTCACCTAAGCGCTCGCGGAGCGTGGGGTCATCCAGCAGGCGAACGAGCGAATTCGCGAGGGCGTCAGGGTCACTTCGCGGTACCATCAGCGACTCGCGGCCATGTTGCACGACATCACGGAACCCGAGAATGTCCGAGCAGACGATCGGCGTCCGGCATGCCATGGCTTCCAACAGCGTGATGCCGAACGAGGCTTTCGTGGTTGGGCAGGCGTAGATCGCGCTGTGCGCATAGTACGCAGGCCGCCCGTCCAGCACCGCACCGACGAATGTGATGTCGCGGTCGCCACCGGCCTGACGAAAGTACTTGTGCCTGAGCGGGCCGTCGCCGACCACGACGAGCTGGGCGCGGCGCCCACGGGCCTTCACACGTTTGAAGGCATCGATCAACGTCGAAAGTCCATTTCTCCGATCAAATCGGCCCAGAAAGAGAATGACGGGCTTGTCCGACGTCATCACCTCAGGCCGGACGACGTCCGGCTGAAACACATCCGTATCCACGCCGTTCGGTATGATGATCCAGTCGGCGTCGAAGTAGCGCTCCAGCGCCACGATGGTGGACTGCGATACGGCGATGGCAGCGCTCAAGCTGTCCAGATGCCGCTGGAATTTCCGACGAAATACCCGGTAGCCGACAGACCGGTCAAAGTATGTATGGAACGTGCCGATCACCGGCACCTCAGCCTCTTCCACCGCCAACAACGGCAGCACTGGCGTCAGCGGCGAGTGCACGTGCACCACGTCGTAGGCGCCGTCGCGAAGCACCTGACGCATGTCGCGCCGGAGGGTGCGGCCGACGGTTACGCGCGACTGCGACCCGTTGATGTACCAAGGCACACTGCGGCCCAGCCGAATCACGTGCTCCGGCGCGGGCCCCGAATGCGGAATGTGTGAGGTGATGATGTCCACGGCATGGCCGCGTCGGCGGGCTTCACGCGCGAAGTAGTGCACGTGCTCGCAGATGCCACCGAGGTGTGGATAGTAGTACTCGGTGACGAGCGCGATGCGAAGGCTCTCACCGCTCAGCGACAGCGGGGAAACGCTCATGATTGCGCGCCAGCCAACGCGGCATGGGCCGCTGCGAGGCGGGCAATGGGAACGCGATAGGGCGAGCACGAGACATAGTTCATTCCGATGCCATGACAGAAGCGCACCGAGCGCGGATCGCCGCCGTGCTCGCCGCAGATGCCAATTTTCAAATCCGGCCGAACGCGACGTCCGTTGGTGATGGCGAACTCGATCAAGCGGCCCACGCCGTCCTCGTCAATCACTTGAAAGGGGTCGTCCGGGAGAATGCCCTGATCTACGTAGCTCGGCAGGAACCGCCCCGCGTCGTCCCGGCTCAAGCCGAACGTCGTTTGCGTGAGGTCGTTGGTTCCAAAGGAGAAAAACTCGGCCGTAACGGCGATCTGGTCTGCCGTCAGCGCGGCGCGTGGCAGCTCGATCATCGTCCCTATGGTATAGGGGAGGTATTCGCCCATCCCGCCCAGCACCTGACGACCGACGTCTTCCACGATGGCGCGCTGGTGATCGAACTCCTTTCGGGTTGCAACAAGCGGGATCATGATCTCGGGTTCGACGTCCACGCCACGCCGCTTGGCTCGAATGGCGGCCTCGAAGATCGCGCGCGCCTGCATCTCGGTGATCTCGGGATAGGTAATGCCCAAGCGGCAGCCGCGGTGGCCCAGCATGGGATTGGTCTCGCGCAGTGATTCCACGATGTGCGCCAGCGCCTGCCGTGTGAGACCAAGTTGACGCGCCAGCAGCTTGCTCTCTTCGCCGCCGTGGGGCAGAAACTCGTGCAGCGGGGGATCCAGGAGCCGGATGGTGACCGGGTAGCCGTCCATCGCGCCGAAGATGCCGTCGAAGTCGTCGCGTTGCAGCGGCAGGAGTTTCTGCAACGCGCGCCGCCGGCCGGGCTCGTCGCGCGCCACGATCATCTCGCGCATAGCATGGATGCGGTCGCCCTCGAAGAACATGTGCTCAGTTCGGCACAATCCAATGCCCTCGGCGCCGAACCCGCGAGCCACGCGGGCATCGTTCGGTGTGTCCGCATTCGCGCGCACGCCCAGCGTTCGCGCTTCATCGGCCCAGGACAGCAGGCGCGCGAACGCCTGGTAGCTGGGCGCCGCTTCGGCGCGTAGCATGCCCCGAATCACCTGCACCACTTCACTCGGAATCGTTGGCAGGTGGCCCACGAATATCCGTCCGGTTGCGCCATCCACCGTGATCCACTCGCCTTCCTTGATGACGCGATCATTCACCCGAAACTGGCGCGCGTGGAGATCGACGTGAATGTCCTTGCAGCCCACGACGGCGCATTTGCCCATGCCCCGCGCCACAACCGCGGCATGGCTGGTCATACCGCCGCGAGCGGTGATGACGGCTCGCGCAGCGACGATGCCATGAAAGTCCTCTGGTGTGGTCTCGTCGCGCACGAGGATCACGTCCTGTCCCTGGGCCCTTCTCAGGTCGGCGACGTCGGGATCGAACACCGCTATGCCACTGGCGGCCCCAGGGCTGGCGGGCAGTCCGACGCAGAGAGGAACAGCGCGCGCGCCCGCGTCGATGACGGGGTGAAGCAGCTGATTGAGCTGCTCCGGGTCCACGCGCGTGACTGCCGTGGCTGAGTCGATGAGACCTTCGTCCACCATGTCCGTCGCGACGCGTACCGCCGCCGCCGCGGTTCGCTTGCCGCTGCGCGTTTGCAGCACGTACAGTGTGCCGCGTTCGACCGTGAACTCGATGTCCTGCATGTCGTGGAAATGCTGCTCCAGACGCTCCTGGGTTCGCATCAATTCCTTGAACGCCTCCGGGAGCTTGTGCGCCATGTCGCCGATGCCGAGTGGCGTGCGGATGCCCGCCACGACATCCTCACCCTGCGCATTCAGGAGAAATTCTCCGTAGAGCTTCCGCTCGCCTGTGGACGGATCACGCGTGAAGGCGACGCCGGTACCCGAATCGTTTCCCATGTTTCCGAACACCATGGCCACGATGCTCACGCCCGTGCCCACGTCGTCCGGGATGCGATTCACCCTGCGATAGTCCACTGCTTTCTTCAGGGTCCACGAGCGCCAGACCGCCTGAATGGCGCCCCACAGCTGCTCGCGCGGATCCATGGGGAAGTCGGATCCCGTCTGTGATCGCACCAGCGCCTTGTATTCCTCGACGAGATTCCGAAGCACTTCTTCCGTCAGATCGGCGTCGTCACTCACGCCCGCCGTGAGCCGCTTGGCCGATAGTAAGTGCTCGAAGGTCGCTGAGGGTACGCCGAGCACGACGTCGCCATACATCTGGATGAAGCGCCGGTACGAGTCGTAGGCGAAGCGCGCGTTCCCGCTCAGGTGCGCGAGGCCAAGCACGGTCACGTCATTCAAGCCGAGGTTGAGAATGGTCTCCATCATGCCTGGCATGGACACCGGCGCGCCCGAGCGCACGGACACGAGCAGGGGATTGGTCGCGTCGCCGAAGCCGCGGCTCGTGGCACGCTCGAGCTGCTCGAGATGCTGGCCTACCTCGGTCCGGAGCGCGTCGGTGTAATGGCCCCCGCGCAGATACCTGACGCACACGACGCAGGCGATCGTGAACCCCGGCGGAACGGGCACACCCAGGTTGGTCATCTCGGCGAGATTCGCACCCTTCCCACCGAGAACCGCCTTCATCTCGCGCGTGCCCTCCGCAGCGCCCGCTCCAAAGAAGTAGACGGACTTGCCCGCGGCACCGGTACTCATCGGCGCGTCAACAGCCGCAGCCGAAGCGGAGCTTGTCTGGGTCGGCGGGCGGCGGCGTGGGATAGTCACCGGAGAAGCATGCGTGGCAGAAGCCGTGCGGGCCATCAGGGACGGACTTCAACATTCCTTCCAGGGAGAGATAGCCGAGACTGTCCACACCCAGGTGTTGCGCAATCTGCTCGAGGTCCAAGTTCGCCGCGATGAGCTCCTCGCGGTTGGGAGTATCGATGCCGTAATAGCACGGCCCGGTGATTGGCGGGGAGCTGATGCGCATGTGCACTTCGCGCGCTCCCGCCGCGCGCACCAACGCGACCAGGCCGCGAGTAGTGGTCCCGCGAACAATCGAGTCGTCCACCATCACCACGCTCTTGCCTTCGATCACCTCGCGCACGGCGTTGTACTTCACTTTCACTTTGGCGTCGCGATCCTTCTGCGTCGGTTGAATGAAGGTGCGGCCGACATAATGGTTACGAATGAGCGCGAGCTCGTACGGCAGGCCGCTGATCTCGGCGAATCCAAGGGCGGCGGAATTCGACGAGTCCGGTACTGAGAACACGAGCTCCGCGTCCGGGGCCGGGTGTTCCTTCGCCAACTGCCGTCCCAGCGCGCGACGGGCACGGTCGACCGAGCCACCAGCGAACACCTTGCTATCCGGCCGCGCGAAATAGACGTACTCGAACACACAGCGCTTGAGCTCCTGTTTCGGGAGCGGGAATGCGGAGTGCACCCCCTGCGCGTTCACCGCCAGGACCTCGCCAGGGCCAACTTCACGCTCGTATTTGGCGCCAACGATGTCGAGGGCGCAGGTCTCAGAGGCAAAGACGACGGAGCCATTCAACCGACCCATCACCAGCGGGCGCCAGCCACGCGGATCGCGCGCGGCCACGAGCGTATCGTCGAAACCGATGATGAGGCTGTACGCGCCCTCCACTCCCTGCAGCGCGTCGGCGACTCGCCCCTCGGGTGTCGTGGCGCTGGATTTAGCCAGGCGGTGAACGATGACTTCGGAATCCATGGTGGATGAAAAGATCGACCCTGTGGATTCGAGGTCCTGACGCAACTCCCCCGCGTTGATGAGGTTGCCATTGTGCGCCAGGGCGATGTGTCCGCCGCGCGATCGGACGAACACCGGCTGTGCGTTCTCGATGGTGGATGAGCCTGCGGTGCTGTATCGCGTGTGCCCGACCGCCGTCCGACCGTGAAGCTCATCCAGCTCCGACGCCATCCCGGGGGAGATCGTACCCATGGATCGAACGACACGCGCGCCGCTCTGCTCGTCGAATACCGCTACGCCCACCGACTCCTGCCCGCGATGCTGCAGGGCATACAGGCCAAGCTGCGCCAGATGCACCGCATCGTTGTGGCCGTGGATTCCAAAAATGCCACACATGTCAGGCGGTGGCTGCGGCGGTGAGTGCAACGTCGACGGGCTTTGCGCTACGGAGGGGGGCCATGCGGCGCGGAATCGCCTCGTGATAGGCCTCGGACAGCACGGCCAGCGGCGCGTCGATCACGCGCGCCCCGACCTTGATGCGGAGCGTGTCTGACGCGCGCACCGCTCCAATGACTCGAGCGGGGACGCCATGCTTCTTCGCGACGGCGAGAACAGCTGGGGCAGCGGCCGTCGACACGACCACGCGGCCCTGCGCTTCGCCAAACAGCAGCGCGCGCAACGGAAGACCCGTCCACGCGCTGAGGTCCAGCTCCGCGCCACACGTGCGAGCGCGGTTCATGATAGCGCATTCGGCCAGGGCCACCGCGAGCCCACCGTCGCTGCAATCGTGCGCTGACCGCACGGTGCCGGCTGTGATGCTCTCGAGCAGTGCCTCGATGAGCACGCGTTCCTTTTCCAGATCGCAGCGGGGCGGCGCGCCGGCCACTAGGCCGTGAATCGCATGGAGATACTCACTGCCGCCGATCTCGTCGGTGGGCTCGCCAAGGAGAACAATCGCATCGCCGGGCGTTTCGAACGTGGACCGCGTCACGTGAGCGATAGACTCGATGACGCCGATCATCCCGATAACCGGCGTGGGGTACACCGCGCCGGCGGGGTGCTCGTTGTACAACGAGACATTTCCGCCGGTGACGGGAGTGCCCAGGATCGTGCACGCCTCCGCCATACCCGCGACTGCTTCCCTCAGCTGGTAGTAGACCTCGGGCCGCTTCGGGTTACCGAAGTTGAGATTGTTCGTGATGGCGCGCGGACGACCGCCGGTGCACGCCACGTTGCGTGCCGCTTCGGCCACCGCGATACGCGCGCCCATGCGTGGATCCAGATAGCAATACCTGCCATTGCAATCTGTGGTTGCCGCCAGGCCTTTGTTGGTGCCGCGAATGCGGAGCGCTGCTGCGTCGCCACCGGGCCCAATCACCGTGTTGGTTCGCACCGTGGAATCGTACTGGCGGTACACCCACGCTTTGCTCGCGATCGTGGGACACGACAGGAGCTGCGTCAGGGTCCAGCGGGGATCGGCCTCCTCGGCGCGCTCCGCGGTCGCCGCCACATCGCGCTCGCGCAGGGCTTTGATCGCCTCGGACTCCCGTGCGGGCGGCGTGTAGGTGGGACAGTCGGTCACCAGCCGGTTACCGGGGAATTCGGCCACGACGAGATCGCCCTCGGTCACACGGTACACCGGCTCCGCAATGACCTCGCCGATCACGGCCGCAGTGAGGTCCCATTTCTCGAGCACCCGGCTGACTTCGGCTTCACGCCCACGTTTCGCGATGACGAGCATGCGCTCCTGTGACTCACTCAGCAGAATCTCGTACGGCGTCATACCCGGCTCGCGCGTCGGCGCCTTGGTGGTGTCGATCGTGACGCCGACGTCGCCACGCGCCGCCATCTCCGCTGATGACGAAACCAACCCGGCGGCACCCATGTCCTGAATCGCGACAATCGCGCCGCTGCGAATCAGCTCGAGGCTGGCTTCCAGCAGCAACTTCTCGGTAAAGGGGTCGCCCACCTGCACCTGCGGCCGCTTGGCCTCGCTCTCCGCGGAAAGGTCAGCCGACGCGAACGAAGCGCCATGGATGCCGTCGCGCCCCGTACGCGCTCCAACGGCAATGATCGAATTGCCAACGCCCTGCGCCACGGCGCGCATCAGCTCATCCTCGCGCATCGTGCCGATACACATGGCGTTCACGAGCGGGTTGCCCTCGTAGGCCTCGTCGAAGACCACTTCGCCCCCCACGGTTGGCACGCCCACACAGTTGCCATAGTCGCCGATACCCTTCACGACGCCGGCGAAGAGATAACGCGCGCGCGACGAATCGAGCGATCCGAATCGCAGGGAATCGAGCAAGGCGATGGGGCGTGCCCCCATGGTGAATACATCGCGCAGAATGCCGCCGACGCCGGTAGCCGCGCCCTGGTACGGCTCGACCGCCGACGGGTGATTGTGCGACTCGATCTTGAACGCTACGGCGATACCGTCGCCGATCGAGATGACGCCGGCGTTCTCGCCGGGACCCTGCAGCACCCACGGTGCCTTGGTTGGCAGCGTCCGAAGCAGCGGCCGGGAGTGCTTGTACGCACAGTGCTCGTTCCAGAGCGCGCTCACGATCCCGAGCTCGGTAAATGTCGGCTCGCGCTGGAGCATGTTGACGAGCATGGCGTACTCGTCTTCCGTCAGCCCGTGCTCGGCAACGAGCGCTGGAGTGATCTTCGGATCGCCTGGCCGCGGGACAACTTTCACTTGCGCGAGGCCGACTTGCCGGGCATGAGATCGAACAGGGACTTGAACACATTGCCACCCGACTTCTGGACGTGCCGCAGCAGGTCGAGCTCACCCGCGTCCAGCCACATGCCACCGCAGTCGGGGCACACGTCCACCGTCACATCGGCCATCTTTTTCTCTTTCAGATCGCCGCCGCATTTTGGGCATTTCATCAGACTCTGCTTCCGTTCCTGCGCTTTGCGTTCACCGTCCAGCTTATCACGCATCTGCTTAAGCAGCTCCGCGTCCTGTTTCGCGAAGTATTCGTCCTCGTTCCGGCTGGGCTGATCTTCGCTTCGTCTGTGGGTCATCTATGCGTTCGGTTGAAGGTCCTGATACGATGTCTTACGCTTCCACTCTGGCCAGCATGGACTCGAAAATCCCGATTCCGTCTATGGAGCCGAGCAACTGATCCACCGCCCGCTCCGGATGTGGCATGAGCCCCATGACGTTGCCGGCGACATTCACAATGCCCGCGATGGCACGCATGGCGCCGTTGGGGCTCCAGTATTCGTCGGCGTCGCCCGCGCTGTGAACGTATCGCAGCACGACCTGGCCTTCGCCCTCCAGGCGATCGAGCGTCTTTTCGTCGGCGGTGTACCGGCCGTCGCCGTGCGCGATGGGCATGGTCAGGATCTGGCCGACGTCGTAGCGGTTCGTGAAAAGGGTATCGGCATTCTCCACGCGCAGCTGCACCGGCTCGCTCACGAAACGCAGACTCTCGTTGCGCAGCAGCGCACCCGGTAGCAAGCCCGCCTCGCACGCGATCTGGAATCCGTTGCAAATACCCAACACTGGACCGCCGCGCTTTGCGTGAGCGGCCACTTCCGTCATGATGGGGCTGAAGCGCGCGATGGCCCCTGCACGCAGGTAGTCGCCGTAACTGAAACCGCCCGGGAGCACGACGACATCGGCTCCCACGAGATCACGATCCTTGTGCCACAGGTAAACGGCCTCCTCGCCCAGAACGTCCACGATGGCATGCCAGGTGTCGTAGTCGCAGTTTGAGCCCGGAAACGTCACGATGCCGAACTTCATGCAGCGCTCACCCGGGCAACCTCGAAGTCCTCGGTCACCGGATTGGCGAGCAACTTGTCGCACATCGCTCGCGCCTCCTTCTCGGCATCCGCGGCATCCCGCGCCTTGAGCTCGACCACGACATGACGGCCCACATGCACGTCCTCCACAGACTTGAAGCCAAGCGTGTGGAGCGCGTCGGCGACGGCTTTCCCCTGCGGATCCAGGAGACCGCGGCGGGGGACAATATGCAGAGCAACGCGGAACAGGATCATGGTGATTGCTTCGGCCGAGGTGGAATCTCGCCGCGTGGGGTGTCACCGCTTAGGGCGTCACCGTGCGGCACGTCGAGATCGCCCTGTGCTGGGCGATCCAACCGGCCGCTTCTGCGGCGTCGGCGCCGGCGCCGTCCACTAACTGGATCCTCGAGACTTTCGCCGACGCTCTCGATCACC
>JANNJV010000368.1:0-8415 GCA_031395945.1 Gemmatimonadota bacterium | reverse complement strand
CTGCTCCGCGAGCGGAATATGGGCGAAGTTCATTCCCCACATACCGCTCACCACCACGAAGGGAATGCTAATCGTGGCAACCACCGAAAGGCCCTTGGTGATCGATCCCAGGCGGTTGGACACCTGGGTGAGATAGCTGTCCAGCGTGCTGCCCAGCAGATCGCGGAAGGTCTCCAGCGACTCGTTGATCCGCAGGTTGTGGTCGTAGATGTCGCGGAAATACATCTGCGTGTCCGGCGCCAGCAGCGGCGTCGGGCGGTTGGACAGGACGCTGAATACCTCACGCTGCGGACTGAGGTGACGTCGCAGGCTGAGCACCAGGCGCTTCACATGGAAGATGTCCTGAAGCGCGGTTTGATCGAATTCGCCGAACACGCGCGATTCGACACTATCGATGAACTCGTCGATCTGGTCGAGAATAGGAAAGTACGCGTCGATGGCGCCGTCCATGATGGCGTGCATGACGCGCTCCGCGCCGCGCTGCAGCAAATCGGGATGGCGAACGACGCGGTCCGCGACGCCGTCGAAAATGCCGGTATCACTGCCGTGAACAGTGACGATGTAGTTGGGTCCCAGAAAGAACGAGATGTTGAAGGTCTCGAGATCGTAGGGATCGTCGGTTTCCGCCGCGAAACGAACACCGCGCACGATGGCGAACAGGAAGCCGGGGTACTCGTCCACTTTCACCCGGCTCACCGGGTTGAGCGCGTCCTCGATAGCCAGTGGGTGGAACGCGAACACGTTGTCGAGCATGGCGATGCAACTGCGGCTGGTGACCCGCATGTCCACCCACAGCTCACCCGCGCCAGTGCGGATGACGTTCGAAAGCTCCGCGATACTGAGATCTCGCTGAAGCTTGCCGTCGGCGTCCACATAGAGGATCGCCGGTCGAGATGTATCCGCCAGGGGTTTGGCGGGCTCGGTCATGCCCCGAAGGTAGCCATTTCCGCGAGCGCCCGCATATGCGAGACACTGGCGTGGCCCAGGCGTTCCGGAGCGTAGCCGCCTTCCAGGGCGCTGATCACCCGGCCGCCACACCAGTCGCTGGCCCGATCCACCACCTCGGTGGTCAGCCTGGCCAGGTGCTCAGGCTCGAGGGTAAAGCCGCCAAGCGGATCGCCTTTCAGGCAATCGAATCCCGCGGAGATCAGGACGAGGTCAGGGACGAAGCCGCGCGTGGCATCGTCCACGGCACGCAACAGTGCAGCGACGTAGGTCTCCGGAGCGAGCGACGCGCGCATGGGCACGTTCCAGACGTTCTGATGCGGCCCGCGGTCGGCGGCGGCGCCTGTGCCGGGGTACCACGGCCATTGGTGCATGGAGATGAAGTGGATGTCGCGCTCGTGCTCCACCAGCGCCTGCGTCCCATTGCCGTGGTGCACATCCCAATCGATGATGAGAATGCGCTCCAGGCGGTGCCGCGACCTGGCGTAATGCGCTCCGATGGCCACGTTACCAAAGAGACAGAACCCCATGGAACGGTCGCGCACCGCGTGATGCCCGGGCGGACGCACCGCGCAGAATGCCCGCTCGGCGCGTCCGTCCATCGCCATGTCCACCGCCTCGAGAACGCAGCCCACGGCCGCCGTTGCCGCGGCCCAGGAGCCCTCGCTCACGACCGTGTCGGCGTCCAGCTGGCCGCCCCCCGCTTTCACGAACTGGTCGACGGCGGCGATGTAGTCGCGGTCGTGGGCGAGCGCAATTTCATCCGCCGTGGCATGGCGCCCTTCGGCGTGGTGTAACGCGTGAAACAGGTCGGGCTGCTCGCGCAACGCTTTGGGAATGGCCCTCAGGCGGCCGACATGTTCCGGCGCGCCCCATCCCGTGTCATGCCGACCGCAGTCGGAATGGGAGACGAATGCAGTAGGCATTCTGGGCTTTGTGCTGTGGGTCGTGGGCTTTGCGCTGGTCGTCTGAAGCTCAGAGCCCAAAGCCCAGAGCTCAAAGGCCCAAACGCATCATTTGATTGGCCGACGACGACGATACGCCAACAGGATCGTCGATCCGTCAAGCACGCCGCTATCGGCGAGGGCCGCGCGCTCATCGAGCATCTCCCAACCGCGCAGTTTCAACACGAAGTCGTCCGCCACTGCGTCCTCGGCGTAAAACGCGGCCACCGCGCGCTGCTTCACTTCGTCCACCGTCGTCTCGGGACGCGCGGTGATTCGGACCGTGTCCCATACGTCGGAGGCGGTGACGCGGATGGTGAACACGCCAGCGCCAGGCGCAGCTATCGCGATGGCCGGACGCGATGCACGAAGCTGTGTGACGAACGGCACCGGTGCGGCCGCGGTCACGTGGACTCCACCAGCGGCAAGGTCGAGAAGAAACGGGCCAGCTGCATGTCGAACAAGTACGTGGACCCCGTGACGAGCGTGGCACCGTCTTTCGGGCTCGTGGCCAGGACGATTTCCTCGCCGCCCTGCCCTCGAAACGTGGCATGGGTGGGACCTTCCTGGTCGAGAAAGGTGGCGTACAGCGGATTGCGCTGCGTGAAGAATTCCTTGGCGCGCGTCAGCACCTCCTGCGACGACAGCGGCGTGAGGTGCTCCTGAAGGGTGCGTTGCGAGGGTGCCATGTCAGACCGGTTCGTGCACGCGGCAAGACGTGCAAGGGGTTTTCGACTCGAGCTACGCGCGCGCTGACTTCGTGAACGCCAGCGGAAGCTCAACCTCAAAGGTAGAGCCTTTGCCCTGTTCCGACGACAAGTTGATGTCCCCACCCAGAATTCTGGCAAGGCGCCGGGCAATGGCCAGGCCCAGTCCCGAGCCGCCGTAACGGCGCGTGGCGGACCCGTCCTCTTGCCGGAATTCCTCGAAGACGAACCGCTGCGCGACGGCGGAAATCCCGACTCCGGTGTCCGCGATGCGGTACACCACGCAGTTGCCGCGCTGCCGAACGGTGACTCGCACTTCACCTCTTTCCGTGAACTTGAAGGCGTTGCCAAGCAGCACAGCGATGAGGCGCGCCACTTTTCGCTTGTCGCTTCGCATCGCCTGACCGGCGCTCCCTTCATCGACGATGAGTGTGACCGCGTCCTTTTTCCCGTTGGTCGCCTTCAAAGCGGCGCGCAGCGGTTCGCGAGCATCGAACTCGGTGACCTGCAGCGTGAGCTCGTGACGTTTGAGGGACGTGAGCTCCAGCAGATCCCCGATGATCTCGAGAAGCTTTTCACTGGATCCCTTCACCTGCGAGAGCGTCTGCTGCTGCTCCGGCGACACCGGACCGGCAAGCCCTTCCTCCATGAGCGACAGATAACCCAGCACGGCGGTGAGCGGAGTCCGCAACTCGTGCGACACATTGGCCAGAAACTCGTCCTGAAGCCGGCGCGCCTCCAGAATGGCTGCGTTCTGCTTCTCGAGCTCGGCATTGGTGTGTTGCAGCGCCGCGTTGGCGCCCTCGAGCGTTTCGATCAGTCGCGCCTTCTCCGCCGTGGCAGCCAGCTGATCGGCAACCACCTGCAGCAATCCACGCGCTTCGTTGGTGACGCGGCCCGATGCCTCGAAGTAGAATGCCACCGCGCCCAGCACGGCGTCGTTGGTTTGCAGTGGCAGCGCGACCAGCGAGCGGAATCCCAGCTCGTTCGCCACTTCCTGCCAATCCTGCAGCGACGGGTCAGCGAAGATGTCCGGAACCTCGATGACGCGACGCTCACTGGCCGCCTGACCGCTGGGACCCGAGCCAAGGCGGACGCGAACCTTTCCGAGAAAAGGCGCATAACGCGCAGGCCAGTTGTGCACGGCCTGGAGGTGCATCAAATCGGACGCGTCGTCGATGAGATAGATGCACGCGAACGTGGAGCCCACCACGGGACTGACGCGATCGAGGGCAAACTGATAGACGTCGCCCGGCCGGCCCGCCGTGAGGAAAGCTTCGGCGATTTCACGGACCGCCATGAGCTCGCGAAGGCCGACGTCTGTGCCGTCCAGAGTCAAAGGCCGGACGCGAACGGTGTCAGCGAGCGGATGCGTGCCCACGGAAAAGGAACCTATAACGATACCCGCGAGGGAGCCAGAGACTATTTGCGAGGCGTCAGCGCGCGGATCTCCAGGCTGTGCACGAGGACATCTGGTGGCGTGTCGATCACGTGCGCCACGCTCTCGGCCACCTCCTCCGCGCTCAGCATCCACCCCGGGTCGGCACGGTGCGAAAACTCCGTGGCCACGGATCCTGGATTTACGATCGAGATCTTCACCCCGCGATCGCGGACCTCGAGGTTGAGACACTCGACAAATGCCTGTGCGGCGTGTTTAGTGCCGGCGTAACAGGAGCCGCCCACGAATGCGCTGCGCGCCGCAATGGATCCGATCACCACCACGTGGCCGCGGCCGCGCGACGTCATCCCCGGCAGCAGCGCCCGGGTCACGTGAAAAAGCGCGTTGAAGTTGACGTCCACCATGGTGTGCCATTCCTCGGCGGTGAGCTCCAGGAAGGGCTTGATGGGGCCCAGTCCCGCGTTGTTCACCAAGACGTCCGCATTCACACCCTCCAGGCCGCGGGCAATCGCCTTGGGATCTCGCAAATCGACCGCGACGACGCGACACTCCCCGCCCTTCCCGCGAATCTCGCCCGCCAACTCCTCGAGGTGCGGTTTGGAACGCGCGATGGCGATGATGTCGTGGCGGGTCGAGAGACGAAGCGCCACCGCGCGGCCGATGCCGCGCGACGCCCCGGTGACCACAGCAAGGGGACGAGTCATATCATTCCGTTGGCATGCTTGAGCCTAATCACCTGCCGCGGCGGATCAGTCAGGCCAACAGGCGCTCGATCTCCCGAACGAGCGGAGCGAACGAAAGCTCGCGGCCGGCGACGCGCTTCGCTTGCTCGTGCGCCAGCTCGCGCTGCCCCTCGCGGAGGAGCGACTCCACGACCCACGGCCCCGCGCCCGGATTGCGCCACCAATCCTCGTTGTAGCGCTCCGTGAGCGTTTCGTCGAGCAGCGCCTGGAGCTGCCAGGCTCGCAGATAACGCGCCGAGTAGTAGCCGGGATCCACGTCAACGAAGGCGTCGGACGCCGGATACGCGAACGATGTCGCCTGGCTCAGCAGCTCGACGTACAGATCCGGCAGCGACTCCCAGCGCACCTGGCCGCTGTAGAGTTGCGTTTCGTAGATGAACTTGGCGCAGTAGCGACGGAGGTAGTGCAGCTCCTCGAATCCAATGGTGCGCGCGAATGACTGAATGCGGGTCTCTCCCAGATCCGTGTATCGCTTGAGCCAGCCACCGTCCTGCAGCAGGCCGTCGAAGAGCATGGCGTACGACTCCGTCACCGAGTTGTCGCCCAACCAGCGGTACTCGAACGGATAGTCAGATCTCGCATAGGCGAAATGCAGCGCGTGCCCCAGCTCGTGGAGGAAGGTGCTCCAGTCGGTCTGTCCCCCGTGTGGCCGCAGCACGAGGTACACCTCTTCCGGGACGCGCACGGGCGCGCAAAAGGCGCGCGATCGCTTTCCCTCACGCTCCCCCGTATCCAGGCGAATTCGTCCCGACGCCAGCGGATCCACGCCCATGTCACGCACCTGGCCCTGCACCCGGCCTTCCATCTGCGCGGCCGGGAAGTACGCGTCGAATTCGCGCGCGCGAAACAGCGCGAGTGCGTCGGCGCGCGTCGCGTCACGTGGCTCGATCTTGAGCACCCGCCGGACGAAAGCAGGGAACGTGTCATCCCACATCGCCTGCGTGTCCTTGAGGAACCGCTCGCATTGCTCGCGGAGATCGGCCAGCGAGATTCCCGCGAGCAGCTCCCACGTGGCATTGTAGCCGTCGGCCAGATCCAGCCGTTCGATGATGTCACGTTCGCGCTGAAACCGTTCGCGACGCAGCGGGGCGAGCTCCTGCTCCACCAGCGACGAGCGCGCCTTGTGAATGGCCAACCGGTGGGCACGGTCCGTTGAATTCGCCATCTCGATGGGAGAGCGCTCGAACTGGAGCTGCGATCCGTCCGGCAGCGAGATCATCGCGGACGCTTCCCACGCGATCTCGCGTTCTTCCAGCGGGGCGAGCTGCCGACCGCTCTGCAGGCCCGCCAGCCACTCCAGCAGTATGCGCGCCTGCCGCTGCTCTTCCGTGCCCGGCGTCGCTTCGCGAAACGACTCGAGCGTCATCGCGAGCGTTTCTGGCGACATGATCGCCGAGTACTTCTCGTAGATGGGCTGCAACTCGGCGGTGGGCTTGAGCCCCGCGGCCGCGAGATAGTACTCGCGCGAAATTTCTTCGCTGAACGCCTGGCCGTCCCGACGCAACCGGTCGAGCGACGGACTCGCGGTTGCCTTCATTGATCGTTGAGTCGCTGCGATATCCAGTCGGAGACCCGGTCGGCGGCGACACGGTCCTGTTTCAACGTATCTCGATCGCGAATGGTGACGGTGGAATCCTGTGTCGTCTGCCCGTCGATGGTGACGCAGAACGGCGTGCCCACCTCGTCCTGGCGGCGATACCGCCGGCCGATGGCACCGGATTCGTCATAGAAAACCGGGAATCGGGTGCGCAGCTCGGCGGCGAGCTTGGTCGCGAATTCGGGCATGCCGTCCTTCTTCACAAGCGGGAAGACGCCCGCTTTGATGGGCGCAAGCGCGGGCTGCAGCTTCAGCACCGTACGCCCTTCGTCTTCGCCTTCCACTTTCTCTTCCACATATGCGTTGACCAGCAGCGCCAGCAGTGTTCGGTTTGGGCCGCACGCCGTCTCGACGATGTAAGGGATATACCGCTTGTTGTTGGCCTGGTCCACGTACTCCAGGCGCTTGCCCGAGACCGTCTGGTGCTGCGTGAGGTCGAAGTCGCCGCGATTGTGAACGCCCTCGATCTCGGCGAAACCCAGCGAGCCGCCGAAATCGAAATGGATGTCCGTCGCGGCGCGCGCATAGTGCGCCAGCTCTTCCTTCTTCTGGTCGTAGTATTTCAGACGGTCCTCGGCGAGGCCCAGGCCGCGATGCCAATCCATGCGTGCCGCGCGCCACTTCTCGAACCAGTCCATGTCGGTGCCCGGCTCGACAAAGAACTGCATCTCCATCTGCTCGAACTCGCGAGTACGAAAAATGAAATTTCCCGGAGTAATCTCGTTTCGAAAAGCCTTGCCGATTTGCGCGATGCCAAAGGGAACGCGTTGTCTCGTTGCTTGTTGAACATTCAAAAAGTTGACGTACGTGCCCTGCGCGGTTTCCGGCCGAAGGTAGACGACCGCCGCCGTCTCCTCCACCGGCCCCATGAACGTCTTGAACATGAGGTTGAACTGCCGCGCTTCTCCGATGGTGCCCTTCATGCCGCATGCGGGACACTGCGCCGCCGGGGAGCCCGGCGCCCCCTTGAGTGCGGGATCATCGGCACGGAACCGTCGCTTGCAGTTCTTGCACTCCACCAGCGGGTCCACGAAGCCGCTCACATGGCCGCTGGCTTCCCAGACCTTGGGATGCATGAGGATGGCACTGTCCAACCCCTCGATGTCATCGCGCAACCGCACCATGTCGCGCCACCAGCGGTCCTGGAGATTGCGTTTCAGCTCGACGCCCAGCGGCCCGTAGTCCCACACGGACGCGGCGCCACCGTAGATCTCCGACGACTGGTAGACGAATCCGCGCCGCTTGGCGAGCGACACGAGTTTTTCAAGGACGTCGGGATAGGACAAGGGCTGTGGGCTTTGGGTTGTGGGCTGTGATCCGCGGGCTTCGTTCAAAATTAGCTCGGACAACCGCGCGTCATGAATCCAGCTCCGCGCTGAGCCTGGGCTCCGGCGGAGGACGCAGCCCCTGGATGCGGGCGACGATCTTGTCTCCGTGAAAGCGTCCGTTCTCAATGAAGACCTTGTTGGCGTCGAACCCGGCCACCACGACGCCCGCGATGAACACGCCGGGCACCGTGGTCTCCAGCGTCTCCGGATCGTGCGACGGAATGCCCGTCTCGCGATCGATTGGAACGCCAATCTGCCGCAACAACGCGAGGTCTGGAGCAAAGCCCGTGAGCAGGTACACTCGCGTGGCATCCAGCCGCTCGATGCGCGCTTCGGTCATCACGGACACGGCGTCGCCGTCGATCCGCGTGACGCGGGAGTTCCAGCGAGCCGCGATGCTGCCGTCCTGCATGCGATTCTCGAGGTCCGGAAGCACCCACGGCTTGATCTTCTTGTCGAAGGTGGGACCGAAATGCACGAGCGTTACCTGCGCGCCCGAGCGCCACAGATCGAGCGCGGCCTCCGCGGCGGAATTCCCGCCCCCCACCACCACGGCCTGCTGGAGAAACGCCTCGTGCCCTTCGCGGTACACGTGGCTCACGTGCGGCAGATCTTCTCCCGGGACATTGATCCGGTTGGGAGAACCGAAATATCCGGTGGCGATGACGACCGCGGCGGCTCGCGTGGTCTGCTCCGTACCACCACTCGTCGTCGATTGGACGGCGAACGTCGCCCCGTCGCGGTCGATGCGA